>NZ_JADEYP010000060.1 GCF_020295405.1 Sphingobacterium bovistauri
TAATACACCTCGGAATTTAATTTATAAGTTTTGATTTTCAACAAAGCAATAAAACTAATTATTCCCAAAAGTAACCAAAGAAAATCAACAACAAATAGATCTATTTTTCCGTTAATAAAATTATTGAAAAACCAGCTTCCTGTAATTATACCATTTACAATTGGCACTAACAATGCGGTTATACCCCCCATAAATAATGTTTCTCGATTTGTTCTATTTAAGTTTTTACGAAATATAAAGTAAACTGTAAAAAGTAGCCAAGTGCAGAAGTAAACCTTATAAATAAAATCCTGCGAAACTGTTGAACTTAATTTTATAGCAATAAAAGTAATTGCAGTTACAGGAAGCATGCTTAAACATACCGCTAAAAACACATTCGCTGTCCAGAAATTGAATTTCCTTTTTCTGGGAATGACATTATTTTTATCTCTGGCCACCAACCATATTAAAATACCAGAAATAATTACTAGGCAGCCCATAAGTCCTAAAACGAAGTAAATAGCCTTAACAGGATATCCACCAAAATCAGCCAAATGTAAACGATATAATAAACTTTGTATTCTATTGATATAAGTTACATCGTTGTACATTGATTTCTCTTCGAGCACTTGACCATCAAGAACCTTAATCGCTAATAAACCAGAGCCAGCGAATCTTTTATTGTAATGCGGTTCAACCTCAATAATGGCATGCATATTTTCATCACCATAATTCTTCAATGTCAGCCTTTTGAATTCACTATCTGGCCATTTCTCTTTTGCTAATACCAGGTACTTGTCGAAAGAAAATTCCATATTTAGATCATTATAGCTATAATCTAGAGGGTAAGAATGCGTTGTTTCTAAATCTTCATACAAGAGATCCTTTTTACCATCGTATAAATTATTTGCAAAAGGAGTTATTAAAACTGTATTAATAATTAATACAATTCCAGTAACTGCAAACATAAATTGATAAGGAAAGCCAATAACACCTAAAGCAGTATGCATATCTGTCCAAACTGTTTTCCATTTATTAAAGGGACGAAAGGTAAAGAAGTTTGAAGCTATTTTATCCCAATGTAAAAGTAGACCTGTGATTAAAGCAAATAAAAACAGAAAAGCTGTTATACCTGCAATCAAATATCCGAATGGTGGGTAGACTTCCCTGTTTTTCAGACCAATTAAAAATGTTAAATTAGTTTGTTAAGCATTATGAAGAAGAGCAAATTTTCAGAGCATCAAATCGTCAATATTCTAAAAGAATATGAATCCGGTAAGTCTACAAAAGATATCTGTAGAGAATATGGTATTTCCGCACCAACATTTTATCAATGGAAGCAAAAGTACGGTGGTATGGATGCCCAACACTTGAAAGAATTAAAAGCACTACAAGAAGAAAATAGTCGTTTGAAGCGGATGTTTGCAGATTTGAGCTTGGATCACCGTATTTTAAAAGATATAATCGAAAAAAAGCTCTAAAGCTCTGTGAACGTAAAGAGCTGGCAGATGGTGTTATTGAAGCAGAAGGGATCAGTATTCATAGAGCCTGTAAAATTGTTTGTATGAGTCGCAGTATGTATTACTATGCTCATAAAAAAGATGATCAAGTCGTTATTGATAAACTGATGGATCTCTCCTCGAGATATCCTACACGAGGATTTGAGACTTATTTTGGTAAAATTCGAATGGAAGGTTTTCTCTGGAATCGTAAAAGAGTTCTTCGGGTATATCGTAATATTAATTTAAAGCTTAGAGTTAAGCGTAAACGACGCCTTCCAGCAAGAATTAAAGAGCGATTATCTGTTCCAGTAGTGGTTAATGATACATGGTCGATTGACTTTATGAGCGATTCTTTAGCTAATGGAAGAAGGTTTCGGGTGATCAATATTATTGATGATTTTAATCGAGAAGCCTTACTAAACGAAGCTTATTATTCTATTCCTGCAACTAGGTTGGTGCAAAAAATAAAAGAAGTATTGCTTCATCGAGGTAAACCAAAACGTATACGAACAGACAATGGTCCAGAATTTATTTCTAAAATTTTCAAAGATTTTTGTGAGGAACAAGAAATTGAAATACAATATATACAAGCAGGCAAACCAGCTCAAAATGCATATATTGAACGTTTCAATCGTACATTTAGAGAGGACGTTTTGGATGCGTATTTATTTGAATCTATAAATCAAGTTAACGCATTAGCTTATGAGTGGCAAATTGATTACAACAGCAATCATCCACATAAAGCACTAAATGGGGTAAGTCCATGGTTATTCGCTAATGAAGCATTGGTTTCTTAAAGCGTATTTTTATATTTATTCACTGTTTGAAAAAGGGTAAGGCTACAGGTGCAATTCCAATTCGTATTGGAATTTCATTTAATTGAGCAAGAAAATGTAAGCGGTAAAGAAATTCCCCCATATCATAGTTACTGGCATAGTCTCCTGATTTATTATACATAAAGTCATGATAAATGTATTTTCCATCGCCTTGTACAGCT
>NZ_JADEYP010000061.1 GCF_020295405.1 Sphingobacterium bovistauri
TTAAACCGGACAAAAAATATCCGTCTAAGGAACCGATCTGCACAACAACTTTTTGTTCTTTTCAGACCTCAACTCTGAGGGGACACTTTGAAGTGGTGAAGGGGGGACAGTTTAAATGGTATATCCATCTTATCATCTAGAATACGCTCACTACGCGCATTTACCATGCTACGTCTTCTGTCATCCTGTAGTTTTGGATCTTGAATATAAGTAGGTAATACGCCCCATTCCATTTCCAATAGCGCTATCCCCTCACCTTCCTTATCCTTCATAATTATTGGATATTCGGGAAAAGTTATTGCCTGCACATTTTCGAAATAGTCGTAGTTATACTCTTTCTTCTTGCGCTCATCCCTTATTTTAGGGTAAGAATTTTTTACAAGCTCAATGTCCGTATGTAATGAAATATCCCAACACATAAATCAAATTTTAGGTAATTATTTTATTAAATCAAAAGCATTCACTTCCTTTCTAGTTCCATTACATTCAATGATCGCTTTTACGCGGCCATATTCTAAAGTAAAAAGGATATCAATTTTGTCAGTTCTTTTAAATTTGGTATTAGAACGTAAATAATTAACGATGTTAAGGTTATAATGTTTTAACATACGTTTCTCCCAATCAATATTTTTAATTTTATTAAGGAAAATCCTGTAACCAGAATCCACTTCAAGAAGCTTTTCTATTTTTTCAAAATCATCGGGAAGATGCAAGGCTTTACCTTCCTTAACACCAAGTTCAAAGGCATGTACATGTGCAAGTTCTATATTCTCATAAGCTGACAACAAGAAACCTTTACCAAAAGAAACAGATGGCCATTCAAACTTTTGCAGCACAAAATCCTTATACCCACGAGAAATTAAATCATGGAATAAGTTAAGCGTTACCTGTTCAAATGGGATGTATAACATACATATCTAAGTTTGTTAAAATAATTAACTTATTAAAGTTGTATTCCAATAACTAAACATTTCAAATGAATACTCTAAATGATATTTAAAACTATTCTATCTTAATTAAATTAAAAAAGAAAACAAATCCCCATCTAACTGTAGATTTCAACTAGGTTAGAGATGCTTGTAACTGCTACATAACAAAGGTAATTAGCGCTTCCTTTAACTCTGATCTATTAACGGTTTTCTACAAATTATAGAGTTGGTTAATCAATAATATTTTTATAATTTGAAATTGTCCTCTTTTTGTTAGGAGCCCGTTAATAATTATCAATCCATTCCTACATTCTAAAAGGTAATAAAATATGTCAAATGTTCTATTCATATAAATAGCTGTCCCTAATCGCTAATAAATCTTTACTTTTTTTTATATAGTTTAATTTTTGATTTTTAAAAATCATATAGGCTGCCTTCTTTTCAGAATCAACAAGAAATTGGACAAACATCCGGTAAAATTCCTTTCTCTTCTTTATATCTTTAGTTTTATTTAAATTGATATATTTTAATATTCTATGATTGAATGAAATATTGACCTGTAAATTTATATCACATATAAATTGAACAGCTGGCTCTTCATTTCCTTTTATAAAAATCGAAAATGATATTAAGTCCCCTTCTAAATCAACAATAAAAGATTGAAATAAAAAATTGCCTATTTGTAAATCAGATACAAATATTATTTTTTTCATCATAGGTTAGTTTTTCAATCTGTAAGTTAACAATTACTTATTGCAAATCAACATTTATTTACTTAAAATTAAGAATATATAACTCTTATTATTTTCTAATAGTTAGTTTAAAAATAATGCATATCAATACAACACGGAGTTTTGTTGGCTATTAATACACCTCGGAATTTAATTTATAAGTTTTGATTTTCAACAAAGCAATAAAACTAATTATTCCCAAAAGTAACCAAAGAAAATCAACAACAAATAGATCTATTTTTCCGTTAATAAAATTATTGAAAAACCAGCTTCCTGTAATTATACCATTTACAATTGGCACTAACAATGCGGTTATACCCCCCATAAATAATGTTTCTCGATTTGTTCTATTTAAGTTTTTACGAAATATAAAGTAAACTGTAAAAAGTAGCCAAGTGCAGAAGTAAACCTTA
>NZ_JADEYP010000062.1 GCF_020295405.1 Sphingobacterium bovistauri
ATTTTAAAAAATAAATAATATTTATTAAATATTTATACATAATTTAGGCGGAAATAAAATTTCAATAAATTACGAATACCTATAAATGAATCCCCAAGTAAAATTTAATAATGCTAATGCATTATTCTCAAAATCTCTCAAGTTAAAAATTAATCAATATTTCCAACAAAATTTAATAAAAAGGACTGGCAATAGAAAGCTTATTTTAAAAGCAATAGTATTATTGTTAAGTCTTATTTTAAACTATTCAATTTTAGTTTTTTTGCAGCCGCACTGGATTATAAGTGTTATTCTATGTCTAATTTTAGGAGTTAATTTCGCAGCTATAGGTTTCAACATTATGCATGACGCAGGTCATAATTCTTTTTCAGAAAATAAAAAAATTAACACAATTTTGTCATATTCCCTAAATCTTCTTGGAGGAAATATTTATTTATGGAAACTTAAACATAATATAGCTCATCATACATTTACAAATATAGATGGGGAAGATCATGATATAGAAATTAAATTTATGAGAATTCATCATGATCAACCATTGAAGAAACATCATAAATATCAATCAATCTATTTTATTTTTTTGTATTCCATTTCATATTTGGCGTGGATTTTTTACCAAGATTATGAAAAATATTTTAGAAAAAGATTAAGTAAGACATCTGAGAAATTCACTTTACCCCTAAATGAGAAAATTATATTTTGGCTTAGTAAATTTATACATTTTCAAATATTTATAATTATTCCAGTTATAATGGTTGGATTTGTACCAACTCTTATTGGTTTATTGGTATCAAGTATTATTTGTGGAATTTGCCTTGCAACTGTGTTTCAATTAGCCCATGTGGTTGATGAGACGGAGTTTAAAACTTTAGAAAATTATAAAGTAGAAGAAGAATGGATGATTCATCAATTGCAATCAACAGCTAATTTTGCAACAAAAAGTAATGTTCTTACTTGGCTTTTAGGTGGTTTGAATTTTCAAGTTGAACATCATCTGTTTCCTAAAATAAGTCATGTACATTACCCAGAAATCAATAAAATATTAAAATCTGAATGTTTAGCATATAACGTAAAATATAATGAATATTCAACATTTATAGCGGCGTTTAAATCACATGTTACAGTTGTAAAAAACATGTCTAAATAAAATAATATTTTTATTTTAAGAAAAAAAATATATATTTGTATATAATCAGGCTCTGCCCCGCTAAACCTAGGAACGATCAGTTTACTTTTCACTTTTAGTCTTTGCTTCCAGTTGCTAATGTTATCATCTAATTTGATGAAGTAAATATTTGGATTTGTTCTCCTTCAAAATCATTTAATTCTTACTCACGTTTAGTTAACGAATGATTATTTAAGATTTAAGGATCTTAAAAGGATGGCTTTATGCCTTAAACAATTTTTTTATTTTAATACATTACAAAATGCAACAAGGAACAGTAAAATTCTTTAACGAAACAAAAGGTTTTGGTTTTATTACACCAAATGATGGCGGTGACGATTTATTTGTACACATGTCAGGACTAAGAGATAACATTAGACAGAACGATAATGTAACATTTAATGTTGAACAAGGTAGAAACGGACTAAACGCAACTAATGTGCGCATAGCATAATAATATTTCATATTGTATTATTAAATAAGGCTAAAACATATTTGTTTTAGCTTTATTTTTTGACTTTCAAATCTTTAAATTGGAAGTCTACTTATAAAACTCTCCTTATTTTTCGGAACTAATAAACATTATTTATTCGGAATAAAACTACAATTTCAAATATCAATCAAATTAGTTTTTTAATGTAATATTTACATTAATAATTTTAGCTTGTGGTCTAGCTTTTAAAAAAATTATGAAATATTTATAGTTATAATAATCCATAATTTATGACATTAATATTTTCTAAAGCTCCTTAAAATCTTTATGAACTCCTTCCATATAAAGAAACTT
>NZ_JADEYP010000063.1 GCF_020295405.1 Sphingobacterium bovistauri
GAGGCTGTCTAAAAAGGTCTGTTAATTAAAGAGCCCCGTCATTAAAAAATAATGGCGGGGCTTATGTTTTTTGTCCTCAATTTTTTGTAAATTGAGGTGCACCCAAAAAACGATATGAAAGTACAATTTAAAGCCTTACCATCCAATAGTCCAAGTTTATTTCCTGAGAATATTTTTGAGAAGATCTCACCGAATCATCCTGCGCGTTTGGTTAATCAGGTTGTTGATGATCTGAACTTGGATCATATCATTAAATTATATAAAGGAGGTGGGACGACGAGCTATCATCCCCGCATGCTTATCAAGGTTCTATTTTACGCGTATTTGAATAATATCTATTCCTGCCGTAAAATCGAGAAAGCACTTGGGGAGAATATATATTTTATGTGGCTTTCGGGTAATAGCACTCCGGACTATCGTACGATTAATTACTTTCGTGGTAAACGGCTCAAGGGCATTATCCAGACACTTTTTGGTGATATCGTTCGCATGCTTCATGAATTAGAATATGTCAGTCTGAAGGTTCAGTATATTGATGGTACCAAGCTTGAGTCTGCATCGGGGCGTTATACGTTTGTTTGGAAGAAATCCGTTGAAAAGAATAAAGCTAAACTGGAAGCTAATATCACATCCGTGCTGGCCGATATTGATGAGCAGATTAAACAGGATCAATCTGAGCTAAGCAGACAAGAGACTCCCAAACCTATAGATAGCATTGAGCTGAAGAAGAAAATGGATCAGCTCAATGCCGATATTCAAGAAAAAAGTAAGGCCACGCATAAACACCTCAAAAAACTGGAAGAAGACTATCTCCCTCGATTAGAAAAATATGAACAGCAGTTGGAAATTCTAGGTGACCGTAATAGTTACAGTAAAACCGATCCCGACGCCGTGTTCATGCGTATGAAAGATGATCACATGAAGAATGGCCAACTAAAACCAGCTTATAATGCCCAGATCAGCACAGAAAATCAATTCATCACCCAATATAGTATTCATCAGACAACAGCCGACACGGTTACCCTAGGGGCGCATTTAGACAGTTTTGAAGCGCAGTATCAGGTGCAGAGTGAAGAAATTGTAGCTGATGCAGGCTATGGCAGTGAACAGAATTATGAATTAATGGAGGGTAAGGGAATAGTTTCGTATGTGAAGTATAATTACTTTCATATGGAGCAAAAGAGAAAGCAAGAGAGCAATCCATTTCTGGTACAAAATCTCTTTTACAACGCGCAGGAGGACTTCTTGGTATGCCCTGCTGGACAGAAATTGACTTTATGGAAACAGGCCGAGCGAACTAGTACCAATGGATATGTCGCTCAAGTCAGTATTTACCAAGCTCAGCGTTGTGAGGGATGCCCCATGCGGGGACAATGTCATAAGGCAGAGGGAAATAGAACGATTGAAATTAATCATAGGCTAGCTCAATTAAAAGCCCAGGCTAAAGAGAGATTGCTTTCTGAAAAAGGTCTTTATCATCGGAGTAAACGGCCGGTCGAAGTGGAAGCCGTTTTCGGGCAATTGAAAAGTAACAATAAGTTCAATAGATTTACAATGCGAGGATTGGAGAAAGTCGATATTGAGTTTGCATTAATGGCAATTGCCCATAATCTACGAAAATGGGTAAAAATAACAAGAAACACCTCTATAAACTCTTCTATTAGCAATAAAACAGAATCCAAAACTGTCAATAATTACAAAATATCCAAAATATCCTCTGTATCCAAGTATGCAGCTTAACAATTAGAAGTTTTCTTAAAAATCGAAATAAAA
>NZ_JADEYP010000064.1 GCF_020295405.1 Sphingobacterium bovistauri
TTTTTGTTTAAAGGATTTCTGGAAGTTTGCTTTTTAATGGCCTTGTTAAAGATTTAACCTACTTGGACTTGCTATTTGGTTTTCTAGCATCCCAATTCGATTGTTTTTGAGGCAATACCCCTCCTTTTTAGATCAATTTCAGGATTCTTTTCAAGTTTACTGTGAATATGGCCATTGCCCCCTGCATTTTCATATTTTGGACACCATAGGAATCTGCTCTTCCATAACCATGGACATTCTTGAGCTCACTGTTCTTAGCTTCAATTTTATATCTTTCCTTAGACTTTTTTCGATAATAATCGGTTTCCTGGAAAGCCATTTGCTCTTTATGAAGTTCGGATTTTATGGTGATTGAATAAGACTTAGTTCTGGACCCTTCCTTGTAACATCCTTCTCTAAGAGGGCAAACTTTACATTTATCCACATCAAAGTAATATGTGTCTGCTTGATTTTTGCCAATGTTCTTTTTGCCCTGACGGGCCTTTCGGATTGCTAGATGGCCTGCCGGACAGATAAACATTCCTGCGTCTTTGTTGTAGTGAAAGTGATCCCCTTCTTTCCTGTGTCCTTGGCTGACTCCCGGATTCAATTTAGCGATGATATCAATATTCTGCTCTTTTGCCAACTGAAGGTTGTCTTTTCCAGAATATGCAGCATCACCTATTATAGTATCCACTTCCATTCCATTTTGTTGGCTGATCTCCAATAACCGAGGCAGTTCCGGACCGTCACCTTTTTCGCCTGTAGTAACCACTGCCGCTGTTATAATGCGTTCCTCGGTCATCGCTAGATGTGTTTTATAGCCAAAGAAACTGCTGTCTACAGATTTATGTCCAAGCCTGGCTTCATCATCTTTAGAGAGCAAATAGTATTCTTTTGTGTCTTCAATGGTTTCCTTCAACAAGTTCAACTTCTCTTTAACAGCCGGTATTTCACTGATAGATTGATCCTGATCAAGGACCCTTTGTAATTCCTTGCAATAGGTAAGCTCTTGATCTAGGTCATTAGATTCGTTCTTGTGTGGCAGATTCACCTTGTATTCCTCATCGATCTGATATATCGCCTTTCTTAATAGCTTGGAGCGTTCCTTGAGCACTTCCAATGCTGTATATGGGTTCGATCTAGAATGGGTATGGGTAGCATCTACAATGATGGATTTAGATTTTATAATACCTTTTTCAAGGGCAATCGATACGGTCTTATTGATCAACAGGTTCAGTAGATCCATATCTTTTAATCGGAGTTTGCGAAACTTGGTTAGTGAACTTGAATTGATCACCTCCTCCTCAGGGGCCATTTCAAGAAAGTATTTAAAGGACATATCATATCTGGATCGCTCAACGACATCCACATCCGAAACGGTATAGATCGTTTTTAACAGAAGATACTTGAACATCTTGATAGGGCTCTCCGCTGTACGACCATTAGTGTGGCAATACTTCTCCAAAAGCTCGTCATAGATAAAACTGAAATCGATAAGATCGTTGATTTTTCGAAGTAGATTGTCTTTTGGAACAATGATATCGTACAATCCTGAATAGGAACTGAAATGTATTTTTTGTTGGGTAGAAAGCATCCTGATGTCCGTTAAAACCTACTTTAAGATACGAAAAAAGGAGCAGAAAACTGTTGT
>NZ_JADEYP010000065.1 GCF_020295405.1 Sphingobacterium bovistauri
TATTCCACCGGGCTCATTCCATTTAAATTAATTCGTATTCTTTCGTTATTATAATACTTTATATATTCTCTAATATCTTTAGCTAACTCAAAAATAGAAGTATATTTTTTTAGATAAAACAATTCTGATTTTAATACACCAAAGAAATTTTCAATAATAGCATTGTCTAGACAATTTCCTTTTCTAGACATGCTTTGGATAATGTTTTTATCTTTTAATTTGTCTTGGTACTTTTGTAACCTATATTGCCATCCTTGGTCGGAGTGAAAGATAGTTTCCACCTGTTTTTTGTTGTCCTTTTTCCTTCTTTTAAATGCCCTATCTAGCATGTCTAGAATCTGCGCATAGTTCGGCGAGGTTGATATATTATAACTTATAATCTCCCCATTAAATAAATCCATAATAGGCGATAGGTATAATTTGTTTCCAGCCACTTTAAATTCTGTTACATCTGTCACCCATTTTTCATGGGGATTTTCAGCTTTAAAATTTCTTTTCAGAATATTTTCAGCAGCTTTTCCCACCTCGCCCTTATAAGACTTATATTTCTTAACGCGTATTACACTTTTAAGATGTAGGGTGCTCATTATCTTAGCAACTGTTTTATAGTTAATAGCTTTTTCCAATGTCGTTCTAAGCGTTAAAGTTATACGTCGGTAACCATATAATCCTTTGTGCTTCTGGTAAATTCGCATAACATCCTTCACTAAATCAGGGTGTTTATCCAAAAAAGAAATACTCTTTGTATGATAATAATAACTACTACGAGCTAGCCCAGCTAAGTGTAGTAAGTGTTCCAGTTTGTGTTTGCGCCTCAGCTCCGTAATGATTACGGCTTTTTCTTTTTGGCTTGCTTGCTTTGAGCCAAGGCTTCTAACTTTTTTAGGTAATCGTTCTCCGCACGTAAATATTCCACTTCTATTGTTAACTTCTCAACTTCGCTCATAGAAGATTTAATTCCTGGAATAGTTGTTTTCTTAGTCATCGTATTAATTGTAGTAGTTTTCCTGGGCCGACCTCGAGTCTCTTGTAAGCCTGAAAATCCATTACTTTGAAATTTATTATTCCATGTTGATAAAACAGATGGATTGGAGATTCGATACTTAACACAGGTCTCCATCAAAGATAAACTACTCTGTTGATATTCTTGAATTATAGTGTTTTTTTCTTCTATAGTAAAGGTCTTGCGGGCTACACCACGCAAACCTTGTTCACCATAATATTCATAAAGTCGAAGCCAAAATTGTAAATTGGATTTACTTAATCCTTCGAGTTTGGCAAGACCTCCAATACTATCTTTGCCCTGCTGAAGAATAGTTACTAAACGTAACTTAAAATTGAAATTATACTTCTGATTTTTTCTCATAAAAATGCCCCAAATAAGTGTCTAACTTTTTGGGGCATGTCCA
>NZ_JADEYP010000066.1 GCF_020295405.1 Sphingobacterium bovistauri
TTTTTTATGGATAGAAAAGTAAAACACACATTATCATTTAAGAAGACTTGTATTGATTTGTACACTAAATCGTCAGAATCAATATTAGGTATTAGCAAGGAATATAAGGTTTCCGAAAGTTTATTGAGACGTTGGATTCAGGATTATGAAAAGTATGGACTTAAGGGACTTTACCCAAAGAAGAATCAAATTTATTCTTCGGAGTTTAAGCACAGAGTTCTTCTGACCATGGAGCGTGAGAAACTTAGTCTTAGTGAGGCTCGTTTGAGATATAGGATACCCAGTGATTCTATTATTGTGCAATGGCGGAATATTTTTTCTAAATTTGGATTAGAAGGTCTTAAAAGTAAACCCCGAGGCCGTCAAAAAAAAATGAGCACTTACAAACGTAAAGCATATAAATCTCAAAAACCTTTAACTAGAGAAGAAGAACTTTTGCTAGAAAATGAACGTTTACGTTGTGAAAATGCATTTTTAAAAAAGTTCAATGCCTTAATTCAAGCGGAGGAAGAAAAACTAAACTCCAGAAAATCCAAGCCATCGAAGAATTAAGGCAAGATTTCAGTCTAGATTTACTTTTAGACTGCGGCAAGATGGCTCGCAGTAGTTATTATTATCATCAACAGGGTGATAAACTAGATAAATACACTGACGTAAAGCGTGTTATAACCGAAGTTTTCAATCAACACAAAGGTCGTTATGGCTATCGGCGTATAAAAGATGAGCTGCAAAAGAAGGAGATATTCCTTAATCATAAAACTGTTTTGAAATTAATGGCTGAACTTGGTATAAGAAGTGTCATACGGAAAAAAAGAAAATATAGTTCTTACAAGGGAGAAGAAGGTAAAATAGCACCTAATATCTTAAAACGGGAATTCAAAGCTGAAAAACCACAACAGAAATGGGTAACAGATGTCACAGAATTCAGGGTTGGAAATAAAAAACTTTATTTATCTCCAATTATGGATCTATATAATCAAGAAATCATCAGTTATGAAATTAGTGAAAGGCCTGTCTTTACACAGGTAATGAAAATGGTGAACAAGGCATTTCGTAAAATACCCAATAAAACAAGCTTAATCCTTCATTCTGATCAAGGTTGGCAGTATCAAATGAAAAAATATCAGAAAAGATTGGAAAAGAAAGGTGTTATACAGAGTATGTCTAGAAAAGGAAATTGCCTAGATAATAGTATAATTGAAAATTTCTTTGGAACCCTAAAAGCTGAAATGTTCTACTTACAGAAGTTTGAATCTATAGAGCAGTTAAAAAAGGAAATAATAAGTTATATCAATTACTATAATAAGGTTAGAATTAAATCAAATTTAAAAGGAATGAGCCCGATAGAATACCGAGCTCATTATTTCAAAAAGATTGCATAAATTCGTCTAACTTTT
>NZ_JADEYP010000067.1 GCF_020295405.1 Sphingobacterium bovistauri
AGACACTGTCTTATAAAGTGTGTAAATAATAAAATGTGGAGTTCATAAATAATTGGATTCCACATTTTTATTTACATAACTTTATTATTATGATTGACAGAGAATCATTATTAAACGACAAAGAGTTCTTAAGGAGTTTTAAGGACGGCGCCGACTTGCAACAATTTTTTAGAGAATTGCAAGGTAGAGCAGTATCACAGATGCTTGAGGGGGAATTAGATGGTCATTTAGGCTATAGCAAACACACCCGCAGTGATGAGAAAAATTCACGCAACGGTCACACGACAAAGAAAGTCAGAGGAGATCAAGGTGATATTGAGATTCAAGTTCCTAGAGACCGTGAAGGCAGCTTCAATCCTATCTTAGTGCCCAAGCGCAAGAATATCATAGACGGGGTAGAGAATGTTATCGTTTCGCTGTATGCTAAAGGCATGAGTGTTATGGATATTGAAGATATGCTTCGGGATGTTTATGGTTTTCAAGTCTCCGAAGCGACAATTTCACGCATTACCGACCGGGTAGCCGAAGATGTAGTAGCCTGGCAAAATCGTCCATTAGACAGCGTTTATCTAATAGTTTGGATGGATGGTATTGTCTTTAAAGTTCGTGAAAACTCTAAAGTAGTTAACAAAACCATTTATTTAGCCGTAGGATTAAATCGAGAGGGCTACAAAGAAGTGTTAGGCATGTGGCTTGGTAAAAATGAAAGCGCTAGCTTCTGGATGGGTATTCTAACTGATCTAAAAGCTCGTGGTGTGGAAGATCTGTTGATTACAGCTACCGACAACCTTAATGGTTTCACCAATACCATTCGCACGGTATTCCCAGAGAGTAGCACTCAAATCTGTGTAGTTCATCAAATCCGTAATGCGTGTAGATATGTGGTTTGGAAGGATAAAAAAGCATTCACCACTGATATGAAGCCTGTTTATGATGCTCCAAACAAACAAGCCGCACAGGCTGCACTAGAAAGTTTTGCGGACAAATGGGAATCAAAATACCCTTACGCTATTAAATCTTGGCGAGAAAACTGGGACGAATTAACGGTATTTTACGAGTTTCCTTTAGAAATCAGAAAAATCATTTATACCACCAACATCATTGAAAATATGAATGGTAAAATACGTAAATACACCAAAAACAAACTTTCGTTTCCTACGGATGAAGCTGTCTTGAAATCAGTATATTTGGCTTTGAGAGAAATCTCTAGGAAATGGACTATGCCAATTCATAATTGGGGCATAATCCTTAATCAGTTCTTAACTTTATTTGAAAAAAGAGTCCAATTGTAATTAACAACTGAACTCCATATTTTTAAATTTACACAGTTCGTGAGACAGTCCC
>NZ_JADEYP010000068.1 GCF_020295405.1 Sphingobacterium bovistauri
ACTATGCCAATTCATAATTGGGGCATAATCCTTAATCAGTTCTTAACTTTATTTGAAAAAAGAGTCCAATTGTAATTAACAACTGAACTCCATATTTTTAAATTTACACAGTTCGTGAGACAGTCCCACTACTTATTAAGAATAGTCTTCCTTTTATAAATAAAAAGACTTGTATAGGTATACAAGTCTTTTTATTTATACGGTCTTTCCAAAATAGCTGCTTGGATAATAGCTTTTCTCAAATCGAAATCAATTTCATTTTTTTCATCCTTTAATTCCTGAGATTGAATATCAGTTTTGGGTGCTGTTAAGTTTTGGACTCTTCTACTTTCTTGAGCTGTCAGCACTTCAGTTGGTACATCTGTATAGTAAGAGAAATCTTTTTGTTTTGGCTTTTTTCTTATTTTTTCTGATTGTGGAATATTAATTTCCGTAGGGATTGGCTGGGTACGCATGTTTGGTTTTCTAGATTTAGATTTCTCCATCTCTTTCATATAATTTTTATACAAGTTATATAATAGAGCTCCAATAGAAATTAAAACTATGATGAAATTTTCCATGTCTAAATATATTAAATATTAAATATTTAATTTGAAAAATCATAAAAATTTGCAAAATTCACATATTCTTCTTTAATTGCATAAGCAACCTAAATTAATTCTAAATAATGAGTGATGTATCAATACTATCAGACGAATTCTACTCTTTCTTAACTGGAAAAGTGTCAACGGCTATTTCAAGGCGCTTGCAACGTAATTTGAAGTGCGGAAAGCTAAATATTACTTCCGAACAATGGACAATTTTATATCATTTATGGCTAGAGGAGGGATTAACTCAACAAGAATTGGCTAATTTAACTTTTCGTGACAAGCCCAGCATTACACGTTTAATTAATAATTTGGAAAAGCTTTCTCTAGTTATTCGTGTTAATGATAAACATGACCGTCGATCAAACCTAATTTATTTAACAAAAGAAGGACGTAAGCTTAAAGATGAAGGAATGAAGCAGTCCGCAATTACCATCAATGAGGCAGTGGCAGGACTTGGGTTGGAAGAATTGCGTGTTGCTCAACAGGTGTTAGATAAAGTCTTTCAAAATATTAAATAAAAAAAGAGGTCGACACATTGTTGCACTGCCCCCAAAAAGTTAGACACTTTCTGGGGGCATTTTTTATGGATAGAAAAGTAAAACACACATTATCATTTAAGAAGACTTGTATTGATTTGTACACTAAATCGTCAGAATCAATATTAGGTATTAGCAAGGAATATAAGGTTTCCGAAAGTTTATTGA
>NZ_JADEYP010000069.1 GCF_020295405.1 Sphingobacterium bovistauri
CGGAGAGATCGTCACAAGAGATTGGAACCTGGTGCGTGAGGGTACTCGAATGACAACGGAATTCGGGCTTTTTTTAAAGAAGATATTTGGATAATCATCCTGTAAGCGCTCAATTGGTAGGTCTGTTCTTCCAGATGGACGGCAAGCAGCTACAGGATCAATACAAGAACCACTTGAGTGACTTCCATGATTGGGACCAAAAGCCACATGCAGAGAGTTGGACATTGTTTGCTGAAAATATCTCTGAACGCCTGAGCATCGATGAGACCAGCTTCAGCAACGGTGAATTATATACCATTGTTAGCAGTAAATCGGCCAAAGGGCGTAAAGGAACGATTCTAGCAACTATTAAAGGCACTAAAGCTGAAGATATCATGGCTGTTCTTGAGCGAATACCCTTGCGATCAAGGAATCAAGTAAAAGAGGTTACCATGGATATGGCTCCCAACATGGCCAAAGCTATCCGTAGATGTTTCAGAAATGCTAGACGTGTAGTCGACCGGTTCCATGTCCAAAAGCTGGCTTACGATGCCGTGCAGGAACTCCGCATCAAGTATCGTTGGGAGGTATTGGATACAGAAAGCAAGAAGATAATAGAATCTCGAAAGCAAGGAATTGCATATGAGCCTGAGTTACTTCCTAATGGAGATACACTCAAGCAACTATTGGCTCGATCTAGACACCTTTTGTTCAAGCATCCAAGCAGATGGTCCGAAAACCAAAAACAACGAGCTGAATTGTTGTTGATGCGCTTTCCAAAGTTAAAACAGGCTTATGATCTTGGTGTTGCCTTAGGTGACATCTTCAATAAATGTAAGGATAAAAAAGTTGCTTTTACAAAGTTAGGACTGTGGCACAATCAAGTAGAAAATGCGGGAATTGCTTCATTTGAGAGTGTAGCAAAATCAATTGCTGCTAACCATCCTCAAATTCTACATTACTTCGACAATAGAAGTACAAACGCGTCCGCAGAATCCTTCAATGCAAAACTTAAGGCATTCAGGAGTATGTTTCGAGGTGTAAGAGATACTACCTTTTTCCTATACAGAGTGATGAAATTGTATGCTTAAAAATGATTATCCCCCCAAG
>NZ_JADEYP010000006.1 GCF_020295405.1 Sphingobacterium bovistauri
TTAAACCGGACAAAAAATATCCGTCTAAGGAACCGATCTGCACAACAACTTTTTGTTCTTTTCAGACCTCAACTCTGAGGGGACACTTTGAAGTGGTGAAGGGGGGACAGTTTAAATGGTATATCCACGACTAGTGAAGCAAATAAAAAAACATTGTATGTTATTCGGCTATTTTGAGACGCAAAACTAATCTAAAAGAATTCCAAAAAAATAGAAAAGGCTTTTATGCATTATATTTCAATACCAAACTTGATGTTGTAGCGTATAGAAAAATAGCTGATGGGGGATTAGATGCTGTGATGGTTGATATGCGATGATTATGTCATCAGCTCTTTAGTCGAATGTTACACGAATTGCTGTTGCTCATAATCACCCCTCTGGAACCATGACTCCAAGTTCTGTTGATAGGGCTTTAACAAATAAAATCATCGAAGCTGGAAAAGTCTTAGATATACAGTTATTAGATCATCTTGTTCTAACTATCAATAATTATTACTCATTCAGAGATGAAAGAGAGTTTTAGACTTTCGAATTCCTACGAAGGATAATTTTCAGTACTTATAGTAAATATTAGCCATTGTCAAGACTATCAATGGCTAACATACTCTATTAATGTATTATATAATATTATCGTGAACATTTAGAATTGCATCACTCAAGCTTTGGACGTGTTCATGTTCAATATTTTTAAGCTCATCAATCAAAAGAAGATAGTGTTCTTTCAATAAACGCAACTTTCCAATTGCCAGAGCGTGTAGAAATTCTAACAATGCTTCTCCTTGATATTCATCACTATGTTTTGCAAAAGTCTTTAGAAGCATCAACATGTCCTCAGAATTCTTTCGACTAAATGAATAATTTAATTCCTCAGGCTTGGCTGCTCTTAGAATTGCTGCTTGAATGATTCCATCGTTGAAACGATTAAAAACAAATGGATCGAGTAAATTTTTGACAAAATTAGTCTGATAAAGACCATCAACTCTATTGTTTCTCATATTATTTAAAACACAAGAAATAGTAAAATAAACATCTGATTGAGTTACTTGATTAAAGTAATCATTACTATTAAAAAAGGCTGAATTTTTTCGGATTTCCAATTCATTTCCTAAAATATCTGGATAAAATATTTTTTGCGATCCCCCTTTAAATGATTTACTTGAAAAACTATTTATAGTCTTTATTCTTTCATTTACAAAACTAGACGCTTCATCCATGTCTTCCTGAATTCCTTTTAGATGATCTAACTCTACTTCCCACGGAGTTGCTATATTCGAATTATCACAGTTAATAGTTTCTATCTCGACAAATGAACTATTTTCAGCACCGTATAAACCATATTTAATATTACTTTTAAGCTCTTTATGCTTGTCAGAATCGCTAATCCTATTGATTCCCACAAAATAGACAAGTCTAATATTATTGTAATTTCTAAAATATCTACTTAAATAAAGTAAGTTTTTACCATTTGTTATACAAGAAGCTACAATCAAAATGGAACCGGATTCGTCTTCAGAAATCTTTTTATCCGCTAATTCTGATTGATTAATCACTTCAATTGAATTATTAGAGAAGGGAGTTGTCTTTTCTAAAATGTACTTTGCTAATAACTCTGATCCCTTATCGTTTAAATGAATTATATATTTCAACGAGGCTGGTACATACTGATTAACAAAAGCATCTATCTTATCTTTATGGCTTCCAAATTGTTTGTTTTCAATATTTTTAATAATATTCTCGTAATCAATATATAAGTTGTATTTCTTCCTACTGATAGTATCTTCGCTAAAAGAAACTTTTAAGGAAGTATCAGTTGTCTCGTTAAATTTAAATACCTCTACAAAATCTTTTAAGGACTTTGTTACATATTTGCTCGCAATAATATTCCTTGTATTTACGATAGGTTCATCCAAACTGAAGGAATCACCAACAATCTTAATTGCAGTGGATTGATTCTCACAAAACATGCATTTTTCACCTACTTTGAATTGTTTATAAACATCTAACCCATATCCGAGCTTTTCATTACGTTCTAAATTACAAAGCACTCTTTCAAGAGAAAGGTTTGAAGTTTTTTCTATTGGAAGATAGTAAAGAACACAAATGTCCTTAGAATCTATTTCTGGATGGTTTTCCTTTAAATAATGCACCAATCCCCCTGAAGTAGAGGCTGAAATTAAAAAAACAGAATCACTATCGAATACAGTCTCTTTACTATAAATGCCATCGTAAGATTTAAAAGATTGAATATTTATATCATTTAATTCTTCAAAACGTTTCAAATATTGGTTAATTGAGTACCCTATAACATTGATTGATAAAGTATCACAATAAATATTTTTAATTTTCTGATTTTTAAATTGATGCAAAATATTCAAGCCAATGAAATCAATCTCACTTTTTTGAACTAATACATTCGCTGTCCTTAAAAATTTCGATGAATGTTTTCCAGAAGGGAATACATAATGATGAGAAATTCCACTACTTTCGACTAATCCTCCATTTAAAATAAAAATATTCGACAACCCTTGATTGACAATTTCCCTAATATTTTTTTTTAGAAAACTGTTCTTACTAGAGAAAGTAAATTCATTTCGGTTGTAAGCCCCGTAAAAAAGACTTTCACTTAGTGAATTTTCTTCCGCTCTAGGTATACTTCTGAAAATATCATCAAGCTTTTCCTCAACTTCTTTTTGAGCTGAAAGATCGGTTGAACAATGAAGAAAAATTAATGCACTAGTTTGATGAAAATGTCTAAAATGCTCCGTTAGCTCTTTTTTTAAAGCTCCAAAATCAAATTCAATATTTGGGTTAAAGATTATTGTAGCATTCTTATATTTTTTATCCTCAATCGTTGAGTTATAAATGTAAAACTTCCCCATTACTGATTGCTTTTAAAAGGATATAGAATACTGATATAAGAACCCTGTGATTTCGCTACATTATCCGTCTGAAAGCTATTGTTATTCCAGTCTTCAAGCTTTAAATCATCTAGTTTATCTATATCAATTGGTTGATAATTATCTTTTATAAGATCCCTATACACAGAATATCTATCGGTAAGTATTTTTACAAACCCCTTCTTATTAAGTATATTCAAAATTCGATCAAGCCCCATACCTTTTTTGGATCTTAAGTTTGAATTTGAAGAGGTTTGATTTTTGACAAGACACTTCTTAATAATTTCAAGATCTGTACAATTTTCTTTTTGATAAAACTTATCAATAAAACCTACACCAGAATCAAACACTAAGATTTCTAAATAATAAACCTGTTTAAGGTCATTTAAACAGTCCTGTTCAATAAATGGATGTTTGAAAAAAGATTGAATAGCAGTACCCTCATATTCATTTAGAATAGTATCTATCTTATTTTTATGAAACCTAAAATAAACACCACGAATACTTTCAGAAATTTCAATCATTTTTTCATCTGTTCTACCCCATTCATAGGTGTTTTTAGTCAATTCGTAAACTATCGCACCAATATCATCAAGAATGCTTTCAAACTCCCTTTGATTATTTTTGTTAAAAGTCAAGATATACTCGTCAAAAATCTTCTTAATATTTTCTTTAATCTGATTTTCGTCATCGTTAAATCCATTTTGATTTTCAAACAACTTTATTAAGCCCTTACTTTGAGGTAAATGATCGGTATTTGTGAAAATATATTTATTACCTTTCAATCTTGACAATGAATTCATTTTTATAAAATATTCATTTTGCTTTTCCCTAAGAGTTGCCTTGATATTAATAGTATTTTTATCAATAAAAGTAACTTTATTCCACAATAATGAAATAATTGGATACGCATACTCATGGTCATAGAATCTATCGATATTCGAAACTTCATCGTCAAGAATGACAACTTTGATGTTAGATTTTGTGTTTAATGTTATAACGAACTTTAATAAATCCCCTAGTAATCCATAAGTATATTTATCTATAGAACTCGGTACCTTTAATATTACATTATCCACTTGCTGATTATTTATATATCTACTATATAAATTTTCGATTTTGCTAGGAGTGATATTTTTAGGTATTGATATTTCAGTCATTGATTTCCAATTATATGATACTTAACTACACATTCTACTTCTGCGCATTAATTCCTCGATTGATCAGTTCTTTCACTACACCGAACATCATTGCTGAAAAATCCTCTTTGAAATCCTTGTTGTCGGAATAAAGCTTATAAAGATCAAAGTTGGTGGTTATATGCTTTAACAATTCTTCACCTACAACTTTGTCGCTGGTAATCCTTGCATTTTGATCATCTGAATGCTGAATAGAACTTATCAACTCTTTATTTTTAGCTACATCACTAGCAATGTTTTCTGCCATTTGGCGTACCTTGTCCGCATCTTCAAATTGAGTTCCATAACGATCATTGAACGTTTGTAATATATTTGAAAGTCGATCAATATCAGCTTCAGACCTACCTCCTCGCATATCTGTAGGAATTGGTTTTAAATCCTCACCTTGCTCCATTGCAATATTTGTGGTTGCTTCCAATTGCAAACGATAGCTATCCATGTCAATATTGTCTAATATCCCTTGTGCTAAATCAGTGGGGGTTTCACCACCTAATTTCTTTTGTAAATGATTTAGAAAAATGTACAATCTTTCTAAATATGGATTCTCAAAAGGGACAATCTGAGAAAGAAAAATATATAAACGAACATAGGTTTTAACCTTTGCTCTAAAATCGGCTTGTTGTTCTTCTTCTAAGTCATTTCTAAAAATAACAGTAGAGCTATCGAGCATTGCATGTAACTGATCTACAGAAACATTTTCTAATATTTTATTCGAAAATTCAACGACCTGTTCTCTCGTATAAACTTGAAAATTATCCAAAGCATCTTGCAGATCGAATAATTTATTTGGATCAGTTGCTTCTCCTAAAATTGTACTTTCAAAATAGGGTTTAAATGCTTTTTCAATATCTTCTGCTGTATTTGCAAAGTCCAAAACAAATGTTTCTTTCTTTAATGGATGACTTCTGTTAAGCCTTGAAAGTGTTTGAACTGCATTGACACCTCCCAACTTTTTATCCACATACATTGTATGCAAAAGCGGTTGATCAAAACCTGTTTGGAATTTATTAGCGACCAATAAAAAACGATATTCATTTTTCTCAAATTCAGAAGGAATATTTGCACTTGCAAATCCATTTAAGCTAGCTTCAGTATCCCCGTCTATTTCTCCTGAAAATGCAACAATTGCTTTGTAAGGACTATTTATTTTAGTTAAATAATCATCAAATGCCCGTTTATATTTTACCGCATTAGCTCTGCTGCTTGTTACCAACATAGCTTTTGCTAAACCACCCATTCGCTTTTTCTTTACTACATTTTCTATAAAATGGCTAATGATTAGAATTGCTTTTTTCTTTATGGCGTGATCGTGACTTTCTACATAAGCTTTTAATTTCTTTTGGGCATTTAGTTTGTCGTATTCAGGGTCGTCTTCAATCTTTTTGAGTAACGCATAATAGCTTTGGTAGGTCGTATAATTCTGCAAAACATCCATAATAAAACCTTCTTCAATAGCTTGTTTCATTGAGTACAAATGAAATGCTCTAAACTTGGTTTTATCACCTTCTGTAAATGGAACACCAAACAACTCTAAAGTTTTGTTTTTAGGTGTTGCTGTAAAAGCAAAATAACTGGCATTTGGCAATAACTTTCTTGACTTAATCAAATCTGTTATTAAATCTTCACCTGTTACAGTGTCATAATCATCTGTTTCTATTTCATCATCTTCATTTGGCTTTGCCAAAGCCTCGTTTAGTTTTCTTGCCATTTGTCCACTCAAGCTGCTGTGCGCTTCATCAATAATAATAGCGAAGTTAGTACCAGGCAAGTCACCAATTTCTTCAACGATATGAGGGAATTTTTGGATAGTGGTAATAATAATCCTTTTCCCTTCTTCCAACGCTTCTTTTAGTTGTTTACTTCCTTCAGTAATAGCTTCAACCACTCCGTTTACTTGTTGAAACTGCTTAATATTGTTTCGAATTTGAGCATCCAAAACCCTTCTATCGGTAACTACAACTACCGTGTCAAAAATATTATCAGTTCCCGTTTTATCATGCAAACCAACCAATTGATGTGCCAACCAAGAAATCGAATTTGATTTACCAGATCCTGCCGAATGTTGAATTAAATATTTTTGTCCTGAACCATTTACTTGCGCATCGGCTAATAAATTACGTACTGCTAGTAATTGATGATAACGTGGAAAAATCATCTTTTTTTCCTTTCTGGTCTTGATTTTTCCTTTTTCGTCCAAATACTCCTTTTCTTCCGCTATTAATTGACAAAAGCTCTGTATAATGTTCGTTAGATTCGCTTTTGTTAAAATTTCTTTCCATAGATAGTCGGTTTTGATGCCATTATTTGGCGGATTTCCAGCGCCGTTATTATACCCTTTATTGAAGGGTAAAAAATAGGATTTTTCTTTTTTGAGTTGTGTACACATCCATACTTCCTCAGTATCTACAGCGAAGTTTACCATTAATCTACCCAAACGGAACAGTTCCTCATTTGGGTCTCGATCATTTTTGTATTGCTTTATCGCATGTTGTACATTTTGTTTCGTAAGTTCATTTTTCAATTCAAATGATATCACCGGAATACCATTGATAAAAATCATCAGATCTAATGACTTTTTATCCTTTGGTGAAAAGTAAACCTGGCGCATAACAGAAAACTGGTTAGCTTCATATAGAGCATTGGCAGAAGCATTATATCCCGACACTGGTTTATCGTAAAACAAACGAAGTTTAGTATCTGTAAAGCCGTCTATAATACCTTTGCGAAGTACTTCTATAATACCTTTAGCTTGTATTTGGTCATTTAAGCGTTTTATTATTTTCTGCTTATACAGATCTTTATGATACGTTTTAAGTTTAGCAACAGCTTTAGGTTGAGTCGCTTCTAAAAATTGAAAAAGTAACTCATTATCTAAACAAGAGACATTATCATATGCTTTATTTTCACGTAACACATACTTATTTTGTTCAACCAAATATTGAGATATGTGAGCTTCCAAGCCTTTTTCGGTGGTATCTGTTTGTTTACTCATTATTCAAATTTCTTATTTAGGCGTTCAAGTTCATCCGTAACTTCAGTTAATAATAGTATTCTTTGTTGTCTTGGCATATCCGGATGTATCCAAAATCTTGATTTATCACTTAGTTGCCGTGCCAGCTCTCTATCTATTAATCGAGTTTTAGAAGCTGCATCGTTCCACAAATCCGATAATTGCTGGTTAGCAACATACTCACCATTTTCATTTCTCAAGTAATTATAGGTATAACTCCAAGCTTTAGATATTGATGTAATTGCATCATTTACTCTTACTTTGTGCTTATCGCTGTATTGAAAAAGTTTATCAACTACTGCACTTAAAATCCCTATATCTGCTAAAAAACTCATCCTTAATATTCTAATGTTTCATATTCCTCTCCATCCTCAGCCGCTATACTTAATTCTTCTTCTAATTCTTCATACGTTTCACCTTCTGTAATATCAGGTATTGCGTAGTTTCTAACATCTATTTTACCAGTTACAACTTCAGCAATTAAAGCCGCTTTGTATTCTTCCACTAAAGCTATTTCTCTATTTATTAATGTTTTTAACTCATTTTCTTTTCGAACAAACTCTATCAATTCTTTTTGTAAACTAATCTCTGGCACAGGAATTTTTTCTTTAATTAAAAATCTAGGGTTTAATGGGCGATTTCTCCCTGCTGCTCCTCTAGAATGGTAATCTAATAACAAATGACCTTCTGATATTGTAAATAATGAGAAAAGGTATTCAGGAACGATATTACTCAAATCACAATCAAGCACTGGATATCTATGAGAAGCAACACACCCATCATCATTTATTCCAACTAATGCCACAGCGCCCTCCCAAGCAAATTGTCCACTTAATATAACATCACCTTTTTTTAAATAATAAAAACTAGAATCACCTAATTCTTTCCCTAAAGTTGGGGGCTTATGGAATAATCCTCTTCCTTTATTAAACACTCCTATAGGTATATAGATATCATTATCTAATCTTTCAATCGGTCTTTCAATTAGCTTTGCAACAGAATTTAATCTTAAATATTTTACTCCCTTAGAATTAATAATATTTCTTGTTAAAGATTTTCTTCTTTCAGTGTACAAAGCAAGGATTTGTCTTTTCTGTTGGACAAAACGATTGATTTTTGCTACTTTATAATTTAAAAATTGAGCAATCGCAATTTGTTCCTGTTTTGGCGGGACAGGAAAAAGAAAGTTTTTAAAATTATCTGAAGGCATTCTCCATCTACCTAATTGAGCCGCACCTTGACCTTCTGCAAAGAAAATTTTCTGCTTATAACACATTTGCAAAAGTCTAAGCATATAATTTTTATCTGACTGATTGTCTATTTGAGAAAAAACACGATAATCAGGACTAATAACACCATCGTACTTAGAAATATCAACGTACCCAGTAAGTAAGTCCATATGATTCATTCCAAATTCACCTGTATAAATTCTTTGGTATTTAGAGTAATCCATAGCAAGCTGTCCTTTTCCAGAGGTAATATCTTTCACTTTTATACCATGCTGAGTGATTGACAAAACATTATACCCCAATTCTCCTGCAATTCGTTTTTGAATTCTAAAAATATATTTAAGTCGCTTGGTTTCCCAGTGTTTGGGGATTCTACCAACCCAAGAGATACTACTGTCCCTGTAATAACTGTATTTAATTCTCATTCTACAATCTCTTTTAGTAATCCGTCAGTTTCACTTTCTAACTGTAAAATATCTGAAGCAATATCATCCAATGACCTTAGTGGCTCATACTGATAAAAATATTTACTAAAGGGGATTTCATATCCTACTTTCATTTTGGTTTTGTCATACCAAGCATCAGGTGCAAACGGTAATACCTCCTTTTTGAAATATTCGGGAATGCTATCTTTCATGGGAACATTTTCAATATCTCTTAAACTACTGTCACTACGCGATTTACCTTTACTATCGATTATTTTTTCTCCATTTTCATCTTTCTCTGGTTGATGCACCGTTATTTGGAAAAATCCAAAGTCTTCATTGTCAAAAATTTTACTATACTCGTTTTCCTCAAATGAAAAATACATTTCCTGAATTGTCTGAATATGCTCAGGGTTAAACTGTACTCGTTTATCTCCCAAATTTTTTCGCATTCTTTGATAAAACTCTTCTGACGAAGCATTAATCAACTGTACCTTACCTTTTCTATGTGCTTCTTTTACATTTGTCAATAACCAGATATAGGTGGTAATACCAGTATTGTAAAACATGTCATTTGGTAACTGAATAATGCATTCCAAGAGATCATTTTCCAGTATGTATTGACGAATACCGCTTTCGCTACTACCTGCATCTCCTGTAAACAATGCTGAACCATTATGAACGGAAGCAATACGGCTACCACCGTCTTTCGGGTCTTTCATTTTAGAAAGCATATGCAGCATAAACATCAACTGTCCATCATTACTTCTTGAAGTCAAACATGTTTCTTCCAATTCGCCTTTGAAGTTTTTGATAGGCAGATTGAATCGTTTATCAACGATGCTTATTTTCTTTGCTGTTCCTACGTTTAAGTTTTCTATATCTTGTTTCCAAGTAGTCCCATACGGAGGGTTAGTCAGCATGAAATTAAATTTCAAATCGGGATCAAATCCGTATTCGCTCAGTGTAGATCCAAACTTTATTTTGTCAGGGTCTTCATTTTTCAGCAACATATCCGATTTACAGGTGGCGTACATTTCTCCTGTATTTTCTTGACCGTATAAATGAAAAGTTGCTTTTGATTTTATTTCTCCTTCGGGATTGGTTGCAAATAATTTTGACTGTGTCAACATCGCTCCCGAACCTGCGCAAGGATCATACACTAAAAAAGTGCCTTGTTGAATCTTGTCTTTTACAGGAAGATACACCAGATGCGTCATCAGTTCTATGATTTCCCTAGGTGTAAAGTGACGACCTGCCGCAGCATTTGTTTTCTCGTTGAATCTGCGAATTAAATCCTCAAACATATAGCCCATTGCCATAGGTGATATTTTATCTGGACTTAATTCTACTTTTGGATTACAAAACTTCTCAATTAAGGAGAAGGTAATGCCTGTACTTTCAAATGTTTCTAATTGATTTCTAAATTTGAATTTGCTAATAATGTCTTGTACATTTTCAGAAAAACCATTCAGGTAATCTAAAAAATTGGCATCAATATTTTTAGGATCTGCCAACAGTTTTTTCATCGTAAACTGAGAGGTATTATAAAATGCCAAGCCTGTACCATGCTGTTCGCTTGTTAACAATCCCGATAAATTATCTATTTTATCTCTAAACGCTTCGTGGGTTTTTAACACTTTATCTTTTGTTGCTTCCAATGCTAAATCCAAACGTCTCAGAACCGTCATCGGAAGTATTACATCTTGGTATTGATTTTCTAAAAATTTATTAATCAATACATCGTCTGCAACAGTCCAAATAAAGTTGATGATCGGTTGAAGGGTTTGTGTATTTAAACTCATATCTTATTGTTTCTATTCTGTCTATTTTTTATACGTTCTTTGAGATTGTAAAAATACTTACACCTTTTTAAAACCTATATGTTATATTCATTACTTAGTTAATCTTAAACGTTTTAGTTTTGGTATTAATGAAAAATCTTATGATTTCGTATTAATTGAAGAACTAATCTCTTCCAAAATCAATACAAGGGAAATTTTTGTAATCCGCAAAAGCTATTCTAAAATAGCAAATTTAACCAATTAAATCAGCCAACCAATCCGCAAAATCAATTATTATCAATAATTCATAAGATTAGTAACATTAATGGAGTAGACATTAACTTTATCCAACTTAACAATATTAAAATTTTAATGGAAATTGTCCGAAATATGTCCGAAAATAGAAAAAGCCACTGAAATTCAGTGGCTTTTGTCGGGGTGGCAGGATTCGAACCTACGACCTCCACATCCCAAATGTGGCGCGATACCGGGCTACGCTACACCCCGAAAAGGTATCACCTTTGTTGATTGTGATGCAAATATACAGCGATTTATTAACATGTCAAGACTTTTTTCACTTTTATGGATTAACAAGCTGATTTATTGCAACATATTTTTCCGACGACATCTCTTTTGTATATTTAGAAAAATAGTCTATCATGATGTTAGGAAAAATAATATAAATTCTCTACCTTTGCACTCACCTTAGAAGTGAGGTGGTTTTTTATAAAAACATTTTTAAAATTAAAATAAAAGCTGTAATATTGCATTCCGATTTTTACAGGATATAAATCGTTTATAATTACTCGAAATCATGGATTTAGTAAAATTTGTAGAAGAACAAGCGGTCGTAAGAAATGAAATTCCCGCTTTCAAAGCAGGAGATACCATCAGCGTGCATTATAAAATTCGCGAAGGAAACAAAGAGCGTGTTCAGGTGTACCAAGGTGTAGTGATCCAATTAAACAGCGAGGGTACTAACGCTACTTTTACTGTTCGTAAAATCTCTAACGGTATAGGTGTTGAGCGTATTTTCCCTATAAATTCTCCAAACATTGAAAAAATTGACGTAAACAGTGTAGGTAAAGTTCGTCGCGCTAAATTATTTTATTTACGTGGTCTTACTGGTAAAGCTGCTCGTATCAAATCTAAACGTATTGCAAAATAGTTTTAGACGTATACAAGACGTTATCAAAGCATAAAAAAGGATGTAACATTGTTACATCCTTTTTTATTTTATCTTAACAAGGGAGGTTTCGTTCCCATAATCTCATCAATACGCATTAACACCTCTGGAGTCAATAACGGAAGCACATCTAATGCTTTTAGATTTTCATTCAATTGACTTTCTTTAGTTGCCCCTAAAATAGCTGTTGTTACATTAGGATTGCTAACGCACCAAGCTATAGACAATGTTGACAAGCTGACCCCTAACTCATCAGCAACATTGGCCAAATTAATTACTTTAGAAATTTTATCATCCACTAGAGCTGCGTCTTTCAACCATTCATATCCTTCTAAAGACATCCTTGATCCTTCTGGAATACCATTATTATATTTCCCACTCAATAGGCCTGAAGCTAATGGCGACCATATTGTAGCCCCCATTCCAACATTCCTAAAAATAGATAAAAACTCAGACTCCATTTTGCGTCTATTAAAGAGATTATATTCTGGTTGCTCAACCGCTGGGCCTTCCAAGCCTAATTCTTTTGCTACCATATGTGCTTCCAAGATTTCAGCAGCAGACCATTCGCTTGTTCCCCAATATAATATTTTCCCCTGCTGAATGAGAGTATTCATGGTACGCACAACCTCCTCCATTGGCACATTTGGATCCGAACGATGACAATAATACAAATCCAAATAATCAGTTTGCATACGCGTCAATGCTTCATGACAAGCTTCCATTAAATGCTTACGACTCAAGCCATGCTGATTCGGTTTCTTATCCTCTCCTTTCCAACCAAAAAAAGCTTTACTTGACAAAGCATATGAGGTACGGTCCCAACTCTTTCCTTTCAATACACGCCCCATCATTTCTTCCGACTTTCCTGCGGAATACACCTCTGCATTATCAAAAAAATTGACCCCCGCATCATAAGCAATAGACATTAAACGATCATTATCCTGATCGTCAGTTTGACGTGCAAAAGTAACCCAAGAGCCGAAAGATAACACACTCAATTGGAGCCCTGACTTACCCATTCTTCTATATTCCATAGTTCGTTTTTTTAATAAAAATATAATAAAACAGTAGCTTCAACAAATAGAATTATGATATTATTACACTATGAAAGAAATTTTCAACAAGTCATTAAAATTTCCCTAATATCGAAAAAAATGCTACCTTTGTATCCCGTACATAAGGCTGATGTAATGGAGTAAAAATCCAACATCTAGAGTTGAAAAATTCCATAATTGCTATGACTAAATATATTTTTGTTACGGGCGGCGTAACCTCGTCGTTAGGGAAAGGCATTATTGCTGCCTCTCTTGCCAAGCTTCTACAGGCACGTGGCTTTAAAGTTACCATTCAAAAGTTTGATCCATACATTAACATTGATCCAGGAACCCTGAATCCATATGAGCATGGAGAGTGTTACGTAACGGAAGACGGTGCAGAAACAGATCTAGACTTAGGACACTATGAGCGCTTTTTGAATGTTCCTACTTCACAAGCAAACAATGTAACAACAGGTCGTATCTACAAACACGTAATCGAACAAGAACGTGAAGGTGCTTATTTAGGTAAAACTGTTCAAGTTGTACCTCATATCACTGATGAAATCAAACGCCGTATGCAACTTTTGGGGCAGACTGGTGAATACGATATCATTATTACTGAATTAGGTGGTACAGTTGGTGATATCGAATCCTTACCTTTCGTTGAAGCTGTGCGTCAATTACGTTGGGAATTAGGTAATAATGATTCACTAGTTATACACTTGACATTAGTTCCTTATTTAGCTGCTGCTGGTGAATTGAAAACAAAACCGACACAACACTCTGTAAAAACTTTATTAGAATATGGCGTACAACCTGATATTTTAGTTTGTCGTACAGAACACAATCTGAACCAAGACATTCGTAAAAAATTAGCGTTATTCTGTAATGTAAACATCAATGCGGTAATCGAGTCAATCGATGCCTCGACAATATATGATGTTCCATTATTGATGTTGAAAGAGCAATTGGACAAAACAGTATTAACAAAATTAAAACTGTCTACTAAAAATGAACCTAATTTAGAAAATTGGAAAGCATTCTTAGGTCGTCTGAAGAACCCAACTGAAGAAATCAACATCGCTTTAGTAGGTAAATATGTTGAATTACCAGATGCGTATAAATCCATCACAGAAGGATTTATTCATGCTGGTGCTGCTAATGAAACCAAGGTAAAAGTAAAATATATTGCAGCCGAAAGTATAACCGATGAGAATGTTGCCGAAAAACTTAAAAACATTGACGGAGTATTAGTAGCCCCAGGATTTGGAGAAAGAGGTTTGGAAGGTAAACTTTCAACGATCAAATATGTTCGTGAGAACAAAGTTCCATTCTTCGGAATCTGTTTGGGTATGCAATGTTCGGTTATTGAGTTTGGTCGTAACGTACTTGGCTTAAAAGATGCCAATTCATTCGAAATGAATGAAAATACACCTCACCCAGTTATCAACTTGATGGAAGAACAAAAAACCATCAAAAATATGGGCGGTACGATGCGCCTAGGTGCTTACGATTGTGAAATCAAAAAAGGCACAAAAGCTTTTGCTATTTATGGAAAAACTAAGATTTCGGAACGTCACCGTCATCGTTATGAGTTTAACAACGATTATTTAGCACAATACGAAAAAGCTGGTATGATTGCTTCAGGTATCAACCCAGATACAGGATTAGTTGAAATCGTAGAGTTAAAAGACCACCCTTTCTTCGTGGCTGGACAATTTCATCCAGAATTAAAGTCAACAGTAGCAAATCCTCACCCACTTTTTGTTAGCTTTGTAGCCGCTGCATTAGCAAATAAAAAAGTATTAAAGAAATAATTTTTCACCAAAATAATATAAATGGATAGAAATAACATTATTGGATTAGTATTAATCTTCCTTATCGTCGGAGCTTCATTCTATTTGATAAAACCTAGCGAAGCTGAAATCAAATTAGAACAAGCTAGACAAGATTCAACAGCCGCTGCGAAAGACGGTAGTGTTGTTAATAAGGATACTATCAATAAACTAGTACAACTTGACTCAGCAGCTGCATTAGCTAAACCATTTGGTGCTGCACAACTAGCGCAAGAAGAAATAGTAACACTAGAAAACAGTATTCTTAGAATTGACTTAACATCAAAGGGAGCAAAAGTTAAGAATGTATTATTAAAAGGCGAAACTAATTTTGACGGATCTGCCCTTAATATAATTGAAGGTGAAAACAACAAATTTGGTTTCTTATTCAAAGCTGCTGGCGAAAATATCAACACCAATGATTTAGTATTCTCAGTAGTAAATAAAACGGCTAATTCCGCTACACTTCGTCTTAATTATAAAAACAACCAATATTTAGAGTATATCTATACACTAACTGACAGTCATAATTTAGCACTCAATGTAAATGCAGTAGGAATCCAAAAATTAGTTGATATACAACAAAAATCGTTGATTTTAGATTGGGAAACTACCTTATTACAAAAAGAACAAAACATCAATTCAGAACGAGAAAAATCATCTATCTTCTTTAAAGATAGTGAAGGTGATATTGATCACCTTTCTGAAACAAGTGATGATGAAGAAAAAATTGAAGGCACGAAGCTGGACTGGATCGCATTCAAACAACATTTCTTTTCTTCAATCCTATCATCAAAACAACAATTTGAAAATACTAATCTTGTTACAAGATTAGCTACACAAGATGGTGTAGTTAAAACTTTCAAAGCGACTGCTGAACTAGCTTTCAATGCGCAGGCTAACAATCACTATGAATTCAATTATTTCTTTGGTCCTAACAAATACAATACATTAAAAGCAGAAGGTAAATCTTATGATAAACTGATCAATATGGGCTGGGGTCCGATTGGTTGGATCAATAGATTCTTGACTGTTCCATTGTTTGATTGGTTAGATGGTTATGCGTTGAGCTATGGTATCGTTATTCTGATTTTAACATTATTGTTGAAAGGTGCGATGTTCCCATTGACACGTAAATCGTATTTGTCTATGGCAAAAATGCGTGTACTGAAACCCCAATTAGATACTATCAAAGAAAAAGTAGGTGATGACAATCCGATGTTGTTGCAACAAGAGCAGATGAAATTATACAAGCAAGCTGGTGTAAATCCACTTGGAGGTTGTTTGCCATTGTTATTACAAATGCCATTTACCTTAGCGTTCTTCTTCTTCTTCCCGAATTTATATGAACTAAGAGGTGAAAGCTTCCTTTGGATGAAAGATTTATCAACGTATGACACTTTCATTTCATTCAGCCCTATAATGGGTATAGGTCATATTTCATTGATGTGTGTGTTGATGACATTGGTTACATTATTGACAACTTGGTATAATAACGTGACATCAGGAGCTACATCAGGTATGGCTAGCCAAATGAAATACATTGGTTACATCATGCCGTTATTATTCTTCTTCATGTTGAATAGCTTCCCTTCAGGATTGAACTATTACTACTTCTTAGGTGCTGTATTCACATTCTTGACACAATTCATCATCCGTCAATCAATTGACGATGACAAGATCTTAGCAAAATTGGAAGAGAATAAGAAAAATCCTAAAGTGCAGAAGAAATCATCTTTCCAAGCAAAAATGGAAGAAATGATGAGACAGCAACAAGCTGCACAACACAATAAAAACAAATAATCTCTATCGAGATCCAAGCATAAAAAAATCCCGATTAGTCAATGACTAATCGGGATTTTTTATGCTGCTTTATTAAGAATTACTTTAATATCTAACGCACAATTGAGTTATTGCAAATCAAATTTATAACCTACTCCTTTCACTGTAGAAACATACGTTTCGCCAATCTTTTCACGTAATTTACGAATATGCACATCGATCGTACGATTGGTAACCACAACAGAATCTTCCCAAATAGCTTTTAAGATTTGTTCACGTGTATACACTTTATTCGGCTTAGAAGCTAATAGATACAACAATTCAAATTCTTTACGCGCTAAAATGATTTTATCTTCACCACGATAAACGATGAATTCATCCCGATCAATTATCAAATCTGAAATAGTAACCTTATCCGATGGAGCTTCAATGATATCTTGACTCGTTCTACGCAATATAGCATTAATACGAGACATCAAAGCTCTTGGCTTTATCGGTTTGGCAATGTAATCATCGGCTCCCACGTGGAACCCCGCGATTTCAGAATACTCTTCACTACGTGCAGTCAGGAAAATCATAAATGTATGTTTGAATTCGGGCATAGCACGCATCAAACGACAAGCTTCAATACCATCCATCACAGGCATCATGACATCTAGAATTATTAAATCCGGATTTACTTCTTTGGCTTTCTCTATAGCAAGTCTTCCATTGGTAGCGGTGTATACCTGATACCCCTCTCGTGTTAAATTGTAGGAAATGAGATCTAGAATATCTTGCTCATCATCTACCACAAGTATTTTTTGCTTGGCGTTCATAGCTTGTTTTTTTGCTAAAATATGTACTTTATGGTAAAATAAAGTTAATCAAATATTATGAAATTGTTAAGCCGTAAAATAGACTTAACAATTTCATAAATATATTATTTTACTAAAATGGAATTTAGTAGTTCTTCTAGCTCCTTACTGCGCAAATTTTTAGCTACAATTTTTCCTTCAGGATCCAGTACAACTGAGCTGGGAATAGCCTTGATTCTGTAGTCAATAATAAGATTAGATGACCAAGCTTTCAAATCAGAAATATTTGTCCACGTGAGTTTATCTTCATCAATCGCACGGATCCAAGATCCTGGATTATTATCTAGAGATACGCCCAATATTTCAAAGCTCTTTTCCTTATATGTATTATAGATGCGAACTAAATTTGGATTTTCCTTACGACAGGGTACACACCAAGAAGCCCAGAAATCAACCAAAACGTATTTACCACGATAATCAGACAACTTAACGAGCTTATTATTTGGAGTATACGCTTCAAATTCAGGAGCCGGCTGACCTATTGCCAACTTCTTAAGTTTTTCTATTTCCTCCCGAAATTGGTTGACAATAGCATTTTCTTTGAATTGATCCTTGGTCTTTTCCGTATAAGCTATTAATTCACTCTCTGCCAATTCGGGATCCAATGTACTTACCGCATAAAAACCTGCTAAATCATTATGCTTATCGGAAAATGCAATCGCCTCTCTGGTATAAAAACTTATCGAGTTTTTATACTGACTTAAATATTCCGAACGAAGGATATCTATCTCGCCTTCAGTTTTACCAACAATTCTCTTCGTGAAATCCGACTGAAGAGAATCCTCAATAAATTCCTTCCTTGCTTTGATTGGAGCGAATTGCTTTAATGCGATTGATAAATCCGAACCTTCTACTTTATAGTCCTCAGGATTTTGAAGATCAGCATTGAATACGACCTTCTCTCCTGGAGTTAAAATGATAGGATATTTATTATTACCAATTTGAACAGAAAACAAACGAGATTGTGTTGCTGTACGTTCAAATTGGAATTTATTTAGATCCGAAAGAAAGACAGAATCCAACTTACGGTCACCTTCATAAAAAGCTACCACTTTCACGTTTCCTGGATTTTGGATTTCACCAGAAATAGAAATCGTGTCTTTATTCGAACATCCAAACGCCCCAAATAATACTGCACCTGCCAAAAAAGATTGTAGCTTTCTCATGTACTTATATTTTTTTATTATTTAGTCAAAAAATCTTTAGCTCTAGCAACCGCTTTATCCAATCCACTTGCATCTTTCCCCCCTGCAGTAGCGAAAAATGGCTGACCTCCTCCTCCACCTTGGATATCTTTTGCCAACTCACGAATAATCGTGCCTGCATTTAATCCTCTCTCTTTTACTAAATCTTCCGTTACAACCACGGTCAAACTTGGTTTTCCATCAAATTCAGCTCCTAATACAAGGAATAAATTATTCAAAGCACCTTTCAATGCATATGCTAAGGTTTTTACCGCATCTGCACTAGGCAAGTCTACACGAGTAGCCAAAAAGTTCACGCCATCAATAGTTTCGAACTTAGCCTCCAAATCCTTTTTCATAGAAAGAGATTTCTCACGAATCGTATTTTCTATCTCCTTCTTCAACGCACCGTTCTCTTCCACTACTTTCGTCATTGCAGAAATGAAATCTTTAGGATTGTTTAAGATTTCCTTCATATTTTGCGCCAGTTCAAAATGCTCGCGTATTACTGCTGCAGCATGTGTACCTGTGATCGCTTCTATACGACGTACACCAGCTGCAACCGCAGACTCAGAAATGATTTTGAAAAAGCCAATCTGTCCAGTCGCTTTCACATGTGTACCTCCACAAAGCTCTTTCGAAAATGTATCATCAAAAGTAATTACACGAACATAATCACCATATTTTTCACCAAATAAAGCCGTAACTCCTGACTCAATAGCTTTTTGATATGGAACTTGACGTTCTTCCTTCAATGTTACATTCTCACGAATTTTCGCATTTACGATATCTTCTACCGCTTTGATTTCATCATAGGTCATTTTCGAAAAATGCGAAATATCAAAACGCAACACTTCCGAATTGACCAATGAACCTTTTTGATTCACGTGATCTCCCAAGACTTGCTTCAACGCCCCGTGCAACAAGTGCGTAGCCGAATGATTACTTTCTGTATCCAAACGATTAGCTACATCTACTTTTGCCTCAAAATATCCTTCCAACGAAGATGGCAATTGATTCACGAAGTGTACAAAAAGACCATTTTCTTTCTTCGTATCGGTGATATATATTTTTTCACCAGACTCTGAAATCAAAATCCCTGTATCACCAACTTGGCCACCACCCTCTGCATAAAAAGGTGTAACCGATAATACCAATTGATATTGATCTTTACCTTTAGCCGAAACTTTACGATATTTTACAATTTCAGTAGTAGCTGTTAAGCTATCGTAGCCAACAAATTCTGTATCGTCAATATCATTTACAATTACCCAATCACCAGTATCAATCACAGTAGCTGCTCTTGAACGATCTTTTTGCGCTTGCAAAGCTTTATCAAAAGCCTCCATATTAACCGTTAAACCTTTTTCACGAGCCAACAAATCTGTCAAATCGATAGGAAAACCGTAAGTATCAAATAATTCGAAAGCAAATTCACCATCAATAACTTGATTTCCTTCGGCATAATTTTCGAAACGCTGAATGCCTGTAGTCAAAGTACGCAAGAAAGAAACTTCCTCTTCTAAAATTACTTTCTCCACGAAATCTTGCTGAGCATACAACTCATCAAAAACACCTTTGAATTGTTCTGCCAAAACAGGAGCCAATTCGTGGAAAAATGGATTTTTGAAATTCAAAAACGTATAAGCATAACGTACTGCACGACGTAAGATACGACGGATGACATACCCTGCCTTATTATTAGATGGTAACTGACCATCTGCTATCGCAAAACTCACTGCGCGGATATGATCCGAAATAACACGCATGGCGATATCTGTTTTCTCGTCCGCACCATAAGCAATACCAGATTTCTCTGAGATAAAGCGAATCAATGGCTGGAATACATCCGTATCATAGTTAGAGGTTTTACCTTGTATACAACGCACCAAACGCTCAAAACCCATCCCCGTATCCACATGTTTATTTGGCAAAGACTCCAAGCTTCCGTTTTTCAAACGGTTAAATTGCATAAATACCAGATTCCAAATCTCAATCACTTGAGGATGGTCTACATTTACCAAATCTTGACCTTTTACCTGTGCACGTTCTTCTTCTGAACGCATATCAAAATGGATTTCAGAACAAGGTCCACACGGTCCTTGATCCCCCATTTCCCAAAAGTTGTCTTTTTTATTTCCTAAAAGGATTCTATCTTCAGCAATGAATGATTTCCATAAATCATACGCTTCTGTATCACGTTCCAAGTTTTCTGAAGCATCACCTTCAAAAATAGTAACATACAAACGATCTTTATCTAGCTTATAAACCTCAGTTAACAATTCCCAAGCCCAAGCGATCGCTTCTTTCTTAAAATAATCACCAAATGACCAATTTCCCAACATTTCAAACAAGGTATGGTGATAGGTATCAATACCTACTTCCTCCAAGTCATTGTGTTTACCAGAAACACGCAAACAGCGTTGTGTATCGGCTACTCTTGGATATTTTACGGCGGCTTCACCCAAAAACAATTCTTTGAATTGGTTCATTCCGGCATTCGTAAACATTAAAGTAGGGTCATTTTTGACTACTACTGGAGCTGAGGGTACGATGTGATGTGATTTGCTTTGAAAATATTCCAAAAACGCTGCGCGTATTTCTCTACTGGTCATGAAATTATACTTTTTTAAAGTCGCAAATTTACTCAAAATTGCTGGCTAATACAATCATATTAATTATTTGTTTAGGCTTTTAATCCATTAAAAAAAGCAACTAAAGTCATTTCTAAATGCTGACACTAATCATCTTTTAATTAAATAATCTTTAGTAAATTTATCCTATCATTTACAGCGATTACTAAATTACATGACAAAAAAGATATTAGTTCCTACCGATTTTTCTAAAAACGCCTTAGTTGCAGCCCAATACGCTTGTGAAATTGCGAAAGAAAACGATTACGACATTCACTTGTTTCATTGCTATACAACAAGCACTGCTACGGAGATGGAAAATTCTTCCCAACTTAAGGCTGATTTTCTAATCCAAGAATTAAAAGAGCAATTGACAAAAGAATACTCTTCTCTTGTCATAACAACAGAGTGCGTATCAAGATTATTAACAGACGTACTACCTGACTACGCTGTTCAGCCAGACTTTGTATTAATTATTATGGGTACAACTGGTGCAGGGCAAGGTAAATCTGTCATTTGGGGTAGCAACACATCCTACATTACGAGTAAATCAAAAATCCCTGTAATAGCAATACCGAATAATGTTATTACATTTTCTTCAAACAAAATAGCAATTCTTACGAATTTCAAAGCAGAAGAAATTGAAACCTTGAATACTTATATACAAAATGTCTCTTCTATTAACGAATTAGATATTATTCACATCTACAAAGACAACAAAAAAGCTAAAGATATTGAACAACAACTCCAAGATTGGACATTTAACATCAAACAATTGAGTGATATAGGTTCAATAAATATTATAGCTCAACCTATTCAACATGACAACGAAGATCTAGATACTGTTCCAGAAGTGATTAATCATATTATTAACAACAATAATTACGATATAATTTTGGTGACAAAAACCAGAAAATCATTCTTTGAAAGAATTATTTCGACTTCAGTATCACGTCAAATCACATTAAGCTTACAAAAACCAACATTCTTTGATAACATTTAATCATCATCATATGAGCAATAAAATATTAATACCAGTTGACTTCTCCATACATTCGGATAAAGCCGTAGAATATGCAGTAAAATTAGCAGACAAAAATGACTTTCAGATTGATTTGTTACATGTGTTTACCGATCATAGCAATATATATCAAAATGCGATAGAAGACCCAAGCTTAGTTGACCCACGTGTCCCTGAAGCAAAAAAACAGATGGATAGTCTAATAGAAAAATTCCACAATGATGCCCCAACCATTCAATTTAATGTTCTTTACACAGATGGCAACTTATATGACGAGGTGAGCAAATTCGCATCACAAGAGGCATATAATGCTATTGTAATGGGAACTAAAGGAGCATTTGGATTGGACGCTTTATTAATTGGTTCTAATATGTTTGATGTCTTTTTGAACACTAAAGTGCCTGTACTTGCAGTTCCATACAGTGAAAAAAAATACAATGTGGATAAAGTAGGCTTATTGTGTAATTTTAAATACGGTGAAATAGATGTGTTGAAACAGGCAATCAAAGTTTATGGCAAAGATTTCGAATTAGTCTTAATACACATCAACACATCAAACGAATCGATTCACAATATTGACAAAAGTTTTGATGTATTTATTGAAAAGATCATTGAGGAAACAGGGATTGAAGATATTTCTTATGTGATTAAATCTCAAACCTTCTTTGTTCAATACAAAGAAGATATATCTTCGGCAATAGACACCGTTATTTCGGATGAGCTATTAGATGTTTTATTAGTGACTAAAAGTAAAAAATCATTTTTAAGAAAAATTATTGAAGAGAATATTGTTCGCAGAATGGCATATCAAATTCAAATACCCAAATTTTTTGCTAAACGAACAGAAGCATAACAATTAACTAACAATAAGCAATTACATATATGAATCACCAGGTATCACATTTATTTGATATCTGGTGATTCTTTTTTTAAAATTCTAACAGAAAATTTAAAAAGTACTTAGTAAAAATTAATTAAATCATGATATTTCGAGTCAACTAGTCTTTATTACCTTTCACCACCAAAAAACAGCGATTACAGTTTAAAAAATATTTTAACAAAAAAACAACAACTTATTAATGAGGTTCGAAATCATGAAAACAAGCACCTGAGCTTCATGTATTTAACAAAAAATTAAATTACACGTAATTTATGTAGCTTTTAACCTACATAAATTATCAAACATATAATCTTTTATCGATTTAAGATCATTGATTTTTATTTTTGCAAGAATAAAAATCTTAAAAATTAAAATTATTAATTTAATGATCTGCAATTACAAAAAATTCACATTAGCATTAGCTACAGGCTTATTTACTACAGCTTCATTTGCCCAAATTTCACACCCAACAATTGAAGGCACTACGCCATTTTCACCTAGATCAGAATACAAAACCTGGTCATTCGGACTAAATGCGGGACTTTTAAACCAATGGAATTTTTTTGACTTCAATCAAGAAGGTTTTAAAAAAATGGACAATAATGCAGGATACAGCGCATATATTAAAAAACACTTTTCACCTTCATTCGGAATTAAAGCTCAATATTTAGGAGGTAAAGTAGGAGGCAGTAATCCAACAACAGGAACTTCTTTTGAAACAAAGACACCTTGGTCAGCAGCTTTATCAGGAGAATTAACTTTAGGAAACGCTAATTGGAGATTTATCAATAGTTTTATCAAACCATTCGTTTCTGTTGGTGTTGGTGCTTTAAACTTTGAGACTACATACGCAGGTAATACGCACGATGCAAAAACTAAATTATTCATACCAGTAGATGCTGGTTTTAAATTCGCTATTGCTAAAGGGGTTAACTTCGACTTAGGTTATCAACTTAACTTCGTGAATAAAGATTTTAATGGCATACAATCAGGCTCATTAAAGCATGATACTTATAATTATATTCACGCAGGTCTTGAAATTGCATTAGGAGGATCAGGCAAACCATTCTTAGCTAACAGTAATCCTGCCGCAACTTTAGCCGCTGACGTCAATAATAAGTATGATCAGATCAAAGCAGAGCGTGATGCACTTATCGCTTCTAACAATGTGTTGAAAGATCAAATAGCACAAATTAATCAAGATCTGGAAGATAGTGACAATGATGGTGTACCTAATAAATTTGACAAATGTCCAAACACACCAGCAGGAGTTCCTGTAGATGGAGCAGGATGTCCTATCAAATTAAAGAATGAAACAAAGGTTATTGAGAAAATAGTCGTTACCGAAGAAGACAAAAAAGTAGTAGATGAAGCCATTAAGAATTTAGAATTTGAAACGGGCAAATCGACTATACGTTCTACTTCATACTCATCTTTAGATAGAGTGGCAGCGATTTTAATTGAGAAAAACTTTAGTTTAAAATTAGCTGGTCACACGGACAATACAGGTTCTTTACAGACAAACTTACGTTTATCAAAAGAACGTGCTGAATCTGTTAAAGCTTACTTAGTATCCAAAGGTGCAAATGCTTCTCGTATAGAGGCTACTGGCTATGGGCCAAACCAACCTATCGCATCAAATACTACAGCAGAGGGTCGTCAGCAAAACCGTCGTGTTGAATTTACTTTATATTAATATATTTTAAGAGTAATTAAGCATAAAAAATGGGCTTTGAAATATTTCAAAGCCCATTTTTTATTTAGGTCTGTAGTGTATTCTCCACAAGAATACACAAACAACAAACCAAAATAAAAATCACATCTTATTAAAAATCAACAAATTAAAACAAAAACCAGAACGAAATTTAAATTAAATTTCATAAGAGTATTTATTAAATAAAAAACTAATACATATATTTGCAATATAAAGTTGTAATAAACAATTTTATATTGCAAATTATATTATGAATTAATATACATCTTATGAAAATAAATAATTTAACTAAAGTATCTGCATTGCTACTTGCTTTGTTTACAACTTCAAATAGTTATGCACAAGAAGCTATATACGATAGCTCTTTACCAAGATCAGAATACAGAACATGGTCATTCGGCCTGAACACAGGTTTGTTAAGTCAAGAGAACAAATTTGGTTTCAATGAAGGCAATTTAGAATTAGGGTATAGCGCATACATCAAAAAACACTTGTCTCCAAACTTCGGATTCAAACTTCAGTATTTAGGAGGAAAAATTCGTGAGGCATCAAGTTCTACAACTCAATTTGAAACTAAACTACCATGGTCAGTAGCTCTTTCAGGAGAATACGTTTCTAATTTATTTAATTCTAAAGTTGTTAAACCATATTTAGCGGCTGGTATTGGTTACTTAAATGTCAACAGAAGCTCTGGAAGCACAGAAACAGATTTAAATAGAGTATTCGTTCCTGCAGATTTAGGTTTGAAATTTGTAATTGGACGTGGTACTAACTTAGACTTAGGTTATCAATTTAATTGGACAAATGATTATTTTGATGGTAAATCGAATCACTCATTTCCGTATGACTTATTTTCATATGTACACGTTGGTTTAGAATTCGCTCTAGGATCTAAAGAAAAACCGTTCATCCAAAATACAAAACGAGCAAATACAAGTGATCACTTATCACAAAAATACGATGAGCTAAAAGCTGCACAAGAAGCTATTTTAAAATCAAACAATGATATTAAAAATCAACTTGACAACTTAACTAAAGGCTTGAAGGATGATGACAAAGACGGTGTTGCAAACATCTACGACAAATGTCCAAATACACCTTCTGGAACTAAAGTTGATGGCTCAGGATGTCCATTGCCTGAATTAAAATTACCTGAAAACGAAAAACAAGTTGTAATTGAGGCTGTAAAAAATCTAGAATTTGATTTCAACACCGCAAGTATTCGTTCTTCATCAAATGGCTATTTAGATAAAGTTGCTGAATTAATGAAAAGTAAAGATTATAGCTTGAAACTGGACGGCTATACAGATAACATTGGTTCTTCAACTGTAAACCAAAAATTATCAAACGACCGTGCTGATGCTGTTAAAACATATTTAGTATCTAAAGGTGTATCTGCAAGTAAAATCGTAACTGCAGGTCATGGCGAAAATCAACCTATCAGTTCAAATGATACGGAAGAAGGACGCCAACAAAATCGCCGCGTAGAATTCTCACTATATTAATTCTCGGGATTGTTAAAGGTTAGAGGGGAGCTGGCGAGCTCCCCTTTATATTTTTACACAAAAGCACTAAACCCCGTTATACTTCTTCCGACAATTAGAGAATTAATCTCTTTGGTCCCCTCGTATGAATAAATAGCTTCGGCATCTGCCAAGAATCGAGCTACATTATATTCTAACAAAATTCCATTACCCCCCATTACTTCCCTTGCCCTAGATACGATATCTCTTGTCCTTAGTGTACAAAAAACCTTTGCTAATGACGCATGTTCATCTTTCAATTTACCCTCGTCTTGTAGTTCTGATAGTCTAAAAACAAGAGTTTGCATAGAAGTCAGATTTGAAAGCATCTCTACCAAATGATTCTGAATCAACTGAAAGGAAGCGATAGGCTTACCAAACTGTTCGCGCTTTAAGGTATATTCTAAGGCATTTTCATAGGCACCACGTGCGCATCCTACCGCCATCCAGGCTACGCCTGCCCTTGTCATTTGCAAGACTTTAGCTGTATCTTTGAATGAATTAGCATTTGGCAATCTATCTGATTCAGGGACGATGCAATCAGTTAACGTGATCAAACCATTTTGCACAATACGCAATGCCATCTTTCCTTTAATCTTCTCCACAGCAAAGCCAGGATTCTCTTTACGCACAATAAAACCTTTTACTTGATTATCAGCGACATCTCTTGCCCAAATGATAGTAATATCTGAAAAAGTCGAATTTCCTATCCATTTCTTTTGTCCATTCAACACCCATCCCTCTGCTGTCCTTTTACAAGTAGTAGTCAATCCTCCTGCGGTAGCTGAACCAACCTCAGGTTCCGTAAGTCCAAATGCACCAATTTTTTTTAATTGCTGCATCTGAGGTAACCATTCTTGCTTTTGTTCTTCTGAACCACACATATAAATTGACCCCATGGCTAAGCCACTCTGTACCCCGAAAAAAGTAGCGATAGAAGGATCGATTCGGCCAAACTCAGCTGCAATTATACCATCCATTAAAGAACTTCCTCCTGCACAACCATACCCGTCGTACACGTACCCACAGATATTCAGTTCTGCTAATTTTGGAATTACTTCAAAAGGAAATTCATCGTGCAGCCAATATTTATTTACTAAAGGTTTTATTTCTGCTTCAAGAAAAGATCTCACCTTTAATTGCAATGCCCTATCTTCTGGAGACAGTTTTTCTGCTACACTATAAAAATCTGCGTTGATTGGAGGAGGATCCTTTTTTTTCTTTTGAGAAGTCAACATTTTCATAGCCATTTGCAACTGTCCCTCATCCATTTTGGATACAGAGTTGATTACAGCCGCCAAATCCACTTTTTGAGACAATTTCTCCAGCTGTGCTAAATCGACTGATTTATACAACTTTAACAACTTTTTAAACTTATCTAACATAGCACATCCATTAGCTTTTAAAAACTTTTTTATTAAAATAACTTTTTATTGTTGCATTTCAAGAAATCTGTACTATATTTGCATCCGAAATAAGACGGAATTAAATTTATACATCTGACTATTAGTCATTTAGAATAAAAATAAAAAAGTTTTATTTTTTGGGTTACCTTTTAAAGATACCCGTATTAATAGGTATAGTAAACAAATTTGTTTCAATTAAAATAGAAAATTAAAAAATGAAAAATTTATTCGCATTCGGATTTTTAGCTTTAGCTTTAACTGTAGTTTCTTGTAACAACACTACTAAAACAGAAGAAACTGCTGATTCTTTAACTAACGTTATCGATTCTACAGCAACAGCTTTAACTGATTCTATCAACGCTACTGCTGATTCAGCTGTTGCTAAAGTTGATTCAATCGTTGATTCAGTAGCTAACGCTCAATAATTCCGATAAGAGTTAAAATACTCCAAAAAGCTCGTGTTTTTATTAACACGAGCTTTTTTGTTTATATTAATTAAACGAATAAGTTTAATATTTTCGTATTTTTACAGCTAACTTAATTAGTCCTTCTGACTCATATTATTTTAACTTATGACATTATCATCACTTACAGCCGTAACTCCAGTAGACGGAAGATATTACAATGCTACAAAAGAATTATCTGATTACTTTTCAGAATTTGCACTTATCAAATACCGTGTTTTAGTTGAGGTTGAATATTTTATTGCATTAGCTGAATCAGGTATTCCACAATTGGCACATTTTGACGGTTCATTGAATGATAAACTAAGAAGTATTTATCAAAACTTTAGCCTTGAAAATGCACAATGGATTAAGGATACAGAGAAGGTAACCAATCACGATGTAAAAGCTGTAGAATACTTCCTTAAAAATGAATTTGAAAAATTAGGTCTTCAAGATTCTTTAGAATTCATCCATTTTGGATTGACTTCTCAAGATATTAACAATACAGCTATCCCCTATTCTTGGAAAGAAGCTATTAATAATGTATATCTTCCTACTGTTACAGAATTAATCACGGAATTAAAAAGTCTTGCTGAGGAATGGAAAGACATCTCCATGCTAGCTCGCACACATGGACAACCAGCATCTCCTACCCGTTTAGGGAAAGAAATAAACGTATTCATCGAGCGTATCGAGAAGCAAGTGAACACTTTAAAATCGGTACCGTATTCTGCAAAGTTCGGCGGTGCAACGGGTAATCTTAACGCACATCACGTAGCATATCCTTCTATGGATTGGGTTTCTTTTGGAAATAAATTCGTAAACGAACAATTAGGACTTGACCGCTCACAAACAACTACACAAATAGAGCACTATGACAACTTCGCAGCTAGCTGTGATGCTATGAAACGTGTAAATAATATTGTAATTGATTTATGTCGTGACATTTGGACGTATATTTCAATGGATTATTTCAAACAAAAAATCACTGCTGGTCAAATTGGTTCATCTGCAATGCCACACAAAGTAAATCCGATCGATTTTGAAAATGCAGAAGGTAACTTGGGTCTTGCTAATGCTATTTTAGAACATTTAGCGGCCAAATTACCGATTTCAAGATTGCAACGCGACTTGACGGACTCTACTGTTCTTCGCAATATCGGTGTACCATTTGCACATACTTTGATTGCTTTCAAATCAACATTACGCGGTTTACGCAAATTGATTTTAAATGCTGAAGCATTCCAAAAAGATTTAGAAAATAATTGGGCTGTAGTAGCCGAGGCAATTCAAACCATCTTGCGTCGCGAGGGATATCCAAAACCTTATGAAGCATTAAAAGATTTAACACGTACAAATTCGCATATTACACAAGAAACAATTGCTGAATTTGTAGAAGGTTTGAATATTAATGATGATGTAAAGGCTGAAATTAAAAATATTACGCCGTGGAATTACACAGGCGTTTCATTGTAAGCTTTTACGATTCAATGACGTGGATATTTAAGCTATCTATTATATTTGAATAATTTAATAAATAACATGGCAACAATTAACGTATATACAGAATCTACACCAAATCCTTCTACAATGAAGTTTTTGGTAAATAAGCTTTTAATTAACGGTAGTGTAGATTTTCCAGATAGAGAAAAGGCACAAGAATCACCGTTTGCGCGCGAATTATTCAAATTCAATTTTGTAAATGGCGTTTTCTTTGCTTCTAATTTCGTAACGGTCACTAAAACAGACGATGCAGAATGGAGCGACATTGAAGCTTTACTTAAGGAGTTTGTTAAAGGTGCTGTAGAATCTGAATTAAAAATACAAGAAGTTGTAAAAGACGAAGATGTAGCTTTCGAAGGTACTGAAACTGAAATTAAGATTCAACAAGTATTGCACGACTATGTGCGTCCTGCTGTAGAACAAGACGGTGGAGCTATAGCTTATAAATCTTTCGAAAATGGCACTGTAACAGTGGAATTGAGAGGATCTTGTAGTGGTTGTCCATCTTCGACTATTACGTTAAAATCTGGCATCGAAGGCTTGTTAAAACGTATGGTACCCGAAGTAGAAGAGGTAGTTGCGGAAGCAATGTAACAAATACCAATTCAAAACATATAAAAAAGGCTTAGTAAGTTTACTAAGCCTTTTTTTTGTTATTAGTATTACGATTTTACTAACTTTAATAAATAATCATATCTACATGAAATTTATAGGTCTAATTTTTACACTAATTTTATTTATACAGTGTACGACTAATATTGAAGTTGACTTAATCGTGCACAATGCCAAAGTTTATTCTGTAGACTCTAATTTCACTATTCATCAAGCATTCGCTGTCAAAAACGGGATATTTATTGATATAGGGACAGATAAACAGATGTTGTCACGATATAAAGCAAAAGAAATTATTGATGCCAATCAAAAAGCGATTTACCCCGGATTTTATGATGGTCACGCACATTCATTTATGCTTGCAGATTATTTACAACAAGTTGATTTAGTTGGCTGCAAATCGATGAAAGATTTTGTTGCCCGCGTACAAGAATACCGCAAAAAAAATCCAGATTCCAAATGGATTTTGGGAGGTGGATGGGATGAGTCACTTTGGGATATTAAGCAATACCCACATAGAGATACTTTAGACAAATATTTCCCAGATATCCCTATTTTCCTTAACCGCATCGATTATCACGCTGCAATAGTTAATTCTGAAGCATTAAGAATTGCACAAATCGATACTTCAGTATATGTTGAAGGAGGGAAAATAGAAATAGATTCCACACAACGTATGACGGGATTATTAATTGATAATGCTATGGCATTAGTTTCAAAATATATCCCTGCGGGTAATGAAGTTAATATTTTACAAAAGCTAAGGCAGGCACAAGATTCCTTGTTATCAGTTGGCTTGACAAGTATTGTTGATGCAGGCTTAGAAGTTGAACAATTAGAATTATTGAAGAAATTTTATGAGCAAGACTCCTTAAAAATTCGCAACTACGCCATGTTATTTGCTGAGCCTCATAATATTTCAAAATATATCAATGAGGGAACATTCGAATCTGAAAGGCTAAATATTAAAGCTATAAAATTAATGGCAGATGGGGCATTAGGATCGCGTGGAGCTCGTATGTTAGAAAACTACAGTGACGATAGCACAAAAGGATTTCTTCTGCATTCCAAAGAAGAATTTAAGGAGTCGTTAGCACAATTAGCCAATTCCAATTTTCAAGTAGCGATACATGCTATAGGTGATTCTACCAACAGAATGCTTTTAGACTTGTACGGTGCTTTAGACATCAAAAATAGAAGATGGCGAATTGAACATGCACAAGTGGTACATCCGTCGGATTTTATAAAATTCAAAAGATATCAAATCATACCTTCGATACAGCCGACACACGCTACTTCTGATATGAATTGGCTAATACAACGCATAGGAATAGAAAGAGCCAAAGGAGCATATGCGTACAAGGAACTACTTAAATCATATGGAAAAGTAGTTATTGGCACAGATTTTCCCATTGAACATTTTAATCCACTATATAGTTTTCACGCTGCTGTAGCTCGGCAAAATGCACAAGGACAACCAAAAGAAGGTTTTCAAATGGAAAATGCATTATCTCGAGAAGAAGCTCTACGAGGCATGACGATTTGGGCAGCCTACGGCTGCTTTCAAGAGAAAAAAAGAGGATCGATAGAGAAAGGCAAGGATGCTGATTTTATCATATTAGACGATGATATCATGACCGCATCAAACGAAAAATTAAGAGGTATCAAAACATTACGGACTGTAATTGCAGGTGAATCTGTATATATTAGACAATAAAAAAGGAGCTTACAGCTCCTTTTTTATTATTGCATATCGAATAAATGTTTTTCGGCATGGTATGAAGATCGAACTAAAGGTCCTGATTCCACATATTTGAATCCCATTTCTAAACCAATTTGTTTGTATTTTTCGAATTGTGCAGGCGTAATCCAATCGATGACTGGATGGTGTGCCTTAGTAGGTTGTAGGTATTGACCCAATGTCAAAATATGAACACCTACATTATACAAATCTTGCATTGCTTCTACCACATCCTCTTCAGTCTCTCCCAATCCCAACATAATTCCAGATTTCGTACGAAGACCTGCTTCAGAAATACGACGAAGGCATTCTAATGAACGATCATATTTAGCTTGAATACGCACTTCACGAGTAAGTCTACGAACTGTTTCTAAATTATGCGAAACGACTTCAGGACGAACAGCAATCACACGTTCCAAATTTTCCCATTGGCCTTTGAAATCAGGAATCAATGTTTCCAAAGTTGTTTCAGGACTTTCACGACGAATTGCATTAATGGTTTCAGCCCAAATTGTAGAACCACCATCTTTCAAATCATCACGATCAACAGAAGTAATCACACAATGTTTCACTTGCATCAACTTAACAGAATTTGCTACGCGATTAGGCTCATCCAAATCTACAGCCAATGGTCTTCCTGTAGCTACCGCACAAAATGAACATGAACGTGTACATATATTGCCCAAAATCATAAATGTAGCAGTACCTGCCCCCCAACACTCTCCCATGTTAGGACAATTACCACTCTCACAAATCGTATGTAGTTTATGCTCGTCTACCAAATTACGAACATGACGATATTCTTTTCCCACTGGAAGTTTTACACGTAACCAATCAGGCTTACGCTGTGTCTGATTAACAGGTATAACAGGTAGTTCAATCATAGCACAAATGTAATGAAACTTTGGCTAATCTGAATAAGAATTATTGTTAACAGAAAATCATATTAAAGAGAAAAGGCCTTGATTTTATCAAGGCCTTTTCAAGTATCAAACGTGTATTCTTAAATTAGAATTGATAACCTATCCCAAAGGAGAAACCACGGCTTTTTAGTTCTTCATTTCTGACTGTTCCTAGATTTCTAAGACCTAAAGTATATGAAGTATTGATCAAGATTCCATTGTTGAATTTATACCCCAATCCAAAATTAAGTCCATAATCATCCTTTCTAAAATCCTCATACCTTCCATATGATATATCAGTTTCGTCAATTATAGGATTCTCTGGATCTGTAATATCGACTACACCTTTATAAGTACCACCGAAATTCAAACCATAATGACCACCAGCACTAATTACAACATCTCCGCCGAAATTCATTGGTAAGTAATAAGAGACAGCTAAGGGCACACCAACAAACATATAATTTGCTTCATAATCATTGCCTGGTATTTTTCCACCTCTTCCTTCCAATGTTATACCCGGTTCTAAAGCAATTCTATTAGAAAGCATAATACTAGTAAAACCCGTGATATAGAAATTGGTTACAGCTTTAGTTTCAACAGACTCCTGCTTATCACCATCAAAACCAACAAATTCATCACCATCCATTATGAAAACAGGCTCTAATAATGTAAATTTTGGAAAATTCACACCTGCTTTAACTCCATAACTAATTTGACCAAAAACATTACTGCTAAATACTAGCAACGCAAAACTTAATACTAACTTAAAATACATTTATATGTTTACTTATTTTTTAAAATTGATAACCAATTCCGAAACGAATTGTATAATTGTGTAAATGATCATTTTTTTCTCTTGGATGCAAATCTGCAATACCCAATCCATATTCAGCATTGATTAAGAAACCATTTCTAAGCTTATAGCCTAACAAAAAGTTTGCACCAGCATCAATTAGCTTTTGATCTCTATCATCTCCCGAAAATTTCAAATCAGACTCACCAACTGTTCCAAAATCTGGAGCACCTATTGCTTCTACTTTAGTTTTACCTGCAATATTAAACCCAACATAAGGACCAGCACCTATAAACACAGAGCCTGACTCACCAGTTGGAATATAATACATCAAATTTACAGGCACTTCAATAGACATCACATCCCAAGTAGCAACCGTTTCGCCGTCTTTAGTATACTTATCACCTTTACCTTGCAAGGATACTCCTGGTTGTAAACCAAAATTACCCCCTAAACCAAATTCAGCATATCCTGTAATGAAGTAAGATAAATAGTTTTTTTGCTTAAAATCAGAAGAAAAATCCTCATAATTTGTTTTTGTTAAATTAACTCCTGTTTTAATACCATAACTAACTTGTGCTACAGCCGCCGAAGAAGCGAACATTGCCAAAGCGGCAATTAAAAAGTTTTTCATTTTCATATTGTAGATTATTGTTTCCCAAAAATACATAAAGTATATTGAAAATCAATAAAAAAGGCCTTCCGAAACCGGAAGACCTTCTATAATAAAACATTTACCTTGTTTTTACTTAGAATTGGAAACCAACACCAAATGACAATACTCTATTCGAAATTTTGTCGTCAGTCTTATCGCTTGGTGACAAATTTGTCAAGCCTAAACCATAACCCGCATTAATTAAGAAGCCATTTGCTAATTTATATCCAGCTAAGAAGTTTACCCCTGCATCGAATGCTTTCATATCTTTATCATCACCAGTAAAATCAATGTCTTCTTCAATATCTCCACCGTTTTCTCCAATGTTTCCACTCACTTTATATTTACCACTAATATTATAACCCGCGTAAGGTCCAGCGCCTAAAAATAGTGACCCTGAATTACCAGCTGGTACATAGTAAACAAAATTAACTGGAATTTCTACTGACATCGTAGAAAATTTGCCCTCTATAGATGCCGTAGTACCACCACCTGAAATACCACCTGAATGTTTAGATCCTTTATTTTGTAAAGATAGACCTGGCTGAATTGAAAAATTTGGTGCGATTGGCATATCAGCAAAACCTGTAATGTGAAAACCTACATTGTTTTCAGCATTATCAGTATTAGAAAACTTACTTAAATTCACACCAGCCTTTATTCCATATGATGTTTGAGCCTGTGCTCCAGCTGCCATTAATAATGCAGCACCTAATGATAGTAAAACTTTTTTCATAACCTTAATATTATATTGTTTTCATTTTTATGTAGTTACCCTAAACCCATATAGAATAACCTATCTTATTTAGGTTTTGCAAATTTGATACCAAAAATTAAACTCATAAAATTTTAGTTTATTTTGAATTTATTTTTGGCATTTACAAAATTAAGAGTTACTTTTGCACACCCAGTAAGGGAAAAGGGTCGGATGGCCGAGTGGCTAGGCAGAGGTCTGCAAAACCTCCTACAGCGGTTCGAATCCGCTTCCGACCTCGTTTAAAACGTAAAATAAAAATATTAAATACAATGGGAGTTACACGTTTAAAAAGAAAAGATAGAAGAAACAAAACTGTTTCACGTGTTGAAGTTCAGTTTTTGAAATTAGGTCGTAACATTGAACAAGGTTCTCGTTCACAAATGCCTAAAAAAAGTCAAATCGTTAAAAACGATGAAATTTTAAACAAATTAGCTGTTGACGCTAAATAATTTAAAATTCATTTCTAAGATATAAAAAAGGTTTACATTCATTTGTAAACCTTTTTTATTTATTCATAAATCTAAAAAGTGTAATACTACAAAAGCCTGCACTAAAGAGCGCAGGCTTTTGTAGTATAGTATAGCTAACTAAAATTATTACTCTTGAATAGCCGCGATACCTGGCAATACTTTACCTTCCATATATTCTAATAAGGCACCACCACCAGTACTTACATAACTTACGTGTTCTGTCATATCGAATTTAGCAACAGCTGCAGCTGAATCACCTCCTCCAATTAATGAAAATGCACCTTGCTCCGTTGCTAACACGACAGCATCTGCAACGGTTTTGGTACCTTTAGCAAAGGTATCAAACTCAAACACTCCCATTGGACCATTCCATAATAATGTTTTAGAAGCAGAGATAACCTCAGCAAAATGTTTTGCAGAGTCGGCACCAATATCTAATCCTTCTAATCCAGCTGGAATTTGATCGTTAGGACCATTATACACATTAGCATCGTTAGAAAATGCGTCAGCTATTTGCGCATCTGTAGGTAATACTAGATTTACGCCTTTTTCTTCTGCTTTTTTTACTAATTCATTTGCCAAATCTAATTTATCATTTTCACACAATGAGTTACCAATTTCTCCACCACGTGCCTTTACAAAGGTATAAGCCATACCTCCACCGATGATCAAATTATCTACTTTATCTAATAATGCTTCGATTAACTGAATTTTATCCGAAACTTTTGCACCTCCCATGATAGCTGTAAAAGGACGTTCTGGATTATTCAATACTTTCTCAGCATTTTTTAATTCAGCTTCTATTAAATATCCGAAGTATTTAGCATCACCGAAAAATTGTGCTACCACTGCTGTAGAAGCGTGTGCACGATGTGCAGTTCCAAATGCATCATTCACATACACATCACCTAATTTTGATAATTTCTCTGCAAAGTCTTTATCACCTTTTTCTTCTTCTTTATAAAAACGCAAGTTTTCTAATAATAAAACTTCACCTGCCTTAAGATTAGCGGCCTTTTCTGTTGCCTCTTCACCTATACAATCATTAGCAAATTGAACATCAACACCTAATACTTGGGATAAATGTGAGACGATATGGCGTAAAGAATACTTATCTGTAGGTCCTTCCTTTGGTCTACCAAGATGAGACATTAAAATAACAGAACCGCCGTCATTCAAAATCTTTTTGATTGTAGGTGTTGCTCCTTGAATACGGTTATCATCTGTGATGTTAAAGTCTGCATCTAATGGCACATTAAAATCTACACGTATTAATGCTTTTTTACCCGAAAAATTAAAGTTGTCAATTGTTTTCATATTTCTTTTGCAAAATCTAAGAGTATTGTGGAACTATTGTTTAACAATAAATCGCTCTTATATTATATTTTTAGTTAAGTTGATTACAGCTGTAAATATAAAAAAAGCAAAGAAAAAAAAACCTTTCTTTGCTTTTTGTCATTAATAAATTTCTATGTCATTGGGAATACGGGCTTGAATACCTGTATTCTTCATGAGTTTTTGCAACTCAAGGATATATTTTTGATACTCTCCTAATTCCTCTTCAAACATCCACATTTTTACTTTTTCTTTGGACGTTGATAAAATTGATGCAAAAGGATCCTCCTTAGCAGGATATTCTTTGGTATAAAATGAAGTTAATTTACCTTTAGTAGCTGCTGCATTGATTGCAGCATTCAAATTACCTATTTTATCTACCAAACCGATTTGCAACGCCTGATCTCCTGTCCAAACACGTCCTTGACCAATACTATCCACTTGTGCTATAGAAATATTACGTCCTTTAGCAACTCTATCCATGAATGTTTGGTATGTATTATTAACTTCTACTTGAATAATAGCTTTTTCTTCTTCAGTCAGTGGCTTATCTGGTGTTGACATTAGACTTGCAAATTTTCCAGTCTTCACATCTTCAAATGTTACACCAATTTTGTTATTTAATAAACCTTTTAAATTCGGTATCAAACCAAATACACCAATAGATCCAGTCAATGTGGTCTTCTCTGCGAAAATAGAATCTGCTGCTGCAGCAATATAATATCCGCCAGAAGCAGCGTAATCACCCATTGATACAATAACAGGTTTTACCTTTTTGGTCAATGCTACTTCACGCCAAATGACATCTGAAGCTAAAGCTGAACCTCCGCCCGAATTAATACGTAGAACAACAGCTTTCACTTTGTCATCTTGACGAAGTTTGCGCAATTCTCTTGAAATTTTATCTCCACCGATTTCTCCGACACTCCCCTCACCGTCTACAATACTACCATACGCATAGAGTACCGCTATTTCATCCGAGCCTGTTTCTTCTGTAGTTTTACCCGCATATTTTGTTATCGAAACAATCGAAATATCATCCTTATCTGTAATATTTAATCTTTTCTTCATCTCTGCTATTAATTCATCCTTATACATTTTAGCATCGATAAATTTATATTTCAAAGCAGCATCAGCATTACGAACAGCGTATGAGTCTGCATATTGATGTAAAGAATCTTTTGATATCTTGCGTGCAGCAGCTAAATCATCCAAGAAAGCATCATAAATACTTGTTAAATATGAAGTCACCTGCTGTCTATTTGCTTCACTCATTGAACTTAGAATGAAAGGTTCAACAGCTGACTTGTACGTCCCAACCTTGATAACCTGCATATCAACTCCCAACTTATCTAAAGCCCCCTTCATAAACATAGTACTTGAGCTTAGCCCTCTAAAGTCTAATGATCCCTGAGGATTTAAATAAATTTTATCAGCTACAGAAGCTAAATAATAAGCCTTTTGTGAATAACCGTCACTATAAGCAACAATGAATTTCTTTGAACTTTTAAAATCTTCTAATGCATCACGTATCGCTTTTAGTGAAGCAAAACCAGTCCCAACCGTAGTCGGATTCATATAGATTCCCTTAATATTATCATCTGTTTTAGCGGCTTCGATACGAGACAGAATATCATTCAATCCAATTTCTGAATCAGAAACACCCAACGGAAGATTTAAATCACTAAATGGATTTGATTCTGATTTTTCAGTGATATTGTAATCCATAGATAGGTATAAAACCGAATTAGCTGGCGCGGGCGCTTTCGAGTCTTGAGTAGAACTCGAAACCAGTACAGCAATAATAAAAATAAAACCAAAGAATAAAATAACCCCTGTTATGAGCACTCCAGTGATTGTCGCAAGCACTTGCTTAAAAAAATTCATATTTCATTTAATTTAAGTAATAAATTTACTGCAATAAAATGTAAAACAAAGAAATAAAATTAGATATTGCCAAGGATGAACGACATTTATATATTATTGGGTGCAAATCTAGGAAATCCTAGGTTACAGTTACAAAAAGCTAAAGAGCTGTTAAGTGAGAAAATAGGTACTCTTCTTAAGGCTTCTTCACTTTACCAATCAGAGGCTTGGGGAGTAGAAGATCAACCTCTCTTTCTAAATCAGGTGCTATTGTTTCAGACAACCTATTCCCCACATCAAAGCTTAACCATTTGTCAAGAAATAGAAAATGAATTAGGACGTGTACGTAAAGAAAAATGGGGTGCTCGAATGATTGATATAGATATTTTATATTACAACGATGCCATAATAGAAAGCACAGCACTAACGATTCCTCATCCATATATTCAAGATCGCAAATTCACCTTACAGCCACTTTGTGAAATAGCAAACAACTACAAACATCCAAAATTAAATGTTAGCAATGAAGAATTATTACTAAATTGCATTGATAACTTGAATGTAGTAAAAACCTCGTAATTATGGTCTTTCAAATTATAGATTTGGATGCTATTAATCAATCCATGATGGGTAATGATGAATTGATTAAACAGCTAATAGGCATGTATATAGTACAGTCTCCATTAGATTTTCAATCATTAGATGATGCTATTCTTAGTGGAGATAATAATTTGATACGGGAGAAAGCCCACCATATCAAACCTACCATGCAGTATATCGGTGCACAAAACTTGATGGATGATTTTCAATCGTTGGAATCTTTAGCTAAAGGCAATGCGCCTAACGCTGAGATAATTTCAACTTTTGAAAAAATAAAACCAAAATTTCAAACCATGCTAGATGAACTAAAACATCTTGCAGAAAGGGAATTTTAACAGTTTACAAATCAATTTACAGGAAACAGATAAGTGCCTTCAATTAGCAATTGATGACCTACTACGAATTAACGAAACTTCTCCTATAATCAAGCTCTCTTATGCGATATTTTTAATAAGTTTGTATTGCAAAAGAATACACGCACATGGCATATAAAGGCAATTCATTTAAAAATAATACGCAAAATAAAGTTTCTAAAGAAACAAAAAGTACAGCAAAGACATCGAGTCCGAAGCGTGAGCCAATTTTAAAGCCATTTAATAGTATAGATTTTAGCGAAGGACAACGAAAAGCCCTTAAAATAGCAGGTCTCTTTTTAGTTATTTGTTCCTTTCTATTAGCTGTTGCTTTCACCTCCTATTTATTCACATGGAAAGAGGATCAAAGTTATATTTCAGCAACAAATGGATCTTGGGGAACACTATTCAATACAAATGAAGAATTAGCAGACGAAAGTATAGAAGCACCTGTCGTTGAAAACAAACTTGGTAAATTAGGTGCTTTGTTAGCAAATCAATTTATTTTTGAATGGTTTGGCGTAGCTTCATTCTTATTTGTTCTATTATCATTTGTCATTGGTTACAAATTTTTATATCAAAAGTCCATTTTGCCAATATGGAAAACACTTTTATATTCTATAATTGGAATTATATTTTTATCCGTTACGCTTGGATTTATTCAAGATTACATTGCGGATACACCGCATATATTAGAAGGTAAATTTGGTTACTGGATAAACCAGCTTCTCAACGCACAAATTGGAAAATACGGTGTAGGTGGAATAATAATTTTTGCCTATTTGACTGCCTTAATTTTGATTTATAATCTTGATCTCAAATTTGCATCTAACAAACTTTCAGCTTCCGTTGACGATGACACAGAAGACCTTGATGTTGTTGAGGAAAAACCTTTAAACAAAACTAATACTGTAATTTCTCCTATAGAGAACGAAAAGAACGATTCGTCAGAAAATATTGATGGTGCTGTAATTGAGGTTTCAAATACGTTGCGAAATATCAAAACTGACATCCCAACCTCTACAGTAAATGATAGGTACTCTCATCTTCATGAAACTTTTGAAGAAGAGGAAAATCTAGATGAAGAAGAAACTTCAACTAGCATTGCTTTTGAAGCAAAAGATTCCGAAAAAGTAAATGAAAATAATAACTCTATAGATTTATCCATTCATGCACAACTTCATATCGAAGAGACTGTAGAAGAAACAGTGGTTGACAACCTTGAACTTGCTGTTGAGGAAGTAAAAGAAGAAAAACAAATCACAGCAAATGATCTGGTAGCACAGTTTGGTGAATATGACCCAAAATTGGATTTATCAGGCTATCAATATCCAACATTGGATTTGCTGAAAGAATACGGAACGGGTAAAATTACCATCAACCAACAAGAATTAGAAGCCAATAAAAACCGTATTGTCGACACATTACGTAACTACAATATCGAAATCGAGCATATCAAAGCAACTATTGGCCCAACTGTTACATTATACGAAATCATTCCAAAACCAGGGGTTCGTATCTCCAAAATCAAGAACTTGGAGGATGATATTGCATTAAGCTTAGCAGCACTTGGTATTCGTATTATAGCACCTATGCCTGGTAAAGGTACAATAGGTATTGAAGTACCGAATAGTTCACCTGAGATGGTATCTATGCGTTCAGTATTAGCTACAGAGAAATTTCAAAAAACAGATATGGATTTGCCTATTGCCTTAGGTAAAACCATTTCCAACGAAGTCTATATTGCTGATTTAGCCAAAATGCCACACTTATTGGTAGCTGGAGCTACTGGTCAGGGTAAATCTGTTGGAATAAATGCGATTCTAACCTCATTATTATACAAAAAACATCCAGCAGAATTAAAATTTGTCTTAGTCGATCCAAAGAAAGTAGAATTATCATTATTTAAAAAAGTAGAAAGACATTTCTTAGCTAAATTACCCGGTGAAGAAGATGCAATTATTACAGATACAAAGAAAGTAATCAATACGCTAAACTCGTTATGTATCGAAATGGATCAACGTTATGATCTATTAAAAAATGCACAGGTACGTAATCTAAAAGAGTACAACGTAAAATTTATCAATCGCAGATTAAACCCTGAGGAGGGTCATCGATTCTTACCATTTATTGTTCTTATTGTTGATGAGTTTGCAGATTTGATGATGACCGCTGGAAAAGAAGTCGAAACACCAATTGCTCGTCTTGCACAATTGGCCCGTGCTGTAGGTATACACTTGGTGATAGCGACACAACGACCTTCGGTGAATATCATTACAGGTACTATAAAAGCCAACTTCCCTGCACGTCTAGCTTTCCGTGTGTTATCCAAAATTGATTCACGCACAATTCTAGATACAGGTGGTGCAGATCAATTAATTGGTCGTGGAGATATGCTACTTGCCTCAGGATCTGATTTAATACGTATTCAATGTGCTTTTGTGGATACGCCAGAGGTAGAAGGTATCTCAGATTTTATTGGTGGTCAACGAGGATACCCATCAGCATTTATGTTGCCTGAATATGTCGATGAATCAGGAGAGGGGTCAGGCTCAATGGACTTTGATTTATCAGACAGAGATGCTTTATTCGAAGAAGCAGCTCGTCTTATTGTAATGCATCAACAAGGCTCTACGTCGTTAATTCAACGTAAATTGAAATTAGGGTACAACAGAGCAGGAAGAATCATTGATCAATTGGAATCCGCAGGTATAGTTGGTCCATTTGAAGGAAGTAAAGCAAGAGAAGTTTTATATCCAGATGAGTATTCTTTAGAACAGTTTTTACAAACGTTAAGAAAGGAAAATTAAAAATGAAGAAACTGTTATTCTCAATAGCATTCGTAGGTACTACTGTATTATCTTTCGCACAAACAGATGCGGCAGCAAAGAAAATATTAAATGATGTATCAAAAAAATACAGCGCATATAAAACTATTCAATCTGATTTCAGTTTGAACATTCAGGATTCTGATAAGAAAACCCACAGCACAAAAGGTGTAATGTACTTTAATAAGCCAAAAAATCAGTACGCAATATCACTTACTGAACAAGAGGTTATTTCTGATGGTAAATCGGTTTGGAATGTCTCAAAAGACATAAAAGAAGTTCAAATCTCTGAAAATGAAAACAATAGTAACACTATTGGTCCAAATAATTTATTTAATTTTTATCAAAAAGGCTACAAGTATGTATTAATGCCTGATGAGAAAATAACAAGACAGGGGAATTCGGAAATGGCTAAAGTAATTGAGTTGTCGCCAGAAGACACCAAAACAAATTACTTCAAAATCAAACTCAGAATCAATAAAAACAATCACATTCAAGATGTGACTATTTTTGATAAATCGAGCAATAAGTATACCTATACTATAAACACATTATTTTTAGGTAAACGTTTTGACTCAAAAATGTTTACATTCAACAAAGACAAATATAAGGGATTTGAAATTGTTGACTTAAGATAAAAGAGAAGAGCTCACAAATTTGTGAGCTCTTCATACTTCACACTTTATACAACTATTATAATTCAACAACTTTCATTTTTGGCACCAATGCTTTCATAATAAACCAAGCTACAATGTAAGCAACAGCACATATACTAAACATAATGGTATAACCTGTTTGTATATTCCCTAAGGTATCATATTTATCAAAAAGGTAACCACCAAGTTTTGACATCACAACACCGCCAATACCTCCTGCCATGCCACCAATTCCAGTCACAGATGCTACAGTAGATTTTGGAAACATATCTGAAACAGTAGTAAATATATTTGCTGACCATGCTTGGTGAGCTGAAGCTCCGATACCTATTAATATTACAGGAACCCAAAATGAAATATCACCAAATGGTTGTGCTAATAGTACCACTAACGGAAAAAGTGCTATAATCATCATTGCTTTCATACGTCCATCATAAGCATTATACCCCTTGTTAATATAGTACATCGGAAACCAACCGCCACCTATACTACCTACCATTGTCATACTATACAATACTGCCAATGGCAACATGATTTCTGTTCCAGTCATAGCGTATTGATCCTTTAAGAAGGATGGTAACCAAAAAAGGAAAAACCACCACACTCCATCTGTCATAAATTTCCCAATTACAAACGCCCAAGTTTGGTTGAAGCTAAGTAATTTATACCAAGGAATATTATGTTTAATCTCATTACCAGATGCATCCTCTACAGGCAAAACAGAATCACTATTGATATATTCTAGCTCAGTAGCAGAAAGTCTTTTTTGTTTAGATGGAACGTCATAAAATATAAACCAAAAGATTAACCAGATAAATCCTACAGCCCCTACTACCCAAAAAGCAGACTGCCATCCCCAAGTAACAGCCATCCAAGGCACAGTCAATGGCGCTAATATTGCACCAACATTTGATCCTGAATTAAAGATACCTGTAGCCAAAGCACGTTCCTTCTTAGGAAAGTATTCTGCTGTGGTTTTAATTGCAGCAGGGAAGTTACCAGATTCACCAAAGCCTAGCAATACACGAGACACCATAAATCCTACAACAGACACTGACAATCCTGTAATACCTAATACACCTAGTATTGTTACCGAAAACTCACCAACTTGAAATGCATAGGCATGCAAAATAGCTGCCAATGACCAAATTACAATTGCCCAGGCAAAACCCTTTTTAGTACCTAGTTTATCAATAAATCTGCCTGCAAAAAGCATTGCGATTGCATACGAAAATTGAAATGCTGCAGTAATATTTGCATAATCTGATTTAGACCATCCAAATTCCTCTTCTAAAGTAGGATGCAATAAACTTAGAACTTGTCTATCCAGATAATTGATTGTAGTAGCAAAAAATAGTAAGGCGCAAATTGTCCACCTATACTTTCCTATATTCCCCATAATTTTAAATTTAATTTTATCTTTTGTTTCTCAAAGTATTATTTAGCTTCCTAATATTCCCAATTCCAAACCCCTTAATTCTGCTAAACCTCTTAACCTACCGATAGCAGAATAACCTGGATTTGTAACCTTTTTTAAATCGTCTAACATTTGATGCCCATGATCTGGACGAAAAGGAATAGGTACTTCTCGATTTTGATTTTCTGCCACAAGAGCTTTCATCACCTTATACATATCGACATTCCCATCCAAATGATCTGCTTCATAAAAATTCCCTATTTCATCAATTTTTACGTTACGCAAATGCGTAAAATAAACGCGGTCTTTAATAAGTTCAAAAATTGACAACAAATCATTATCACGATTGGCTCCTAAAGATCCTGTGCAAAAGCAAAAACCATTAAACGGTTTATTTACCCCTTCAAGAATAGCTCTATAGTTGTCTATATTTTTCACTACTCTCGGTAATCCCAATATTGGAAACGGAGGATCATCGGGATGAATTGTCATCTTAATTCCAGCTTCTTCACATATATCTGCAATTTCACTCAAAAACCAGATTAAATTATCCTTCAAGCCTTCCTCTCCCATATTATTATACACATTGATACTTTTCGTCAAATCTTCTAGAAGTATCTCCTTCTCCGTGGGAATCCCCATTAATATGGTTTTAGACAAATCCGAAAGTTCTTCACTTGTCAATGATTTATTCTTCTCCTCTACTTGTTGCAATATATATTCACTATAGTCATTTTTAGCACCTTCTCTTTTCAGAATATAAATATCAAATAGTGCTAAATCTATCCAATTGAAATATAAAGCTGTAGACCCATCCTTCATTTCATAGGCTAAGTCAGTACGTGTCCAATCTAGTACAGGCATGAAGTTATAACAAACAGTATAAATGCCACATGATGCCAAATTCCGTAATGTTTGTTTATAATTTTCTATATATACACCCGCATCCTCAGCCCTAGTTTTAATCGACTCGTGTATAGGTACACTCTCTACTACAGACCAAGTTAAACCAGCATTTTCAACTATATTTTTTCGTTCAAGAATATCCTCTATAGGCCAAACATCACCATGGTTTATATAATGTAATGCTGAAACTATACCTGTAGCTCCAGCTTGCTTTACATCTGACAAACTCACTGGATCATTAGGTCCATACCATCTCCACGTTTGTTCTAATTTACGCTTACTCATTTTTTATTTTATCTAAACACCTGACCATGCCGAAAATCCGCCATCTACATATAATATCTCTCCATTCACAAAGCTAGAAGCATCACTCAATAAGAAAACTAAGGCTCCAGCCAATTCTGAAGGATTACCTAACCTTCCAAAAGGCGTGTTATTTATAAATTTCTGTCCTCTTTCAGTATAAGAACCGTCTGGATTAGTTACCAAAGCTTTGTTTTGCTCTGTCAAAAATACACCAGGAGCTATGGCATTGACACGGACACCATCTCCATATCGTAAAGACAATTCCGTAGCCATCCATTTAGTATACCCTACAATACCTGCCTTAGCAACAGTATATCCCAGCACTCGTGTAATTGCCTGATGAGAAGATAAAGAAGCAATGTTAATAATAGCTCCCTTACGCTTTTCTGCGATCACTTGACCAAAGATATGCGTTGGAATTATCGATCCATTTAGATTTAATTCTATCGCAGATAATGTATCGGAAACAGATACATCAAACAGGTTCTTATCTGGTCCAATCACTGCATTCGGAAGATTTCCACCAGCAGCATTAACTAAACCATCTATGGTACCCCATTTTTCAAGGATAAGATCTTTTGCTTGAATTATTTGTTCTTCATTCAAAACATCAGCTTGAACAGCAAATCCCTCACCTCCTAATGCTTCTACTAACTGAACTCTTTCTATTGCTTTATCCCAATTACGTCCAAGAATCGCAACTTTAGCTCCAGCTTCGGCTAATGCTTTTACAAAAGACTCTCCAAGTATACCTGTTCCTCCTGTAACAACGATAACCTTCCCATTCAAGGAAAATTGATCCAAAATACTCATGACTATGATACTGTTCTTTATAAGGTTTATAACTATAGTAAAGGTGCTAATATCACACTGCAATAAAAAAAATATCAACGACTTTTTACGATAACGATTCCGCAAAATTATAAATAGGCAATCTCCACTATTATCTAAAGTATTTGTAATTTGGATGTGAATTAATAAAAACATGAATAAACCTAACAAAAGAGTACTTTGCTTTGGAGAGTTACTACTACGACTTCAATCAACTTCAGATTCATTTTTTGAGAAAGATAAAAACACGTTAAAAATATATACTGGAGGTTCAGAAGCCAATGTAGCAGTTACCTTAGGCCAATTAGGAATACCGACAAGCTATTTTTCAGCAATTCCACAAAATGCATTATCAAATGAAATTGAACAGATTTTAGAAACCAACTATGTTGATATAACTAAGATATTGCATCAGGGTGAAAGAATTGGTTCGTATTATTTGCTATCAGCAAATGGTTTGACGAATGGTGAAGTTATTTATGATCGAAATTTCTCTGCATTTTCAAACCTAAAAATTTCAGATATTGATTGGGACAACCTTTTCGATGGGATTGATTGGATTCACTTTACAGCTATCAGCCCTGCTTTAAATCAACAGTTAGCGGACTTAACATTATTTGCGTTAGAGCAAGCTACCAAAAAAGGAATTACAATTTCGGTAGATTTAAATTATAGAAGCAAATTATGGCAATATGGCAAAAACCCTATTGACATAATGCCAAATCTTATACAATACGTAGATGTGGTAATGGGTAATATATGGGCAGCAAATAAAATGTTGGGTACAACAATAGATGAATCCTTCTCACGTAGCACTTCAAAAGATGAATATATAGCTTTTGCCAATCAAACAGCTGAAGTGTTATTCACAAAATTTCCTAAAGTAAAACATGTAGCAAATACATATCGATTTATGGATAATCCTACACATAATTTATTTTATGGAACATACCATAATAGAAATACTCACACCTACTCTCAGCCTCGTGAAACTAATGAAGTAATTGATCGTATTGGAAGTGGTGATGCTTTTATGGGAGGACTAATTTATGCTTTACTGCATGATTTATCAGCACAACAAATAATAGATACAGCTACGGCTGCAGGTTTTGAGAAATTATTTGTAGAAGGTGATTTTGGAAATGGAAAAATATAAAGAAATGAACATACTAGATATTATTGAAAAATACCCTGTTATTCCAGTATACTATAACGATGATCCACAGGAGTGTATTGATGTAGTAAAAAAATGTTATGCTGGTGGAATAAGAGTATTTGAATTTGTAAATCGCGGAGCTAAAGCATTAGAAAATTTTAGAATATTACTGGACTATAAAAATCAGTTTTTACCGGATCTAAAATTAGGTATTGGAACTATCAAAACTGCACAACAAGCTGTAGAATTTGCTGAAGCTGGTACAGAATTTTTAGTAAGTCCAATAATAAAAAGAGAAATTGCAGAAGTAGCAAAATCATATCACCTAGAATGGATACCAGGCTGTATGACACCAACTGAAATTGCTTTAGCAGAAGAATTGGAGGTAAAGTTAGTTAAATTGTTCCCTGGAGATACATTAGGACCTAATTTCTTAAAAGCCATAAAACCATTATTTCCAAATTTAAAATTCATGCCTACAGGTGGAGTAGATACGACGGAATTAAGCATAACTACATGGCGACAAGCAGGAGTTTATTCTGTTGGTCTTGGTTCAAAATTATTTGCAGCACCATCAGATTCAACTGAGGTAAATTGGTTAGAAAATAGGTGCTCCCAATTATTAACATGGGCTAAATAAACTATAGATTTTGTATATAAAAAGAAAGGCTTTCCAAATTTGGAAAGCCTTTCTTTTTATATACAAGAAGAGAATTAATCTTCTTCTTTTGATGCCAATAATTGATCGTACTCTTCACGAGAACCTACGATAATATTACTGTACGAACGTAAACCAGTACCTGAAGGAATCAAGTGACCTACAATTACATTTTCTTTCAAACCTAATAAGTCATCACGTTTACCTGCGATAGCTGCCTCATTCAATACTTTAGTAGTCTCTTGGAAAGAAGCTGCTGAAATGAATGATTTAGTACCTAATGAAGCTCTTGTGATACCTTGTAATAACGGACTTGAAGTAGCAGGAATTGCATCACGAACTTCTACCAATTTCAAATCTTGACGTTTCAAGTTAGAATTTTCTTCTCGTAAACCACGCAAAGTAACGATCTGACCTGGACGAAGTTTATTTGAATCACCAGCCTCTACAACTACCTTCTTATCAAACAATGAATCGTTTTCTAACATGAAATCCCATTTGTTTACTGCTTCTTTCTCTAAGAAACGTGTATCTCCTGGATCTTCAATATTCACTTTTTGCATCATTTGGTGAACGATAGTCTCAAAGTGTTTATCGTTAATTTTTACACCTTGTAGACGGTAAACCTCTTGAATACCATTCACAATATATTCCTGAACAGCAGATGGACCTTTGATAGATAAGATATCTCCAGGAGAAATCTGACCATCTGACAATGGCATACCTGCCTTCACGAAGTCATTATCCTGTACTAAGATGTGCTTCGAAAGTGGAACCAAGTATTTTTTAACTTGACCATCACGAGATTCGATTGAAACCTCGCGGTTACCACGTTTAACACCACCTAAAGTTACAACACCATCAATTTCGGTAACAACAGCAGGATTTGAAGGATTACGTGCTTCGAATAATTCCGTTACACGAGGAAGACCTCCTGTAATATCTCGTGTCTTACCTGTAGAACGAGGAATCTTAACTAAGATAGCACCTTCTTTCAATTTCTGACCATCAGATACAGAAACGTGAGCTCCTACTGGAATATTGTATGAACGAATTACCTCACCTTTATTGTCAAGGACTTTAATAGTAGGGTTTTTCGTTTTATCACGCGTTTCGATAATTACTTTCTCTTTGTGACCTGTTTGATCATCTGACTCTTCACGGAAAGTAACACCTTCGATGATTGCGTCAAACTCAACCTTACCAGCAAACTCAGAGATGATTACCGCATTATATGGATCCCAATCAACAAGTTTAGCACCTTTTTCAACTTTTTCACCCTCTTTCACGTATAAGTTCGATCCGTAAGGGATAATTTGTTGATAAAGAACTTTACCGCTGTTAACGATTTTGATCTCTCCAGAACGTCCTAATACAACTTGGTATGGACCTTCTTCACCTTCTTTTTCTACTGTACGTACATTCTCGAATTCTACAGTACCTTCGTATTTAGCAACAATCACTGAATCAGAAGCGATGTTTGACGCTGTACCACCCACGTGGAACGTACGAAGTGTCAACTGTGTACCTGGCTCACCAATTGATTGTGCTGCGATTACACCGACAGCTTCACCCAATTGAACACGTTTACCAGACGCTAAGTTACGACCGTAACAACAAGCACATACACCACGCTTAGATTCACATGTCAATACCGAACGAATTTCTAAACCTTCTATACCAGCCTGGTCGATAGCAGTAGCTACTTCTTCTGTAATATCATCATTAGCTGCAACGATTAGTTCGTTTGTCTCAGGGTGAACAACATCATTCAATGGTGTACGACCTAAGATACGATCATATAGTGGCTCAATTACGTCGTCATTATCTTTTAATGCAGTTGTATAAATACCTCTTAAACCTCCACAATCAAAACTTACAACGATCATATCTTGTGCTACGTCATGCAAACGACGAGTCAAGTAACCCGCATCGGCTGTTTTCAATGCTGTATCGGCAAGACCTTTACGCGCACCGTGGGTAGAGATAAAGTATTCTAATACCGAAAGACCTTCTTTGAAGTTTGATAAAATCGGGTTTTCGATAATTTCACCACCAGAAGATCCAGATTTTTGAGGCTTAGCCATCAAACCACGCATACCTGCAAGCTGACGAATCTGTTCTTTCGAACCACGAGCTCCTGAGTCCAACATCATGTATACAGAGTTGAAACCTTGATTATCATTCGAAAGAATATCCATTACGTGTGAAGTCAACTTATTGTTGATACGTGTCCAGATATCGATAATTTGGTTGTAACGCTCATTGTTTGTAATGAAACCCATGTTATAGTTATTCATTACATCATCTACTTCAGCAGTAGCTTGAGCAATCAATTCAGTTTTAGCAGCTGGAATTTGAACATCTTGTAAGTTGAACGAAAGACCACCTTTGAATGCTGTTTGGAAACCTAATTCCTTCATATCATCCAAGAATCTTGCAGCACGAGCCATACCTGTATTCTTCACGATCTCACCAATTACATTACGTAATGATTTTTTCGTTAAGATCTCGTTGATAAAACCAACTTCTATAGGAACGATTTGATTGAAAATTACACGACCAACAGTAGTCTCTATAATTTTTGGAGCCAACTCACCTTTCTCATTTAAATCGTTTGCTCTTACTTTAATCCAAGAGTGAAGATCTATTTGTTGCTCATTCAAGGCAATAATTACCTCTTCAGGAGAATAGAAAGTGCTTCCCTCCCCTTTCATTTTACGAGTCTCATCAGATTTACGACCTTTAGTAATATAATAAAGACCCAATACCATATCCTGAGAAGGTACTGTTACTGGAGAACCATTTGCCGGGTTAAGGATGTTATGTGCAGCCAACATCAAAATTTGAGCTTCCAAGATTGCAGCATTACCTAATGGTAAGTGAACCGCCATCTGGTCACCGTCAAAATCGGCGTTGAACGCTGTACACACTAATGGGTGTAATTGAATCGCTTTACCTTCTACCAATGTAGGTTGGAAAGCTTGAATACCCAAACGGTGAAGCGTAGGAGCACGGTTTAGTAATACAGGGTGTCCTTTCAATACATTTTCTAGGATATCCCATACTATAGGATCTTTACGATCTACGATTTTCTTAGCCGATTTAACAGTTTTTACAACACCACGTTCGATCATCTTACGAATGATGAATGGTTTGTAAAGCTCTGCAGCCATATCTTTAGGAAGACCACACTCATGTAATTTCAAGTGAGGACCTACAACAATTACCGAACGAGCAGAATAGTCAACACGTTTACCTAATAAGTTTTGACGGAAACGACCTTGTTTACCTTTCAAAATATCAGATAATGATTTCAACGCACGGTTACCTTCTGTTTTTACAGCGTTAACTTTACGTGAATTATCAAATAACGAGTCAACAGCCTCTTGAAGCATACGTTTTTCATTACGTAAGATTACTTCAGGAGCTTTAATTTCGATCAAACGTTTCAAACGGTTGTTACGGATAATCACACGACGGTATAAGTCATTCAAATCCGAAGTAGCAAAACGACCACCATCCAAAGGCACTAAAGGACGTAACTCTGGTGGAATAATTGGAACGATCTTAACAATCATCCATTCTGGTCTATTTTCAATACGTGTGTTAGCACCACGGAAAGCTTCTACAACATGAAGACGTTTTAACGCTTCATTTTTACGTTGTTGTGAAGTTTCGTTTGCAGCTTGGTGACGTAAATCGTATGATAATTGATCTAAATCAAGACGTTTTAACAATTCTTCTAACGCCTCAGCACCCATTTTAGCAACGAATTTTTGAGGATCGTTATCGTCTAAATATTGATTCTCTTTTGGTAAAGTATCTAAAATATCTAAATACTCTTCTTCTGTTAAGAAATCCATGTAAGAAATACCATCATCTTCTTTGATACCCGCTTGAATAACAACGTATCTTTCGTAGTAGATGATCATATCTAATTTCTTCGTAGGAAGACCTAATAAATAACCAATCTTATTAGGGAGAGAACGGAAATACCATATGTGTGCAACTGGAACCACTAATGCAATGTGTCCCATACGCTCACGACGTACTTTTTTCTCTGTCACTTCAACACCACAACGGTCACACACGATACCTTTATAACGGATACGCTTATATTTACCACAGTGACATTCGTAATCCTTTACAGGACCGAAGATACGTTCACAGAATAAACCGTCACGTTCTGGTTTGTACGTACGATAGTTGATCGTTTCTGGTTTAGTAACCTCACCGCTTGAACGCTCCAAAATAGTTTCTGGAGAAGCTAAGCTAATCGTGATTGAAGTAAAGTTACTTTTAATTTTATTATCTTTTTTGTAAGACATACGTTGTATAACTTAAAGATGTATGTTAGAGCATAAGAGGCTCATCACCTCCTATGCTTGAATATTACTTGATTAATCTAATGTGATATCTAAACCTAGACCACGCAACTCATGTACTAATACGTTGAATGATTCAGGAACTGATGGAGTTGGTAAGTTGTTACCTTTTACGATAGCTTCGTAAGTTTTAGCACGACCTACTACATCATCTGACTTCACAGTTAAGATCTCTTGTAAGATGTTAGATGCACCGAATGCCTCAAGTGCCCAAACCTCCATCTCACCGAAACGCTGACCACCGAATTGAGCTTTACCACCCAATGGTTGTTGTGTAATCAATGAGTAAGGTCCGATAGAACGAGCGTGCATTTTATCATCAACCATGTGACCTAATTTCAACATGTAGATAACTCCTACTGTAGTCGGTTGATCAAAACGCTCTCCTGTCAAACCATTGTGTAAATAGGTACGACCAGATTTAGGTAATCCTGCCTTTTCTACCCACTCTTCTACTTGGCCCATTTCGGCACCATCGAAGATTGGCGTAGCGAACTTCATGCCCAATTTTTGACCAGCCCATCCAAGAACTGTTTCATAAATTTGCCCCAAGTTCATACGAGAAGGTACACCTAGAGGGTTCAATACGATATCCACTGGAGTTCCATCTTCTAAGAAAGGCATGTCTTCATCACGTACAATACGTGCAACGATACCCTTGTTACCGTGACGACCAGCCATCTTATCACCCACTTTCAATTTACGTTTCTTAGCAACATAAACTTTAGCCATCTGAACGATGCCAGAAGGAAGCTCATCACCTACAGAAACTGCAAATTTATCACGTTTGAAAGCACCTAACTCTTCGTTCAACTTAATGTTGTAGAAATGAAGAGACAGTTTAATCAACTCATTTTTATCTTCGTCAGTAGTCCATCCAAACGGATTAATGTTTGCATAGTCAAGATCAGTTAAGATTTTTTGAGTGAATTTAGCACCTTTAGCTACTAACAATTCTTTGTAAACGTTATAGATACCTTGACTAGTTTTTCCATTCACGATAGTGAACAATTTCTCTACCAAACGCTCTTTTAATACTCTTACATTTTTGTCGTGCGTGATTTCTAATTTTTCTAAAGTTTTTCTTTCGACTTCTTTAGACATTTTCTTCGCACGTGAGAATAACTTCGTATCGATAACTACACCTTTGATAGAAGGAGGAGTTTTCAAAGAAGCATCTTTTACATCACCAGCTTTGTCACCAAAGATAGCACGTAATAATTTCTCTTCTGGAGAAGGGTCAGACTCACCTTTAGGTGTGATTTTACCAATTAAGATATCACCTTCGCCAACCTCAGCACCTACACGGATTATACCGTTTTCATCCAAATCTTTAGTAGCTTCCTCCGAAACGTTAGGAATATCTGCTGTAAGCTCTTCTTCACCACGTTTCGTATCACGTACTTCTAATTCAAACTCTTCGATATGAAGTGAAGTGAATATATCTTGAGAAACAACACGCTCAGAGATTACGATCGCATCCTCAAAGTTGTAACCTTGCCAAGGCATGAAAGCCACTTTCAAGTTACGACCTAATGCTAATTCACCATCTTCTGTAGCATATCCTTCACACAATACTTGTCCTTTTGTAACTTTTTGACCTTTCTTAACGATAGGCTTCAAATTGATACAAGTATTCTGGTTGGTTTTCTTAAATTTAATTAATCGGTAAGTTTTAATGTCATCATCAAATGATACTAAACGCTCATCTTCATTACGTTCGTAACGGATTTTGATTTCTTCAGCATCTACATATTCAACAACACCATTTCCTTCCGCATTAATCAACGTACGTGAATCCGATGCAACACGGCCTTCCAAACCAGTACCTACGATTGGCGCTTGTGGGCGCAATAATGGTACAGCTTGGCGCTGCATGTTCGATCCCATCAACGCACGGTTGGCATCATCATGCTCCAAGAAAGGAATCAATGAAGCCGCGATCGAAGTAATTTGGTTTGGAGCAACGTCCATATAATCCAATTTCTCTGGATCGATAATCGGGAAGTCACCCTCGTATCTCGCCTTAACTTTTGGATCTTCAAAATTACCTTTATCATCATAGTAAGCGTTTGCTTGCGCGATTGTCTTACCGTCTTCATCTTCAGCAGATAAATATACTACAGGCTCATCTACGACTACTTTACCGTCTCTTACTTTACGGTAAGGAGTCTCGATAAATCCTAAGTTGTTGATCTTAGCGTGAACAGATAAAGATGAAATCAAACCAATGTTTGGTCCCTCAGGAGTTTCGATTGTACACAAACGACCGTAGTGCGTGTAGTGAACGTCACGAACCTCGAAACCAGCACGCTCACGCGAAAGACCACCTGGACCTAAAGCTGATAAACGACGCTTATGCGTAATCTCAGCCAATGGATTCGTTTGGTCCATGAATTGAGAAAGCTGATTCGTACCGAAGAACGAATTAATTACTGATGACAATGTACGTGCATTGATCAAATCAGTAGGTGTAAATACTTCGTTGTCACGAATATTCATACGCTCACGAATAGTACGTGCCATACGAGCTAAACCAACTCCGAATTGTGCATACAACTGCTCACCAACAGTACGTACACGACGATTTGACAAGTGGTCAATATCATCCACCTCTGCCTTAGAATTGATCAAGTTGATCAAATACTTTACAATAGCGATAATATCTTGACGAGTCAATACTTTAGTTTCTGGATCTGTATCCAACTTCAACTTACGGTTGATACGGTAACGACCTACATCACCTAAATCATAACGTTTGTCTGAGAAGAATAAACGATCGATGATACCACGAGCAGTTTCCTCATCAGGTGGTTCAGCGTTACGTAATTGACGATAGATATGCTCTACCGCTTCTTTCTCTGAGTTGGATGTATCCTTCTGTAAAGTGTTATATATGATAGAGTAGTCTGCATTGTTTGATTCATCTTCTTTCGCTAAGATAATAGACTTAACTCCAGCATCGATGATCAAATCAATGTGATCTTCTTCTAATACAGTTTCACGTTCAAGGATAATTTCATTACGATCGATAGATACTACTTCACCAGTATCCTCATCTACGAAATCCTCCGTCCATTTATTCAATACCCTAGCCGCCAAACGACGACCAACGAATTTTTTAAGACCCGTTTTACTAACTTTTACTTCGTCAGCTAAGTCAAACAATTCTAAGATATCTTTGTCCGAATCGTAACCAATAGCACGTAATAAAGTAGTAACTGGGAATTTTTTCTTACGATCAATATACGCATACATCACGTTATTCACGTCTGTAGCGAACTCAATCCAAGATCCTTTAAAAGGAATTACCCTTGCCGAATAAAGTTTTGTACCATTTGTGTGTCTACTCTGACCAAAGAATACACCAGGAGAACGGTGTAACTGAGATACGATTACACGCTCTGCACCATTGATAACGAAAGTACCTTTGGGTGTCATGTATGGAATTGTACCTAAGTATACATCTTGTACGATAGTTTCGAAATCTTCGTGTTCTTCATCATTACAAGACAACTTCAATTTTGCTTTCAAAGGCACGCTATAAGTTAAGCCACGCTCGATACATTCTTGGATATCATAGCGAGGAGGATCAATGAAATAATCCAAAAACTCTAGCACGAATATGTTTCTTGAATCAGAAATAGGGAAGTTTTCTGCGAAAACCTTGTACAACCCTTCCTGATGGCGGTTATCAGAAGTAGTTTCTAATTGAAAAAACTCCCTGAAAGACTCCAATTGCACATCCAAGAAATCAGGATAATCGATTACCTTTTTACTTGTAGCAAAGTTTACTCTTTCGTTTTGAATATTATTGTTTGCCAAGGGAATAAGATTTTAGTTTTAAAAAACTGAACTTAATTTTTTGCTGTTATAAGTCTCATTTTGATGTGACAGCACACACAAAATCGTTTATTATATATTAAAACGGGAATAGACTCTGATAAATTATCAGAGTCTAATCTCGCTTTGGTGGTATTTGAAATTATTTAATCTCAACTACAGCACCAGCTTCTTCTAATTGTTTTTTCAAAGCTTCAGCTTCGTCTTTAGAAACGCCAGCTTTCAATTCTTTAGGAGCACCGTCAACTAAATCTTTAGCTTCTTTCAATCCTAAACCAGCTAAGTCTTTTACTAATTTAACTACAGCTAATTTTTGACCACCAGCTTCTTTCAAGATAACGTCAAATGAAGTTTTCTCTTCAGCAGCAGCAGCGCCACCTTCAGCTGGAGCAGCAGCAACTGCAACAGCAGCAGCAGCAGGCTCGATACCGTACTCGTCTTTTAAGATATCAGCTAATTCTTTAACTTCTTTTACTGTTAAGTTAACTAACTGTTCAGCAAGTTGTTTTAAATCTGCCATTTTATTTTGATTTTTGAATGTTCTTTTAAAAAATATTGTTAATTAAACGTCGAACTTTTAATGTATTAAGGAGTTCGTTAACCTCTTTGTTCTAAAGTCTTTAATACACCTGAAATTGTATTTCCGCCTGATGAAAGAGCAGAGATAACATTTTTCGCAGGTGATTGAAGAGCCGCGATGATATCAGCAACTAACTCGTCTTTCGATTTAAGTGTTACTAAAGCATTTAATTGATCATCACCAACAAAAGCTGTCTCTTGAATATAAGCTGCTTTTAATAATGGTTTGTCACCTGCTTTACGTAATTCTTTAATCAATTTAGCTGGAGCGTTACCTGTCTCAGAGAATAATAATGTAGAAGCACCTTTCAATACACCTACTAATTCTTCTGATTCGATACCTGCTTCGATTAAAGCTTTCTCAATTAAAGTGTTTTTAGCCACTTGCATGATGATGCCTGCATCAAAACATTTACGACGGATTCCATTGATCTTTTCAACAGATAAATCAGCAGTGTCAGTAATATAGAAGTTACCGTAGGATTTAATCTGCTCTGCTAAAGCTTGAACAATTTCTTGTTTTTCTTCTTTTCTCATGATTAAATTCCCGCTACTGATTTAGTTTCTACATGAATACCCGGACTCATCGTTGATGAGATATGGATACTCTTGAAGTATGTTCCCTTTGCTGCTGAAGGTTTTAATTTAGAGATTACTTGCAATACTTCTAATGCATTCTCATAAATCTTCTCTGCAGGGAAAGACACTTTTCCTACCGAAGTATGGATGATACCTGTCTTGTCAACTTTAAAATCGATCTTACCTCCTTTTACGTCTGTTACAGCTTTACCTACTTCTGTAGTTACTGTACCAGTCTTAGGATTAGGCATTAAGTTTCTTGGACCCAAAATACGGCCCAATTTACCTACTTTAGCCATTACCGAAGGCATAGTGATGATAATGTCAACGTCAGTCCAACCACCTTCAATCTTGCTGATGTACTCATCCAAACCTACGAAGTCTGCACCTGCAGCTTTAGCTTCTTCTTCCTTGTCAGGAGTTACTAATGCTAAAACGCGAACAGTCTTACCAGTTCCATGAGGTAATGTCGCAATACCACGAACCATTTGATTCGCTTTGCGTGGATCTACGCCCAAACGTACGTCGATATCCACTGAAGCATCAAATTTCGTTGTAGTAATTTCTTTCACTAAAGCAGAAGCTTCAGCCAAAGTATACGCTTTACCAGCTTCAATTTTGGATAGTGCCGCTTTTTGATTTTTTGTTAATCTAGCCACTTTCTTAAACTGATTTCGTTAATTAATTTTTCCAAGGAGCGTCACCTGTAACAGTGATACCCATACTACGTGCTGTACCAGCTACCATGCTCATTGCAGATTCTACAGTAAAAGCATTTAAGTCAGTCATTTTGTCTTTTGCAATCGTCTCCACTTGCTCCCATGTGATAGCAGCAACTTTTTTACGATTTGGCTCACCTGACCCACTTTTTAATTTAGCAGCATCTTTTAATTGAATAGCTACCGGTGGAGTTTTGATGATAAAATCAAATGACTTGTCAGCATAAACAGTAATTACTACTGGCAATACTTGACCTGGTTTGTCTTGCGTACGAGCATTGAACTGTTTACAGAAATCCATGATATTCACACCCTTAGCACCTAAAGCAGGTCCTACTGGAGGAGATGGATTGGCTGCACCGCCCTTCACTTGTAATTTTACTAACGCACTGACTTCTTTTGCCATTTTGTTTTGAATTTAATTTGTTAAATGTTTGTTAGTAAGTTGGAAGCAATACTTGTAACATTTATTCCCGAAGGACACCAAAACATAGCTTTGGCAACCAAACGAGGTGCAAAGATAATAAGAATATTTGAATAACAAAATATTACTGAAAATATTCAATTACTATTCCATATAATTCACACCTGCATAAAAAAGCCTTCTTACTTTGAGATAAGAAGGCTTCTAATATTTTATGAAAATTATTCTTTTTCGACTTGCATATAATTCAATTCAAGAGGCGTCTTACGACCAAACACTTTAACCATTACGGTCAACTTTTTCTTATCCTCATGAACCTCTTCGATTTCACCAGTGAAACCGTTAAATGGACCATCTGTAACTTTAACTGACTCACCAACATAATAAGTTACATTAATAGACTCACCTTGCTCAGACATCTCATCCACCTTGCCCAAAATTCTATTAACCTCTGAAGGACGCAACGGAATAGCAACACCAGCCTTATCACCCAAGAAGCCTATTACACTGTTCAAATTTTTGATAGCGTGCTCAATCTCTCCATCTAAAGCCGCTTCAATTAATACATATCCAGGATAATAATTACGTTCCTTCGCAACTTTTTTACCATCGCGCATTTGGTAGTATTTTTCCATAGGAATTAACACCTGAGGAACTAAATGTTGAATCCCTAATCTATTAACTTCAGACTCTACGTATTGCTTAACTTTCTTCTCTTTACCACTCACAGCACGTACTACGTACCATTTTAAACTTTGATCAGCCATAATGTCTTTTAGATAAAACTTTACTTAGTACCGTATAACAATTCCAATACATTACTTGAAGCCTTGTCCATTAATAGTACCAATAAAGCTATGATCAACGAAGCTACAAGCACTATAACTGCATGATTTTGCAATTGTGACCAAGTAGGCCAAGTAACCTTCTCAGTCACCTCTTGATAAGACTCTTTAAAAAAATCAAGTACTTTAGCCATTGTTTGATTATTTATTTAAGTTATTTAGCAGGGATACTAGGATTCGAACCCAGACCAATGGTTTTGGAGACCACGATACTAACCATTATACTATATCCCTGTGTTTTTTTATGATGATGCAAATATAGGGTTTAACCACTATTAGACCAAATATTTTTTGCTTTTTTTTATTATTTTAAGAATAAAAAAACTGATAAAACAAAATAAGCTAATCAGCATCAGCTAATTAGCTTATTTTATGTATTTATCAATCTATTATAGATTAAATAATTTCAGTTACCTGACCAGCACCTACTGTACGACCACCCTCACGGATAGCGAAACGTAGACCTTTTTCCATTGCAATCGCAGAGATTAATTTTACTGTGATTGTAACGTTATCACCTGGCATAACCATCTCAGTACCTTCTGGCAACATGATCTCTCCTGTTACGTCTGTTGTACGGAAATAGAATTGAGGACGGTATTTGTTGAAGAATGGAGTGTGACGACCACCTTCAGCTTTTGATAATACGTAAACCTCAGCTTTGAAATGATCGTGAGGAGTTACAGTACCTGGTTTAACGATAACCATACCACGTTTGATATCAGTTTTCTCAATACCACGTAATAATAAACCTACGTTATCACCAGCTTCACCGTAATCTAAAATTTTACGGAACATCTCAACACCTGTTACTGTAGATTTCAAACCTTCAGCAGCACCCATACCTAAGATCTCAACTGGATCTCCAGAGTTGATTACACCTCTTTCGATACGACCTGTAGCAACTGTACCACGACCTGTGATCGAGAATACGTCCTCTACTGGCATTAAGAAAGGTAACTCAGTTAAACGTGGAGGAATTGGAATGTAGTTATCTACAGCATCCATTAATTCCATGATTTTCTCAACCCACTCAGGCTCACCGTTCAATCCACCCAAAGCAGAACCTTTGATTACTGGAATATCATCACCTGGGAATTCGTAGAATGACAATAGCTCACGCACTTCCATTTCTACTAACTCTAATAACTCAGGATCATCTACTAAGTCAACTTTGTTTAAGAATACTACTAACGCTGGTACACCTACTTGACGAGCTAATAAGATGTGCTCACGAGTTTGAGGCATAGGACCATCAGTAGCAGCAACTACGATGATAGCGCCATCCATTTGTGCTGCACCAGTAACCATGTTTTTCACGTAATCGGCGTGACCTGGACAGTCAACGTGTGCATAGTGACGGTTTGCTGTTGAGTACTCAACGTGCGCTGTATTAATCGTGATACCACGTTCTTTCTCTTCAGGAGCAGAGTCAATTGAATCAAATGAACGAGCTTCTGATAAACCTGCATCCGCTAATACTTTAGTGATAGCTGCAGTTGTAGTAGTTTTACCGTGGTCAACGTGACCGATAGTACCAATGTTTAAGTGCGGTTTACTACGGTCAAATTTCTCTTTTGCCATGTTTATGCGAATTAGTAATTATTAAATATTTCTTGTTAAAATTCTTTACAAAAATAATAAACTTAATTTATCGAGCCAAAGATGGGATTTGAACCCACGACCTCTTCCTTACCAAGGAAGTGCTCTACCCCTGAGCTACTTCGGCTTTCTTTTATAAAAGCTTATTTACGGAATTATGCCTCCACCTTACATATTTGAACCATGAAAGATAGAGACTGAAAAACCTTGAAAATTAAGAGCGGAAGACGAGGTTCGAACTCGCGACCTATAGCTTGGAAGGCTATCGCTCTACCAACTGAGCTACTTCCGCTTTTTGATTACTGTATAAACATTCATTGATACAATAATCAAACAATTTAGTGTGGAGGGAGAAGGATTCGAACCTTCGAAGCCGAAGCAACGGATTTACAGTCCGTCCCATTTGACCGCTCTGGAACCCCTCCAGACCTGTGATGTCTCACATTTGAGCCTCCTATCGGAATCGAACCAATGACCTACTGATTACAAGTCAGTTGCTCTACCAGCTGAGCTAAGGAGGCTTTTTATTTTTTTTGTTTTATCAAACTCTCGAAGAACACCTACTCTTTCGAGTAGCTGGTGCAAAGATAGAAAAATTCATTTCAAATTTGCAAGAGAATTTATCAAAAACTTTTTCTTATTTATTTCTTAAAGAACTCTTTCAAAAAACGGCCTAAAACATATAATCCGTTTGTTTTTGATGTTGCAAAGATAGACACAGGATTCACATTTCAAAAATTTTTATGCAAAAAATAATTCCTTAAACAGTCATAATCCTGATATGCAGACCAATAATTTTTCAATAAAAATTTATTAAAGTCCATTACCAATCATTTGATTTATATTTGAGCCTATTTTTTCGAACTTTAGTACATGAAAAAACTAACGACTTTATTTTTATTCTTAGCTGTTACGAACATTGTTAACGCCCAAGACTCGACTAACTTTATAAAAAAAATTATAAAAAAAACATTTTCTTCTCAAGGAGATACCACACGTAAAGGCAGCTTTTTCATATTACCGGCTTTCAGTTATGCACAAGAGACTGGTGCGGAATTCGGTATTGCCGCAGCCTACAATTTTTATCTTGACAAAGAAAACTTAGAAAGCCGCACATCAAATATTTCGTTAATTAGCACTCTTACCACCAAAAAGCAAAAGAAAATAAATCTCAATGCAGACCTTTGGTCTAAAAATAACGATTATCATATCCTACTAGAACTGAGAGCTCGTGATTGGCCTTTCAATTTTTACGGAATCGGAAATGACACATGGATATCACAAGAAGACTATCTAGAACAGACACTCTATCGTGTTAAAGCCGATATTGAAAAACGCATCGCAAAAAAAATCTACATAGGTATAAACACAAGCTATGACCATTACAAATTTCAAGACGTAATAGAAGACGGAATTTTTAGCACAGATAACTCAATATTAGGAAAGAGCGGGGGGCAATATGCAACTATAGGACTCTCTGCTTTGTTCGATAGTAGAGACATCACCACCTACACCAACAAAGGCATATATTCACGAATTAAGTTCGCATATGCTCCTCACCTATTTGAAGAAACAGACTTCACTGGATCACTTTTTGAAGCTGACGTTAGAGGTTTTCATCCTATACATAAAAAAATCATAGCATCTGGACAACTTATATATAGGGGCACTTATGGTGAAAACCTACCTTTTTATACACTTCGGGATCTAGGAGGAGACATGACGATGCGCGGTTATTATCTGGGGAGATACAAAGACAAAAACTACATTGCTTCTCAAGCAGAATTGAGATATCGCTTCCATCCACGATTCGGAATAGTAGGATTTGCAGGAGCAGGAACTACGTTTTCAGATGAGCATAAAGCGCGTTGGACTCCTTCTTATGGAAGCGGACTAAGGTACTTCTTTAGCATTGAGCACAGCAGCAGTATCCGTTTTGATTACGCTTTTGGAGAGCAAAGAACTGGCGAAAAAAGACAATCAGGATTTTACCTAAGCTTAAGCGAAACGTTTTAACGACAATAATACTGATATGGATAGCGCAACCTAAAGTTTTCTTTTGGTTGCTCTTTTCGCTTGCAAATAATACCAAACTCAAATAAATCAATAAGCACAATAAAACCCTCACTCTTTTGCATACACTCCCAGTAAACAAGAGATTGATTGAGATGAATATTTTTAACAAACACCATAAAATAGTCGTTTTGCAATTTTAACAGATCATCGGGTTTATACTCCAAAAAATCTGTCACCACAAAAGAGCTTGGATCAATCCCTTTAGTGTTATAATAATCCTGAATATCTTGGATCAAAGATGAACTTCTCTTTACATGCTTATTATAAATCAATTCATCTGCCAATTCATATACAAATGGTGAATGAGTACCGTGACGAGTATTTGCAGTTAGAAAATGTTTGATTTTTCGAATTAAATAAGACATATCACAAAAATAGAAATAATGCAACAAGTGAACATACTATTCCTGCTTTTTTAAATCAATCAATTTTTGTAAATTTATATATGAATGAGAAGGAAATAAAAGCGATTATATCATTATTAGAAGATCCTGATACCGAAATTTTCAATCAATTAGAACAACGACTGATCACTTGTGGTCCAGAAGTAATCGCCTTATTGGAAGAAAGTTGGGAGTCATCTTTTGATCCGCTATCACAATCACGTATTGAAAACATCATTCATAAAATACAATTTGACCAAATAAAAAGTGAATTACAGCTGTGGGATTTAAAAAACAGTGAAGACCTGTTGGAAGGTTTACTCATAATCAATCGCTACCAATACCCGAATTTGGACGAAAACAACGTTATTTTAACCATTTCGGAACTAAAAAGAAACGCATGGTTTCAATTAATGTACGACATGAGTCCAATGGAAAAGGTCAAATTATTAAATAATGTTTTATTTCGCGAATTTGGACTATCTGGCAACACAACAAATTACCATGACCCACAAAATTCATTCATTCATAGCGTATTAGAATCAAAAAAAGGCAATCCGATTTCGCTATCGTGCATATACAGTATTGTGGCACAACAATTAGACATCCCTATATACGGGATTAACCTCCCAAAACACTTTATAATCGCATACATGGAAGATACGGACAAACCGCCCCTATTTTATGTAAACGCCTTTAATAGAGGTCAAATAATGCAGCAAAATGATATTTATTCGTTTTTGAAACAATTAAATCTACCACTAAGTGAGGAATACACAATGCCCTGCACGAATAAAGCCATTATCAAACGCGTATTACGCAATTTAATAACGGCTTATGAAAATATTGGAAATCCTCAGAAAAAGGAAGAAATAGACCTTTTACTAAAGATTATTGAAGACTAACGGGCATCTAAAGAAATACTTTCAGGCGTTTTATTCCCCAGATTTAATTCAATATTGGGCTTTACATTACCTTCATCACTTATTAAAAATCTAAACACACGCTTTGCTTGTGAGTCAGCAACATAAATATATTTACCAGCTTCGCGCGGGTCAATAGCCACGTCCATTGGCTGTTTTAACAATGATGAAGCGCCACTTATCACGCGTGTCGGCTCTATGGTTTTTGTTGAGTTTTGTGTAGAAAAATTTTCAAATATTAAAATTCTGCCATTTTGTGGCACATTGCTAATCACATCATAATCGGTCAATACTAATATATCTTTTGATTTAGAATATGAAATACCTCTAAGATTCTTGGATCCATTTACAGTCAGTTCAAAAGATTTAGGAATATTAGTCAATACAGTATCCACCTTATCGATAAAACTCTGCGTAAAATCTTTATATGCTACTATACCTCCATTATCACCCGTTTTGACAATAAAGACATCCTTGTTGTTAATTGTTAGCCCCCAAGGTATAAAATCTAACTCCATTTCAAATCGAGGTTTGGCTAAAAAACCTGTAGAAGTTGGTCTTCTAAATGCAAACAAATAAGGCTTAATATGTGTAGAGTCAGATTTATTCAATGCGATGAGCATCTCTTCTGAAAGCGCAGGACCATCATTTACAACTGTATAATGCAACCCTCTAACGTTATCTAGCCTTCTTGATGACAATTTAGCTGCTGAAGATATAACTCCATTAATAGCAACTCTCATTACTTGAATTGTAGTATCTAAAGTCCCTGGAGTATTAATACTCCCCTGAAACACTAAACCAGACTCAGGTGTATAATGAATCATTCTCCCCCCTTTGGCCGCAGAAACATACGTATAAAAAGTGCTTGCTGCAGGAAACTCATCTTGATCAGCAGGATCAATCACAGTCACATTACTTATATTAGTAGAAGCACCTGCTTGATAATCAGAAGTAGAAACATACAATCTAGATATTTCTTTAATTTCTCGCGCCGGCGGCTCATCATCATTACGTTGACAAGAAACGGCACCAATTAGTAGTGAAGGTATAAGGAAGAAAAATAAATATTTGTGCATATAATTTATATCGATTACTTTATTACAAATGTATAAATTTTTGTCTGTAACATTTAAAACGAAAATAGTATTCTAAACGTAACACAAACAAACCATTTTCAAAATACAGTATATTTCCGTAAAATTGCAGTCGAATACCATTGGATACATGGAAACAAAAAAAGAATTGATACGAGAAAAGCTTCAGTTACCAAATCAAGGCAAAAAATTATTGCTGCATTCATGTTGCGCGCCATGTGCTGGTGAAGTAATGGAAGCATTAATTGCTTCAGATATTGAATTCACAATTTACTTCTATAACCCAAACATTCATCCCCGCAAAGAATATGATATTCGCAAAGAAGAAAACATCCGGTTTGCGGAGAAGCACAACATACCTTTTATTGACGCTGACTACGATGTAGATCATTGGTTTGAATTAGCAAAAGGAATGGAAAATGAGCCAGAAAAAGGAATAAGATGCACAATGTGCTTTGATATGCGTTTTGAAAAAACAGCAGAGTATGCTGCTGCAAATGGATTCGATGTGATATCCAGCTCATTAGGTATTTCACGATGGAAGAACATGGACCAAATTAATGATTGCGGTGTTCGTGCGGCATCCCGCCATTTAGACATGGATTATTGGACTTTAAATTGGCGTAAAAAAGGTGGTGGAGCACGCATGTTGGAGATTAGCAAGAGAGAGAGATTTTACATGCAAGAGTACTGTGGCTGTGCGTATTCACTTCGAGATAGTAACAAATGGCGCATGGCAAATGGGCGTGAAAAAATAGAATTAGGCGTCAAATACTATGGCGATGAGGAATAATTATTTCACAAAATAATTGCATTCTAAAATAATAAACATTAATTTTGCAGGCTCAAATACAAGATTGTGAAGTATCTAAAACAATATAGAATCCCCTTTTCGGGACTTGCAGCAGGAAAACACGATTTTGAGTTTGAGATAAACGACAAGTTCTTTGACTGCTACGAGCATTCATTAGTAAAGAAAGGAAATCTTACAAGCAATGTCTCTCTTCAAAAACAAGAGACGATGTTGATAGTCAATTTCACGATTGATGGTACGATAAAATTAAATTGCGATGTTTGCTTAACTGAATTCGATGCTCCAGTATCATTTCAAGAGAGACTAATTGTCAAATTTGTAAATGAGGAATGGGACAGCGAAACTGATGAGGTTATCATTTTAAATAAAACTGATCACGAATTAGATATTGCAAATTTGCTTTATGAATATATAAATGTTCAAGTTCCATATTATGCAAAATGTACGGAACAAGGCATTAATATCTCTTGTGACCCTGAAATGTTAGCCAAAATCAACATAGAAGAAAAGTCGGATATAGAGGAAGAAAAAATTGACCCACGTTGGGCCGCATTAAAGAATATTAAAAACAATTAACAAAACATAATACGAGATGGCACATCCAAAACGTAAAACTTCGAAATCAAGAAGAGACAAAAGAAGAACGCACTATAAGGCTGAAAAACCTACATTGACAGTATGTAAAGAAACTGGTGCTGTACACGTACCGCACAAAGCGTACGAGGTTGATGGCAACTTATTTTACAACGGTAAATTAATCGTTGAGAGAGCAGCAGCTGTCTAAAAATATCTTTATACAAAACATCCCAAAATGAGCAAAAAAATAGTTTTTTTTGCTTTACTTTGGGATGTTTTTGCGTATTATTGAAGTAGAAAAATAATAACGGATGAAGATAGGATTAGACGTTCTAGGAGGGGATTATGCCCCAAAATCAACTATACTAGGTGCTATTGAAGCACAAAAAAGTCTTTCTAATGAGCAACGTATTGTGTTGTTTGGTCATGAGGAAGAAACAAGAAAAGCCATAGAGGAGGCTGGAGCGAACTCATCATTATTTGATTATGTGCATGCTCCAGATGTTATCTCTATGCACGAACACCCTACAAAAGCTATCACACAAAAGCCCAATTCAAGTATCGCAAAAGGATTTGAATTACTAAAGAATGGCGAGATAGATTCTTTTTCATCAGCAGGAAACACTGGTGCAATGTTAGTCGGTGCGATGTTTAGTGTTAAAACTATTCCAGGTGTATTGCGCCCAGCTATTGCAACCAATGTACCTAAACTTAAGGAAGGATTCGGTATACTTTTGGACGTAGGTGCTAATGCAGACTGCAAACCAGAGATGCTTAATCAATTTGCTATGTTAGGAAGTTTGTATGCTGAATATGTATATGGTATTCAAAATCCAAAAGTCGGCTTAGTAAACATTGGAGAAGAAGAAGAAAAAGGAAACACGCTAACAATCTCGACCTATCCCCTGCTAAAATCAAATTCTAAAATTAACTTTATTGGCAACGCTGAAGGACGCGACTTATTTACAGATCATGCTGACGTATACGTATGTGACGGATACACAGGTAATGTGGTCTTAAAATTGGCTGAATCATTCTATGTTGTTACTTTGAAAAAAGGCTTTAAAGATGAGTTTTTTGATAGGTTTAACTATGAGCAATACGGAGGTAGTCCAATCTTAGGTGTAAATGCACCGGTATTAATTGGACATGGAATCTCTACTCCTACTGCTATTAAAAACATGATATTACTATCTAAAGGTATGATCGAATCGAAATTTATCGATAAGATGAAAACTGCTTTTAACTAACATTATATGTCTAAAATTCACGCAGCTATTACGGCGGTAAATGGATACGTTCCTGATTATGTTCTAACGAACAAAGAATTAGAAACTATGGTGGATACGAACGACGAATGGATTGTCTCTCGTACTGGTATTAAGGAACGCCGTATATTAAAAGGAGAAGGATTAGCGACCTCAGATCTTGCCGTTCCTGCGGTAAAAGGTCTTTTAGAAAAAAGAGGTATTACTGCAGAAGAGATCGACTTAATTATTTTCTGCACAAGTACACCTGATATGTTATTCCCAGCAACAGCAAATATTTTAGCTGACAAAATTGGCGCTAAAAACGCTTGGGGTTACGATTTACAAGCTGCTTGTTCTGGATTTTTATTTGGTCTTACTACAGGCTCACAATTTATTGAATCTGGTAAACATAAAAAAGTATTAGTTGTAGGTGGAGACAAAATGTCTTCGGTAGTTAACTACAGTGACAGAAATACATGTATCCTATTTGGTGATGGTTGTGGAGCGGTGCTATTGGAGCCAAACGAAGAAGGAAATGGTATTCAAGATGCCATTTTAAAAACTGACGGATCAGGAGGTCAATTCTTAAACATCAAAGGTGGAGGTTCTTTGAACCCAGCATCACACGAAACCATCGAAGCTGGATTACATTACGCATACCAAGAAGGACGTACTGTATTCAAATTTGCGGTAACTAATATGGCAAATGTTGCAGCTGAAGTAATGGAGCGCAATAATTTGACCGCTGATGACGTAGCATGGTTAGTACCACATCAAGCGAACAAACGTATCATTGATGCGACAGCTGAACGCGCTGGACTGCCTGAAGATAAAGTAATGGTGAATATCCATAAATATGGAAATACAACAAGTGGTACCATTCCATTGTGTTTATGGGAATGGGAAAGTAAACTAAAGAAAGGTGACAATTTGATATTGGCAGCTTTTGGAGGAGGATTCACTTGGGGTTCAGTATATTTAAAATGGGCTTATTAAGCTAAGTCATTTTTTTACTATATTTATCGACTAATTTTTAATAAATAATTAACAATTTGAAAAAACCTACTAGCATGAGTATGGACATTAAACAGATTCAAGACTTGATCAGATTCGTTTCTAAATCAGGTGTGAATGAAGTATCGATTGAAGAAAAAGATTTCAAAATCACAATAAAGACAAATCAAGAGCCTACGTACGTAACAGCAAGTGTTCCTACACCTCTACCAGTTGCAGCACCCGTTCAAGCAGCTCCGGCAGCAGCAGTACCTTCTGCTACTCCAGCAGCAACACCGGCTTCAGATGACTCTAAATACATTACAGTAAAATCACCTATGATAGGTACATTTTATCGCTCGCCAGGACCAGATAAAGCTTCTTTTGTAAATGTAGGAGATGAGATTTCTTCAGGTAAAGTTTTATGTATCATTGAGGCAATGAAATTATTCAATGAAATTGAATCTGAGGTTTCTGGTAAAATCGTTAAAATATTAGTGAACGACGCACAACCAGTTGAATACGATCAACCATTATTCTTAGTTGATCCTAACTAAAATCTTTAGCTGCCATCGTGCAGCTTTTTGAATTTAAAAAGATACTACATTAAAGGTAGTTCGATTGGTGTATTTATAATTCATTATGTTTAAAAAAATATTAATAGCAAATAGAGGAGAGATCGCTCTACGTATCATTCGCACTTGTCGCGAGATGGGTATAAAGAGTGTGGCGGTATATTCAACTGCAGATAAAGACAGTCTTCATGTAAGATTTGCAGATGAAGCAGTATGTATTGGTCCTCCTGCAAGTAAAGATTCTTATTTAAATATTCCAAATATAATTTCAGCTGCAGAACTTACTAATGCAGATGCTATTCACCCTGGATATGGTTTCCTTTCTGAAAATGCTAAATTTTCAGCTATTTGTGCAGAATACGGTATCAAATTTATCGGTGCTACAGCAGAGCAAATAGAGAAAATGGGAGACAAGGCATCAGCTAAAAACACTATGAAAATAGCTGGAGTGCCTACTGTACCTGGTTCGGATGGTTTAGTGCCTGATGTAAAAACAGGTATAAAATTAGCTAACGAAATTGGTTACCCTGTTATTATCAAAGCTACTGCTGGTGGTGGTGGTCGTGGTATGCGAATCATTTGGAAAGACGAAGATTTTGAACCTAACTGGGATTCAGCACGTCAAGAATCTGCCGCTGCTTTTGGCAACGATGGTATTTATTTAGAGAAATACGTAGAAGAACCTCGTCATATTGAGATCCAAGTAATTGGTGATCAATACGGCAAAGTATGTCACCTATCTGAACGTGACTGTTCTATCCAACGTCGTCACCAAAAATTAATAGAAGAGGCACCTTCTCCATTTATTACGCCAGAATTACGCGCTAAAATGGGGGAAGCGGCTATCAAAGGAGCAAGTGCTGTAAACTATGAAGGAGCTGGTACTATTGAGTTTTTAGTAGACAAACACCGCAACTTCTACTTTATGGAAATGAATACGCGTATTCAAGTAGAGCATCCGGTAACGGAAGAGGTTATCAATTTTGATTTAATCAAAGAACAAATTAAAGTTGCTGCAGGTATTCCTATTTCAGGAAAAAGCTATGAACCTACAATGCATGCAATAGAATGCCGTATCAATGCTGAAGATCCATTCAACAATTTCCGTCCTTCACCAGGAAAAATCACTAATTTTCACTCTCCAGGAGGTCATGGGGTACGTGTAGATACACACGTATATGCTGGATATACTATTCCACCAAACTATGACTCTATGATTGCTAAATTGATCACTGTCGCTCAAACACGCGAGGAGGCAATTGCAACAATGGAAAGAGCATTAAGCGAATTTGTAATCGAAGGTGTGAAAACGACTATTCCTCTTCATCTAAGATTAATGCGTGATCCAAATTTTAGAGCAGGTAATTTTACAACAAAATTCATGGAAACTTTTGACCTTTCGGAGTATCCGGAAGAAGACGAAGCGTAAAAATTTTGTTTTGATATCTAATTAATACCATTCTTATCTCAAAGAATGGTATTTTTGTTTTAGTTACTTAAAATCGATTATGTCAAATAAAAAACTTATTGAGGCGATAAAAAACAAGGGTAAAACTTTAGAATCAGAAATGTCATTCTTCGAACACTTAGAAGTGCTCAGATGGCATATCATCAGATCGGTAATTGCCATTATCATATTTGCACTATTATCATTCACTTTCTATGACTTTGTATTCAATCAAATCATCATGGGACCTAAAAATCTTGATTTTTGGACCTATAGAATGATGTGTAAAGTGGGTGACTTAATGAATTTGAATGGCTTTTGTGTAGAGAAAATACCGTTCAACATCATCAATACTGAATTGGCTGGTCAATTTATGTTACAAATCAATTCATGTTTGTTGATGGCTGTGGCATTAGGATTTCCGTACTTATTATTTGAGGTGTGGTTATTTGTCAAACCAGCACTGACAGATATAGAACGCAAATCTGCAAGTGGCTTTGTTTTTTATGCGACTATACTATTTGTCTTAGGAGCACTGTTTGGGTATTATATCGTTGTTCCCTTATCAGTAAACTTCCTATCCAATGTATCACTAAGTGCCGAAATCACAAATCAAATTACAATTGATTCTTATTTATCGACTATAGCGACATTGACTTTAGGTTGTGGTATCATCTTTTTGTTACCAATCTTAATCTTCATTTTATCCAAATTGGGATTAATGACACCACAATTTATGCGTGCGAGTAGACGTTATGCGGTTGTCATTATATTGATTATTGCGGCAATTATTACACCAACAGCTGACATAATTACTTTGTTGACGGTAAGTGCGCCAATGTTCATTTTGTACGAATTGAGTATTTCAGTATCAGCCAGCGTGCAACGAAAAAGAGAATTAAAAGAGAAAGAATTTTATAATAACTAATATATATTACTATGAAAATTGCAATTGGAAGCGACCACGCTGGGTTTGAATACAAAACTACATTAGTAGATTATTTAAAAGAACTAGGTCATGAAGTGAGTGATTTTGGACCAGCAACAGGTGATTCAGTTGATTATCCAGATTATGCTCATCCCGTAGCTTCATCGGTAGAGAATAAAGAAAATGAATTAGGTATTTTAGTTTGTGGAAGTGCCAATGGTGTAGCTATCACAGCGAACAAGCATCAAGGTATTCGTGCTGCAATCGCTTGGCAAAATGAAATAGCAGCATTAGCGCGTCAACATAATAATGCAAATGTTTTATGTATTCCTGCTCGATTTATTGATATAGAATTGGCAAAAAAAATTACGAACACGTTCATCACAACAGATTTTGAAGGTGGAAGACACGCTACACGTGTTAATAAAATTTCATGTTCTTAAAAAGATATTATGAAAAGAATCTTATCATTACTATTTATTCTTCCACTTGGGTACAGCTGCTCGGTAGCTCAAAATTCATCCAAGTACGCTAATGTTATAACAGAAGAATCTTCTAAAAATCATTTGATCATACTTGCTAGTAAAGATTTCGCGGGTAGAGGTACGAATCAAGAAGGAGGGGAAAAAACGGCTAAATATATAGCTGATCAATTTAAATCTTTCGGATTGAAACCTTTGGCTAATGGATCCTACTATCAACCAGTTTCACTAGTACAGGTTTCGTATAAAGTTGATCAGTTTAAACTTGCTAATAAAGAATTTGTATATGGTAAAGATTTTTATGTACAAGGTGACAATACCTCTGCTACTTTCAATGCAGATGATATCGTATTTGTTGGCTATGGTATTCAAGATGAGAAGTTCAATGAATTAAAAAATATTGATATCTCTGGTAAAGTTATTCTGATTATCAATGAAAGCGAACCAGTAGATGCACAGGGTAATTCGATTATCACAGGTACACGTACAAAATCTACTTGGGCAACAAGCAGATTTAAAAGACTTCAAGAGTTGACTAAGCTAAATCCTAAATTAATATTAGCTGCCGGCTCTCAAAATGAAGAGATGATCAAACGTATGAACAACCGTGGTATGATGGGGCGTGTAGCTCTTGACAAAGGGAATTCAAACCTTGATCAACGTGTATCGACTCCTATCGTACACATTGGTAACGCTATTACTGATCAGTTATTAGGATCAATTAATACTAATTTAGTTAAATTCAAATCTGTAACATCCACTACCCCTATTCCAGCAAAAATCATAAAATCTTCATTGAACGCTTCAATGGGTGTTAAAAATGAAAAATTTACAGATCCAAATGTAATCGGATACTTAGAAGGAACTGATTTAAAAGATGAAGTAATCGTCGTATGTGGACACTGGGATCATGACGGTATTTTACCTGATGGAACATTTTTCCCTGGTGCAGATGACAATGGATCTGGAACTGTAGGAGTAGTTGAAATAGCCAAAGCGTTTTCACAAGCTAAAAAAGACGGTAAAGGATCTCGTCGCAGTATTCTTTTCATTGGCCTAGCAGCTGAAGAAAAGGGATTACTAGGTTCTGAATATTATGTTGAGAATCCTATTTTCCCTTTGACAAAAACAGTTGCATGTATCAATATTGATATGATTGGACGTATAGACGACAAGCATTTGAATGGAGATCACAACTATATTCACGTAATTGGTGTTAATAAATTAAGTACGGATTTGAAACCAATCGTAGAGAAAGCGAATTCAGATATCAAAATGAAATTAGACTATGACTACGATCATCCGGAAGAACCAATGCGTTTGTATTACCGTTCGGATCATTATAACTTCGCTAAAAATGGTATTCCGTCATTGTTCTTCTTCTCAGGTTTACATCCGCACTACCACACACCAGAAGATACTGTTGACAAAATAGACTTCCCTATGATGGTAAAACGTGAAAAATTAATTTTCAATGTTACATGGGAAATTGCAAATAGAGATAAAAAGCCTGTGGTAGATATGCCATTAGAAGATGCAAAAGGTACTGGTCGATAATTCCTTCCACCTTCCTTAAAATAAAAATCCCGTTTTTCACTTATGTGAAAACGGGATTTTTATTTTATTCACAATTATATTTGGAAATATAAAAAAGTATATATTTATTTGTAGTGTATTAGATAACTAATACACTACAAAACGTTATAAACAATGATACATATTAAGAACCTTAACTACTATTACAAAAAAAACAAGCCCATTCTCCAAAATGTCTCCTCAAACTTGGAAACTGGAAAAATATACGGGTTACTAGGATTAAATGGTGAAGGAAAAACAACTTTCCTTAAACTCATTGCTGGGATACTATTCCCAAGGGAAGGAAATATAGCACTTGAACAGCTAAAAAGCACTTCACGTACTAAAGAATTTCACGCGCAAATCTATTTCCTACCTGATCAGCCGCTATCCTATTCACTAAATATTGATAAATACGTATCAATTTACAGCTCCTTTTACGAGAACTTTTCATTGGACTTTTTTTATCAATCATTACAAGATTTACACATTGATCGTAATAACTCAATAAATTCAATGTCTTTGGGGCAACAAAAGAAATTATTTTTAGCCTTTGCTTTAGCTGCAAACACCAAATATCTATTGCTAGATGAACCTACAAATGGATTGGATATTCCAAGCAAAGCTATTGTTCGAAAACTATTAGCTAAATCAATTGACGAGAATAAAATAATACTAATATCTACACATTTGGTAAAAGATGTAGAAAACCTTTTGGATCATCTCCTTATTCTTAAAGATTGCGAGCTTGTATTTGACATGAGCACCATCGACATATCAAATAAATACAAATTCCAATATACAACCGAAAGCATTACTGAAGCCTTATATCAGGAAACTTCCTTGGCTAACTACAAGACTATAACCGAAAATGTACTTCAAGAAGAAAGTCTTATCGATTTAGAAGTATTATTTAATGCTGTGCAACAAAATAAATTATAAATCATGGAAATCTCACTAAAAAACACGCTACGTTCAATCAGAGAAATCTGTCAAGGATCTAGCAATATTTCTATACAACAAATATTACTTCGTACCTTTCTCATTCTTCTAGCTTATTTATTTATAAGTAGTAAAGAGGTAATAGTATTATTAGTTGGACTTAAAAATTCTTCAACCTTCAAATCTGAGATGGATTATCTGACTTTTTTAGAAAACCTAAGGATTGACGAATTAACGATTCTTGTCCCTATCATTTGTACTTTAACATTTATTATCTCCTCATCGGTTTATTATAGAAGAAGTAGTCAACTACAGATGCTCCCGATCTCTCCTATAGAAAAGATTATCTCCTATATCGTTGTTATTGTGGGTATCACCATTATAAGTCTTTTATTCAATTACGGACTACAATATATTATCGTATATAGTTTACAAAAAATATATCAACCGGAATTAATAGTCATGCAAGAAAAAATAGGTGAACTATACAAGACTATCAGTCAAGACTATATTCTATCAACAAATTATTCTATTCGTGTATCTCCTTATTCTGTACTACTAATATCTTTAGTAGCAAACCTATTCATTCTTGTATCGAATCTACTATTTCGAAAGTTTGGTATAATTAAGGGAATTTTGCTAGTAATTTCTGTAGCTGTAGTAGCCGCACTTGTCCATAGAACGATTCTAATGACTGCCGGTACTAGTATAGATATTAACATAGCATACGATATTGTATATTTTATCTACCTGCCTATAATGATAAGTTGTATGATTTTGAGCTTCTATTTTTTACTAAAAGAAAGGGAAGGTTAAATATGGATTTTAACTCAAATAAACCCATTTATCTTCAAATTGTGGAATATGTATACGAGCGCATACTACAATTGGAATGGAAAGAAGATCATAAAGTAATTTCAGTTAGAGATCTAGCCACTGAATTAGAAGTGAATCCAAATACAGTAATGCGGGCTTATGAAAAATTGCAAAACGATAATATCATTTATAACAAAAGAGGTATTGGTTTTTTTGTGGTATTAGAAGCGGCAACATTAATCAAAAATCTACGTAAAGAATCTTTCATCCAAAATGAATTAAAAAACGATTTGTACAGAGCCAAATTGCTTGGTATCACACAAGAAGAAATTATCAACATCTATAATCAAGACTAATATGAAAACCTATTATATTTTCGTAGCAATACCATTAATATTAACATTCCTAGTACTAGGAATCCCACAATTCACAGGGAGAGTATTTGTAAATAATCACATAGAAGCTAAGCCTTCAGATTGGTTGTCTGCACTTATTCTTAAAACTGAAAAGGCTCCCGAATTACCTAAACAACATGAAATTTCAAGTGAAATTAAGGTTATTAAAATAATCGGAAATAGTAACCAGATGTCTTTTAATAATCATTTCAGATTTGAAAAACCAGCCCCACAATTAGAAACATTTTCAATTAATGAATCTGCCAACATAAAAATCAGAACTGTACAAGACACCTTATTTATTGAACAAGACAAAGGAGATTTTTATACATCAATTGTATTTTTTCTTAAAGACATTAATAGGTCTATAATATTTCAAAATATTAAAAATGGAACTGTTCATAATTATGTATCAAATAATTACAAACTAACTTTTGATAATTGTTCAGAGCTGACTTTAGCTTATGTTAAAGATTTATTAGGACCAATAGATGTTAATAATGGATCATCTATAAATATTTTTTCATGTAACCTTAATAAATTAGATCTGAATATTGATAATAGTATGGTTAATGTTGATCAAATTAATAACATTGATAGCCTAAATGCGAATTTAACAGGAAAGTCAAATATTAAAATTAGAAATGTAAATCATAATCGCTTTTATGTTGAAAACCAAGAACAAGCTTTGAAGAACTCCAAAATAAATATTTATCCAACTGGAAACCTTTCGTATTACAACTTAAATAAATAATAAAAAGCAAGATTCTAAGAATCTTGCTTTTTATTATTTATTTACTTGAATCGTATCGCGATAAATAGTATTAAACTTTTCATCTTGATATTCTAGAAAATAGCGGTTAGGTAATAGCTTAAGTGTTATTTTATCAGTTTTTTCTTTTCCATCAAGAATATGGAAATAATTAATACCCGTCTCGGTTTCATATTCCGCAAATACCTTTAACAATACTTTTTCTTTCCTTTTTTGAATAGGTTGTGGCACTGAAATTTCAAGAGCAACTCCTTGATCCGTTAGATTCTCAGCAATGACCCAATTATTACGATACTGTTGTTGTGTTGAATCTTGCAGGTTCACCGTATTAATATAGGCTAAGTAATCCAATTTACAAAAGCGACAATCAAGATGAAGTTCACTACTGATATAATATACCAAACTCAACATTTTATTATTGTTTTCAAATGGAATTAGTACATGACGAACATCCAATCTCCCAATTTCCAAGTCCTTTTGAAAATAATATTGCTTCTTATTAACCTCTTTCCTTTCAAATCCAACATTATTTGGAAGGTTAGTTTCATGAAATAGCGCAATCAAATGATAATTGGGTTTTGAATTTGGCACTGCTGAAAATAGAATATTTATTCCCTTGGCCTTTATACCTAATTTCTTCAAAACTTCCTTGTCCATTGGATAAAAATCTTTCAAACGAACACCATCATTTCCTCCTCGATAAGGATAAAAATTCATATACGTCCAGACATTCATCTTCAATGTAGGATTAAAATATTCATCCACATCATCCACGAATACACTTTCCTTTGCAAACTTGTAAGAAGAGCAAGAAACAGATATAACAACTATTACCAACAGGTAAAAAAGGAATTGATAAACTTGTCTAATCATCCCACACCTAATTAACATCACTGATTAAAGAAGGGATGATTTATCAAAAACTCCTCTCTTTAAACTTGTTGTAATATTTCCCTTATTAAACTCGACAACTAGCGCATAAGATACTTCCACCTTTTGTCCATCAATGATTCCTGGAGCCCATTTACCATAGTCATTAATCACCTGAGTAGCATCTGAAATTACCTCTGGAACGATTTGAAAAGTTACATAAGATGATTTGGATTGAACAGTTCTTGGTTTACCATCTTTATCGACAATAAATCTATGGAGAAATTTATTTTTCTTATTTTTATCTAGACCTGATGGATACTTTAAATTTGATTGTAAATATTTATGAAAAGCAGTCACACCTCCTTTTGGTTCAGGTATGATCTCTACACGAGTATAGTCTTCAATGATTTTACCCGATCGATCAAATTTTATCCAAATACTTCCTTCTGATTTCACTTTTTGACCATCAACAACTGCCGGAATCCATTCCGATATTTTTATATGATTAGATAATTCTGTTATGAATTCAATACCTAAATCCGATTTACCTCCGTTTGGCTTGATAATTCCATCGGGAGCTACTTCAAATTTCAGATAAACATATGGATCAACATCTTTGCTATTGAGAGCTCTAGGAAGCTTAAAATTATCATTTATTCTTTTTCGAAGCTGATTATATCCTAAAGCAGGTTCTGCTCTTGGTAGTTTCTCTTTTACTTCACCCATATCCGTCAAATCCAAACGAATTGGTAATTCAAATGCATAACGTACTTTACGACCATTCTGTATAGCCGGTAACCATTTGGGAGATTTTTTTAGAACATTTACAGCTGCTTCTCCCGTTCCATGACCTAAATCTTCTAAAATTTTAATATCCGACAACGAGCCATCTTTTTCGACTACAAAGGTAGTTCTTATCGTACCTTTATCCCCTGCATCAATTGCGGCTTGAGGATATATATAATTATCACCTATCCACTTACGAAAAGCATTCAAACCTCCCTTAGGCTCTGGATTTATCTCTGTTGTTACAAAAACTTCATCCCCCCCTTCTTTAATCGTATCATTAGCCACAATTTGACTAACTGGGTTAACAGAGTCTAATTGATTCGGCTGAACTGTAGTAGGATTTACTGTATTTAATGAAATATCAGATGATGGTAATTTCACATCCTCTATCTTTGATTCAACCTTTGCTACGACACTTTTAGCCCTAGAGGTATTAAATACTATAGTTGATAAGCCTACAACCAGCACGGATGGAATAATCCCCAAATACAAAAAACGCTTATTTTTTGATGATTTATTTTTGAATAACATCATAATTCTTTTCTTTAAAAATGATTGATTGGAAAACTCATGCACCAGCACATTATGCGGTACTTTCATCGCATGAGCCACTAATAACTCGGCATAAGCTACTTTATCTTCCGAACTCAATTCATCCGCTATACATTCATGTTGGAATTTGATTTCCTTTGCCATACTGTACACTACAGGATTAAACCAATTCAACGCTTTGAACACTTCCATAAATAGCACATCATAACTGTGTCCTTGTTCCATGTGAATTTCCTCATGACGTTCAATACTTTGATAGGACTTAACTTCCCCTCCTAAAAACATCTTATTAAAAAAAGAGAAACCCAAAAAAGGCGCGTCACTTTTGAACATTTTATGTACATGCCACAGTCTCCACAGTATAATTCCAACACTCACAATCAATCCCACAATATAGAGCCATTTCAACACATCGACCAAATACAAAGAAGAAGTCTGTTGTGCATACACTATAGGTATATCAATAAATTCATGTACATTGATCATAGGAATGATGATATCATCTTCAAAAAAAGAAGATAAATCTATAAATATTCCTATCGGAATCAATAGTGCGATAAAAGTAGTACTGAGCAAATAAACTCGATTCCATTGGAAAAAAGTTAATTTCCTGAAGCTGAAATAGTATAAGCTATAACTTATGATGACAGCTATATTGACTAATAGCAGATAGATTATCATAACGAAAGTTTATAAGTAGTTTATAATTTTATTTGTGCTTATTGATAATGCTCAAAATATCATCCAGATCTTTGACATCCAATTTGTTTTCTTCCAAAAAGAAAGAAAGCATCTGTTTGGGTGAATTTTCAAAATAGCCACTCAGCAGTTTGTCGGCAACTACCTTCTTGTAGTCTTCTTTGCTGATCGCTGGAATATATTTATGACTCTTACCATAAGCCTCGTGATTCACAAAACCCTTGGTCTCAAGAATACGAATTATCGTAGAAACAGTATTGTATGCAGGCTTTGGTTCGGGTAATCGGTCAATCACTTCTTTTACGAAGCCTCCTCCCATCTCCCACAATTCGTGCATGATTTGCTCTTCCGCCTTTGTCAATTCTTTGATTTCGTCCATAACTCTGTTTATAAAAATAAATTGGCACGTCTGCCTATAATCGATTACTAAAACTAAACTATAACTAATTTTTTAGTTATACAACTATTTTTTTAGTTTTCATAAAAAAAGGCCCCATTACATCACTAAGTAATAAAGCCTTAAGCTTATTTGTAACAAAAAGTTTAAAAATATTAATCCATTTTCCACCTTCGGTTAGACTTTTTCTCGCCATGTTTTGTTTTTCGATCTAGGCGAGCAAGGATTTTCGAACGAGGTATTTTTGTTGGAATACGCTTTTTATCGACTTTCAAAGCTTGATTAACTAAACTAAGTAATTTCTCAAAAGCTATATCTTTATTAGCCAATTGACTACGGCTTTCAGAAGCATCAATTTGAAGCATTCCTTCAGATTGTAGTCTATTAAAAAGTTTTGTCCCTAAAATAAACTTTTGATTTTCATTCAGTAATTGAGAGTTTTCAAAATCCCAAAGCAAAGAAACCTTCGTTTCGACTTTATTTACATTTTGCCCACCAGCGCCCGATGAACGCGCTGTTTTATATTTTATTTCTTTCTTTAAACCCTCAGAATCAACTATCATAACATAAAGATTACGTTTTTATTGCAAAACGAATGTAAAACCTTCCTTACCTTTGCTTGTTATAAAATTATAAATAAATCTTCATGAAGATAGGAATTGTTTGTTATCCAACGTTTGGAGGATCTGGTGTCGTAGCGACAGAATTAGGTAAAGGCTTGGCTTCTAAAGGACACGAAGTACATTTTATCACCTACAATAAACCTGCTCGATTGGATTTCTTTTTAGAGAACCTATATTACCATGAAGTATCCATTTCTCAATATCCCCTATTTGATTTTCCACCTTACGAATCCGCTTTAGCAAGTAAATTGGTAGATGTTGTGCGCTTTGTTGAGCTGGATGTACTTCATGTACATTACGCTATTCCGCATGCCTCTGCTGCATATTTAGCAAAGCAAATTTTAAAAACCTACGGGATTAATATTCCAGTAGTGACGACATTGCACGGCACAGATATTACCCTGGTCGGAAAAGACAAAACATTCAAACCAGTTGTTACATTCTCCATCAATGAATCAGACGGTGTGACGACAGTTTCCGAAAATTTAAAAAGCCAGACCTTAGAGTCTTTCGATATTACGAGAGACATTAAAGTTATACCAAACTTCATTGATCTTACACGTTTTGTGAGTAAAAATAGAGAACATTTCAAAAAAGCGATAGCTCCAGGAAATGAACGTATATTGGTACACACCTCTAATTTTCGCAAAGTGAAAAACACACAAGATGTAGTACGTATTTTTCACAAAGTCTCACAAACCATTCCTAGTAAATTATTAATGGTGGGTGATGGCCCAGAACGCAGTAATGCAGAAGAATTGTCTCGTCAATTGGGTATTTCGAATTCAGTCCGTTTTTTGGGTAAGCAAGATGCAGTTGAAGAGATCTTATCTGTTTCGGATTTGTTCTTAATGCCATCGTCTTCCGAAAGCTTTGGACTGGCGGCATTAGAAGCAATGGCTTGTCGAGTTCCTGTTATCTCCACCAATATTGGCGGACTTCCTGAATTAAATGAGCAAGGAATCACGGGTTTTCTGAGTGATGTAGGTGACATTGATGAGATGGCAAAAAACGCCATTTACATTTTAGAAGATTGCGATAGACTAGAAGAATTCAAGCAAGCAGCTTACGATCATGCACGAAAATTTGAAATTAGTCAGATTTTACCGTTGTATGAAGAATATTATCAACAGGCGATCACAAATTCAAAAAAATAAAACAAATACTTATACTGCCTTAGATAGCAGCAAAAAAGTTATATCTTTGTCTTTTGGAAGTCTTCCAAAGAAAAAACTATATGAAATATAAACGTATCCTACTAAAACTTAGCGGCGAAGCCCTAATGGGTGAGCAAAATTATGGTATCGACATTAATCGCGTAGCTCAATACGCTAACGATATCAAAGAAATTCATTCTCAAGGTTTAGAAATAGCAATTGTCATTGGAGGTGGAAATATCTACCGTGGACTTAGTGCTGAAAAAGCGGGTATGGATAGAGTCCAAGCCGATTATATGGGCATGTTAGCCACTGTAATCAACAGCATGGCTTTGCAAGATGCATTAGAAAAAGTAGGATTGAAAACAAGATTGCTAACGGCTATCAAAATGGAACAAATTTGTGAACCATTCATTCGCCGTAGAGCAGTTAGACATTTAGAAAAAGGAAGAATTGTAATCTTCGGTGCAGGTACAGGTAATCCTTACTTCACTACTGATACAGCTGCTTCTTTGCGTGCTATTGAAATCAATGCGGACGCTGTATTAAAAGGAACACGTGTAGATGGTATCTATACAGCTGATCCTGAAAAAGATCCAACGGCAACTAAATTTGAACATATTTCATTCAATGAAGTATACCAAAAGGGATTAAATGTAATGGATATGACAGCATTTACATTATGTCAAGAAAATAACCTTCCTATTATTGTATTTGATATGAACAAACCTGGTAATTTGAGAAAATTAGCTGATGGTGAGCATATTGGTACTGTTGTAAGTTAAGTATTTAACATAAAAACATATGAACGAACTGATTTCTATAGAATTGGACGACTGCAAAGAAAAAATGACTAAAGCAGTCGCACATACCGAGTCAGAACTAACAAAAATTCGTGCTGGTAAAGCTACACCATCTATGTTAGATGGAATTCATGTAGATTACTACGGTTCTGCAACTCCGCTTTCTCAAGTCGCTAATGTGAACACAACTGATGCTCGTACATTGGTAATTCAACCTTGGGAAAAAAACATGTTAGGAACAATTGAAAAAGCAATTATTGATTCCAACATTGGTCTAAATCCACAAAATGATGGTGTCGTAATTCGCTTAGCAATTCCTGCTCTTACAGAAGAAAGAAGACGTGACTTAGTGAAAAAAGCCAAAGAAGAAACGGAAAAAGGTCGTGTAGCTGTTCGCAACATCCGTAAAGATGTAAATGAGTCTATCAAAAAATTGAAAAATGATGGCGCATCTGAGGATGAAATCAAAGTTGGTGAAGCAGAAGTTCAAAAATTAACAGATGCTTACATTGCTAAAGTTGATCAATTAGCTGAATTGAAAGAAAAAGATATTATGACAGTATAAGTCTACTATTTCTTTATATAACCAAAGGGCTTCCATGTATAATGGAAGCCCTTTGATTTAAAGTTAAAATTATTATATTTATACAACATTATAAATAAATTATGGAAAGCTTTATTCATTCAGCATGGTCAATTCTTAATATACCAGCTTTCGTTTTTGCTACATATTTACTAATAATCTAGATTAGAAATCAACTAATACAACCATATAAACATGCAAAACTCAAGAAGACATTTTTTAAAACAGGCAGGAATAGGCGCTTTAGGTGCTTATTTTGGTTCCTCTTTACTTTCTGCTTGTCAAACGGCCAACAAAGCTATTTCAGCAACAGGGCCACTTCAAAACATTGGTTTACAAATTTATTCATTACGTGATTTATTAAATCAAGACCCCAAGCTTACTTTAGAAACTGTTGCCAAAATAGGCTATACCAATATCGAAACATTTGGTGTAGACGTGTCTAATAACACATTTTGGGGAGTAAAAGTTCCTGAATTAAAAAAAATACTTTCAGATAACGGACTATCAACTTTTAGCGGACACTATGATCTAAGTAAATATCTTGATCGCAATAATAATGACAAAGAAAGCATTGAGAAGTACGTAGAAATAGCAGCTGAATTAGGCCAACACTACGTCATCGCGCCTGTCAATCCTATGCATGATCTAAATAATCTTAAAGTAGAAGACTACCAATACGCAGCTGAACAACTAAATAAAGCTGGTGAAATCGCTAAAAAATCTGGGCTAAAAATAGGGTACCACAATCACTTTTGGGAATTCAGACAATTTGCAAATAACACAAGAGGTTTAGATATTATGTTAGCTTTTACAGAAAAAGATCTCGTAGCATTTGAATTGGATTTGTATTGGATTGAAAAAGCTGGATTAAACCCTATCTCTTATATTGACAAATATCCAGGAAGGTTTGAAATGTGGCATGTGAAGGACATGGACAAACAATTTACGAATCCTGTTATTGGCGAAAAATACGATCATGCACCTTTAGATTCGATTTTTAAAGAAGTTCGCTATACGGAGCTAGGAACTGGAAATATTGATTTTGTTAATATTGCAAAAGCTGCTCAAAAATCAGGCTTAGTACACGCTTTCGTCGAACAAGATGACATCTATATGCCAAACAAATTTGAGAGTGTTAAAAAAAGTTACGATTACGTACAGAAATATTTAGCCAAATAAAAAAGGGACTTAAAAGTCCCTTTTTTATTTGGCTAAATATTTCTAATCCACACTCAATTATACATCATTATTGCTCATCAACTTTTAAGTCTTATCTAAAAATGATTATCAAAGGACAATATATGTAAACATTGCTATCACATTAAGATATAATTTTGATTTAATACCTAAACCATAATAACATATCTAATGATGAAATATTTGATAGCAACTTTAATATCCTTTCTAATTGCACTTCACGGTTCTGCTCAGAGCTTTAAAATAGACAGCTTACAATATCAAGGTAGTAGTGAAAACATTGTTAATCTTGTCATATTAGGAGATGGATACACAGCTGATGAAATAGTTTATTTTCAAGAAGATGCAAAAAGATTTACAGAGTATTTTTTTAAAACAGAGCCTTTTAGTCAATACATTAACTATTTTAACGTATTTGCTATTAACACCATTTCGGAGGAATCTGGCGCAACACATACTTGTACTGCTAGTGACTGTCCAAAAGTGCACCACAACGAAGAAAATCTACACCCAAGATTTAACCAATTTCCCACACGAATAGCAGTACCAGAAATATCTCCAAATACAATTTTTGGAAGTAGTTTTGATAATGCAGGAATTCATAGACTCGTAGTCCCACAAAAAGGAGATAAAATCGAAGAAGTACTTGAAAATCATATTCCAAATTATACACAAGTTGTTATTCTTGTAAACTCACCCTATTATGGTGGATCTGGTGGGAAATATGCCACAGCAACGGTAAATTTTAAAAGTAATGAAATCGCCGTACATGAAATAGGGCATTCCTTTGCTCACCTGGGCGATGAATACTGGGCAGGAAATCAATATGCTACTGAAGGACCAAACAGAACACAGGAAGCTGATCCCAAAAAAGTTTCGTGGAGCCATTGGATTGGTACAAACGGCATTGGTGTATATTCTTACGGAGCAAAAGACTCTAGAGCAAAATGGTTTAGACCACATGAATTTTGTAAAATGCAATACTTAGTCGCTCCGTTTTGTAGTGTTTGTCAAGAAGTATTTGTACAAACTATTCACAACAAATCAAACCCTATAACTAGAGTATTTCCAAAAGCAGACCAAATTGTGGATGTTAAAGATGCAAATAAATTTGGGGTAAACATTTTAAAACCTAGCCCGAACACGATGCGTGTAAGATGGTATTTAAATGGAAAAATATTAACACACAATCAAGACTCGATATATCTCAATAAAGGTATTTTACAAAAAGGTATCAATACACTTAAAGTAGAGGTAAAAGATACAACATTGCTCGTTCGAAATCCAAACCACCAACCAGATGGCTTTAGCAAAACCTGGCAAATTAATGCCGAAAAAGATTTTGAACTAGATCCAGTTGTTTCTACATGGGGAGATACTTTAGAAACTTGTTTCAATGGCTATCAAGCCTTAACTGTAAAAAATCCACAATCCGGAATTATATACAAGTGGTATGAATCTGAAAAAAGCAGGAAACCGATAGCTACAGGATCAAATTGGGTTACACCGAGGCTTAAAAAAGACAATACATATTTTGTCTCGGCACATTATAAGAAAAAATCATCCGTTAAAAAACCTATACATATTAAACTATTAGCAGAAATTGAGAGACCTACCGATATAAATGTGGCTCTAAGCAATGGTAAATACAAGATAACGGTGAACCAAGATTTATTAAAAAAGTATAAGTTGATTTGGGATATCGGAGGTAAAAAATCACCTTTGAGAGGTCAATCGAGAGCTGAAATCGAAATCCCTATGGATGAAGCACCAAATTCAATCTATTTGGAATTAATAGACAAGGTGTCTACATGTAAAAGCGATAGCTTTGAAATCAAACTTAAATAGTTAGCATAGCTAAATAAAAAAGGGACTTTAAAGTCCCTTTTTTATTTAGCTAAAATTTCATATTCTCTACTTCAGAGGCTGTTTCTTCCACCTTTTCTTTCAATACTTTTTTGAAAGCTAAAAGATTAGAGGCTACTTGTTCATCATTTGTACCAATAATTTGTGCAGCTAAGATACCCGCATTTTTTGCTGCATTCAACGCTACAGTTGCTACAGGAATACCATTAGGCATTTGTAATATAGACAAAACCGAATCCCAACCATCAATAGAATTAGATGATTTAACAGGAACACCAATGACAGGCAAATGCGTAATAGAAGCTACCATACCTGGTAAATGGGCAGCCCCACCAGCTCCTGCAATAATCACTTTTAAACCACGGTCAGCAGCAGTTTCAGCATACTCAAACATACGATGTGGTGTACGGTGAGCAGACACAATTGTTACTTCAAATGACACACCTAATTCTTTTAAAACATCTACAGCATCTTGCATCACAGGAAGATCTGATTTACTTCCCATAATGATGCCTACTTGCACGGATTGTGAATTCATATACTTTTAAGCAATTACTTTTAATATTTCTTGTACTTTGCGCGCATTGCTAATCGCCAATTCTCTATCAGCATTCACAATACACACATGCCCCATTTTACGGAAAGGTTTTGTATATTTTTTACCATATAGATGAATGTAAACCCCATCCATACGCAACACCTCTTCTACCCCTTCATATTTTGCCAATCCTTCGTAACCCTCTTCTCCTAATAAATTAATCATCACTGCATTTGATCGCGCGGAAGTATCACCTAAAGGAAGATTAAATATAGCGCGCATATGTTGTGCAAATTGCGATGTAAAGTTACCTTCAATCGTTTGATGACCTGAATTATGTGGACGTGGAGCCAATTCATTAACCAAAATTTCTCCTTGTTTCGTTAAGAACATTTCCACAGCCAACAGACCTACAATCTGTAAGTCATTAGCGATTTTTTTCGCCAATTCTTCTGCTTGTTGCTGAATTTCGAAACTATACGTAGAGGGTGAAATCAAGAACTCTACCAAATTAGCTTCTGGATTGAATTCCATTTCAACCATAGGGAAAGTTTTCACTTCACCTTTATCATTTCGAGCGACGATAACTGCAATTTCTTTTTCAAAATCAACAATTTCTTCAATTATCGATGGCTCAGTAAATGCTTTAGACAAATCATCTTCCGTACGAATCATTTTCACTCCTTTACCATCATAACCATCTTTACGTAACTTCTGTACGTAAGGAATAGATAAATTGGCGGTTTTCAATGAATCCACATTCGATATAAACTGAAATGCTGAAGTAGGTATATCATTTTGTTTAAAGAATTGCTTTTGCAATCCTTTATCTTGAATCAAACGAATTACGCGAGATTGTGGATACACAATTACTCCCTCTTCCTCTAATTTCTCCAAAGCATCCACATTTACTTTCTCGATTTCGATAGTAATCACATCTAAATCTTTACCAAAATTGTAAACAGTATCGTAATCACTCAATGAGCCACATTCGAAATGATTGCACAACTTGCGACACGGAGCATTTTTATCCGGATCAAGTATATGCACATTTACGTTGTAATTGATAGCTTCTTGGATAAACATACGGCCCAGTTGACCACCACCAAGAATACCTAACTGCAACTCACCATAAAAATCTTTTGCCATATTATATTTTAACTATTAACAGTTTCTTCAAAATACTTATCGTGAAAAATTTGTTCCTTTTCTATTTTCTTTTGTAATTCTAAAAATGCACCAATCAAAGCTTCTGGACGTGGAGGACATCCTTGCACATACACATCCACTGGAATAATCTTGTCAACACCTTTCACGACATGGTATCCATGTTGCCAATAAGGTCCACCACAATTAGAACATGACCCCATTGAAATCACGTAACGTGGTTCTGGCATTTGTTCATACAAGCGTTTGATACGATCTGCCATTTTAAAAGTCACTGTACCTGCAATGATCATGACATCAGATTGTCTAGGTGAAGGCCTTGGGAAAACGCCAAATCGATCTAAATCGTACGTAGAAGCCATTGCTCCCATCATCTCAATCGCACAACATGCAATACCAAAACTCATAGGCCACATCGACGATAAACGAGCCCAATTTAATAAATCATCTATTTTAGCGACAATAACACCATCTGATTTAAGTTGTTGTTCTAGATTTGTCATGCGTTTGGTTTTTTTATTCTAAGCTTGAATCCTAATGAAACTTTAGGTTGTACCTCTACTTTTTCAGTAATGACTGTACTAACATCAACAGATTTATAATCTTTAATGTGATACTGCTTTTTATTTAGAGCTTCATATGCACGCAATGGAATTCCTGTATCAACTGATGGTATAGTATGTTTTGGTCTTACCCAATCTAAATCTCCTCGTACCCAAACATATACTAAACCTAGAATTAAAATACCTAAGAATATCCCCATTTCAATCAACGTAAACCATCCCCATCTACTGTCTGCAGCAATTAATTCAGCCTGCCCAAAGACGGTAGCCCAAGGGAAAACAAAAATTAGCTCTACATCAAATAAAAGGAACACTAATGCGATAACGTAAAATCTAGGATTGAACTGCACCCAAGAACTTCCCGTGGTTTCTTCACCACACTCATAAGTACTTAACTTGATTGGATTAGGTTTATTAGGCGCTAAAAGCTTAGACATAAACATCGTCACACAGACCAAAAGAATACCTACAACTCCTATTAAGAGAATAGATCCATACTCAGATAACTGTGTGGGATGATCGTCCATATTACAAAATTAACAATTAATTCTTTAGCTCTAAAATTAAGGAACAAAATTCATTTATAAAAAGAAATCCAAGCCATAAAGCTCGGATTCAATATATTTAATAATTCTATATCTTATTAAAATGGTTTCCCTGGCATTTTAGGCATATTACGCATCATCTTAGCCGCCATAGCTGGATTTGACATTTGCTTCATAACCTTACGCATATCCATAAATTGCTTTAATAATTTATTTACCTCATCAAGATTTGTTCCTGACCCTTTTGCAATACGATTTCTACGACGTTGATCAATAGCATCAGGATTCTCACGCTCAAATGGCGTCATAGAATCAATAATTGCTTCAATAGGCTTGAAGGCATCGTCCTCAATTTCAACATCTTTAAGAGCTTTACCAGCTCCTGGAATCATTCCAATCAAATCTTTCATGTTACCCATTTTCTTGATTTGTTGGATTTGAGAGCGAAAATCGTTGAAGTCAAATTTATTTTTGCGAATTTTCTTTTGTAGTTCTGCAGCTTGTTTCTCATCAAATTGTTGCTGAGCACGCTCCACTAAGGAAACCACATCACCCATACCCAAAATACGGGAAGCCATACGATCTGGATAGAATACATCCAACGCCTCCATCTTCTCACCCGTACCAATAAATTTAATTGGTTTGTTAACGACAGATTTAATAGACAAAGCAGCTCCACCACGCGTATCACCATCTAATTTGGTTAATACTACACCGGTAAAATCCAAACGATCATTAAACGTTTTGGCGGTATTTACCGCATCTTGACCTGTCATAGAATCCACTACAAAAAGAATTTCGTGTGGCTGAGTTACCTCTTTTACGGCTGTGATCTCATTCATCAACGCTTCGTCAATAGCCAAACGACCAGCCGTATCGATGATGATTACATTATTTCCATTTCTTTTACCTTCCTCTACCCCTGCTTTCGCGATTGCGATTGGATCAGTAGAATTACGATCTGTATACACAGGAACGCCAACTTGACCACCTAAAATTTCTAATTGGTCAATAGCCGCAGGACGATACACGTCACCCGCAACTAATAGTGGTTTCTTACCTTTAGTGTTTTTTAAATAATTAGCTAATTTACCTGTGAAAGTTGTTTTACCAGCTCCATTCAAACCAGCAATTAAGATAACTGTAGGATTTTTTGATAAATCAAGATCAGTTACTGTTCCTCCCATCAATTCCGTTAACTCATCGTTCATGATTTTAGTTAACAACTGACCTGGAGAAATACTTGTCAATACGTTTTCCCCTAAAGCTTTTTGTTTTACATCATCAGTGAAACTTTTGGCAGTTTTATAATTCACATCGGCATCCAATAATGCCTTGCGAATTTCCTTCATTGTCTCTGCGACGTTGATTTCTGTAATATTTCCTTGTCCTTTTAATACTTTAAAGGCTCTATCTAATTTATCCTGAAGATTTGAAAACATAGTTAATCTTTTGAAATTCTTATGCTAAGCCGCAAAGTTACAAAATTGAACTGAAAGCATATCCATACAAAATGTAAAAGCAACAAAAAAGGAGATAAATATTTTATCTCCTTCATGTATTATTATTTTAATTCGATTAATCTCTTCTTCCCAATAACATCTGTGCATAGTACAATAATGTAACCAATGCAGATAATGCAGCTATTACATAAGTCATTGCAGCCCATTTTAACGCATCTTTGGCTCCATCATGCTCTTCGCGACCGTGTGTGATATTAGCTGTTTCTAACCAAGCTAAAGCACGCTTAGACGCATCAAACTCCACAGGCAAAGTCACAAAACTGAACACTGTCGTAACTGCTAAAGCCGCTACACCGATTTGCAATAATAATAAATTATTGGAAAATATTGCGAGCATCACACCAATCATCAAAGTGAATTGAACGACACGCGAAGCAACATTCACCATAGGAACCATTGCCGAACGGAATTGTAACCAAGAGTATGCTGTAGCGTGTTGAATCGCATGTCCACATTCGTGTGCAGAAACTGCAGCAGCAGCTACGCTCCTACCGTGATAAACTTCTGGACTCAAATTGACTGTACGATCCGCTGGATTATAGTGATCTGTTAATTGACCTTCAACAGAAATAATTTTCACATCGTATATGTCACTATCATGAAGCATTTTTTGCGCAATTTCAGCTCCAGAAAGTCCTGAAGAAAGCGGCATTTCTGAATACTTCTTAAACTTATTCTTGAACCTCCATTGGACAATCATACTGATAATTCCAATCCCTATTAGTAATACCCAAATTCCCATATCTTATTTATCTTATTTAAATTTTATATCCTGTTATATAAAGCTTGTATCAAAACAAATTCCAAAGTTCAAAAACAGGAATTAACACTGTCATCTTGTCAAACTTTAATCTCAAATATAAAAAAAATCAGTCAATAATTCCACAAAAAAGAATCGGCTGCGCATCAAATGCGCGCTGCCAACCATAATGTTAATACCTAATATTGTAGCTTAACTAAATTGAAAAGTCAAATTATGTTCCTCAATTAATCTTCTTAAATTACTTAGTGCATAGCGCATACGACCCAAAGCAGTATTGATACTCACATCCGTAACATCTGCGATATCCTTAAAACTCATATCACAAAAGTGACGCATAATCAACACTTCTTTCTGATCATCAGGCAACAGTTGAATTATTTTTTTCAAATCTACATCTGTTTGCTTTCGAACCATTTTACGTTCAGCATCATCATCTGTAAAATTCATAACCTCAAAAATATCATATCCTTCACTATTAACGACTGTGGGGCCACGTTTCTCTTTGCGGAAATAGTCAATAACCATATTATATGCTATACGTATAACCCAAGGTAAAAACTTGCCCTCTTCATTATAGCCACCTGATTTTATTGTGTTAATAACCTTGATAAAGGTCTCTTGAAATATATCTTCAGCGATGAACTCATCCTTCACGCGCATATATATTGAAGTGTATATCTTACTCTTATGTCGATCTATCAAAATTCTAAGCCCTTTTTCATCACCATTTTCGTAGATGCGAATCAGCTCTTGATCGGTCATGTTATTGATATTTTTCATAACAATTTCCTATTTAAGTTTCAGCAAAATTAATTTTAGAGTAAGCGTGTTTCGATAGGCTTGTATTTAATATTTTATAATGTTAACTATATTCTAATGAAATTATTCTTCAAAATAGCTGAAATTAGCTGAAAATTCAAACTGATTATGTTGATTTTAACATTTATTGACATTATGGTTTGCACAATTCTTCTCACAAAAAAAGCTCCAAATTAAAATTTGGAGCTTTTAATACTTATTTAATGACAATTAAATTATTTGTACAATGGGAATTTAGCCATCATTTCTTTTACTTTAGAATGGATAGATGCTAGTTTAGCTTCATCACCCTTAAATCTGATTGCTTCGTCAATTAACTCACCAATTTGGGACATTTCAGCTTCTTTAACACCACGAGTCGTAATCGCAGCTGTACCAAAACGTACGCCTGATGTCACGAATGGTGAACGTGTATCGAAAGGAACCATATTTTTATTTGTAGTGATTCCCGCTAAACCTAATACAGCTTCAGCTTCTTTACCCGAAATATCTTTATTACGTAAATCAACTAACATCAAGTGATTGTCTGTACCACCTGAAATAATTTTATAATCTCTATCTACGAAATATTTCGCTAATGCTTGTGCATTTGCTTGCACTTGTTTAGCGTAAACTAAATAATCATCTGTCAAAGCTTCACCATACGCGATTGCTTTAGCAGCGATTGTATGCTCCAAAGGTCCACCTTGTGTACCAGGGAATACCGCTAAATCTAACAATTGTGTAATAGTACGTGTTTCACCTTTAGGTGTTTTTGCACCCCAAGTATTTTCAAAATCTTTACCCACCATGATCATTCCACCACGAGGACCACGCAATGTTTTGTGTGTAGTCGTCGTCACGATGTGACAGTGAGGAAGTGGATCTGCTAACAATCCTTTCGCAATAAGACCAGCAGGGTGAGATATATCAGCTAATAATAAGGCACCGATTTCATCTGCTACTTTACGGATACGTGCATAATCCCAATCACGAGAGTAAGCAGAAGCACCACAAATAATCATTTTTGGTTTTTCGCGTAATGCAGTCTCCTCTAAAGATTCGTAATCAATAAGACCAGTTTCTTCTTTTACACCATAAAATAATGGTTGGTATATTTTACCAGATAAGTTAGCTGGAGAACCGTGAGTCAAGTGACCACCATGAGACAAGTCAAGACCTAAAATCTTATCACCAGGTTTGATTGTTGCTAAAAATACGGCTGCATTAGCTTGCGCTCCAGAGTGAGGTTGTACATTCACCCATTCAGCACCGAATAGTTGTTTAGCTCTATCAATAGCGATAGTTTCAATTTCATCAACTACTTCACAACCGCCATAATAGCGTTTTCCCGGAAGTCCTTCTGCATATTTGTTTGTCAAAACAGAACCTGCAGCTTCCATCACTTGTTTACTTACAAAGTTTTCCGAAGCGATTAATTCGATACCTTCCTCTTGGCGTTTTAGCTCGTCAGCGATTAGATTAAAGATGGCTTGATCTCTTTCCATTATACTTAATTATTGTTGGATACGCGTATTATTTTATTTTGACGCAAATATACGATTATCTTACCTTTTCAACACATTCTTTAACACATCTTTTCAAAAAGAAAGTAAATAGAATCAAATCCTCATCAAAGGTCTCTAAATATTTGAAATAGTAAAATATTATTAGGCAGAAAGCTCCTTTTTAAGAATTAATTGTGCTGCTTCATACGGATTTACATCTAATTCAGACAGATGTTTTAATACTATATTGACATAATCATCCACCTTAGCATCAGATGAAATCACTTTGCTTGAGTTTTTGAGCAATCCGATCGTACTATCCTTTAAATCTTTGACGATTGACCATGCCGCATCTGTTACATATAATTGCTGTGTAAAATTATGCTGATACTCATTTTCAATATCAGCCATTAATAATTGTTTGAATTGCTCTACCGTAATATTAGGATTGTGGTTACGCAACATCACTTGATAAGGAGCAATACGATGAGCAAACAAAATCAATCTCTCGTATGCCGCAAACTTAAGTTGTTGGTTATTTTTAAGCAATTCTTTGTTTTGCCCGATGTCATTTACTTTTAGAAAAAGATATTCTATTTTGGGCCACACGACATAAAAAGCCAATACCAATGCGACTAATACTCCAAATGCTACAATAAATAATTGTTTCAGCAACTCAACAAATTCCATATTAATCTAGTGTTTATTAATTGTCAAAAATTATAAGGTTATATTTTAAAGCCTAAAAATATGTAATTTTGTTTAACTATCAATTCAGAAAGGATAATACTATGAGTACTGAAAATATAACAACTGCTGCACCTGTTACTTTGACAGCAGGAGCAGTTGAGGAATTAAAAAAACTAATTGATCAACAAGAATTAGGTTCTGATTTTGGTCTAAGATTAGGTGTTGAAGGTGGTGGCTGTTCAGGAATGAGCTATATTTTAGGCTTTGACACAAAGAAAGATGGTGATTCGGAATACGAAATCGAAGGTATCCGTGTTTTTATGAATAAGGCACACGGCATGTATTTGGCTGGAATGGAAGTTGATTTCAAAAATGGTTTAGATGCACGTGGTTTTACATTCAATAACCCAAATGCATCAAGTACTTGCGGCTGCGGATCGAGCTTCTCAGCCTAAGGAGATCGCTTACCAAAAACAACAAAGCCCCTACATGTAAGGGCTTTGTTGTTTTTGGATATTAAAATAATAACCCTAACAATCAGCCCTACCAAATTCACCTTCCATTTTCAAACTTATTTGATTAAATTAGCGACCTTTGAAAAATTGATATAAAATACGTGATGTACAAGGAATATAAGCAGTTAAATTTACCGGAAATCGGCAAAGAAGTTTTAAATCGTTGGGGAGCAGAGAACATTTTCGAAAAAAGTATTTCGAACCGTCCTGCAAGCAAACCATACACTTTTTATGAGGGACCTCCTTCGGCGAATGGTATGCCAGGCATTCACCACGTAATGGCTCGTGCGATTAAGGATATTTTCTGTCGTTATAAAACTTTAAAAGGCTACCAAGTAAAACGTAAAGGTGGTTGGGATACACACGGTCTTCCTATTGAATTGGCTGTAGAGAAATCTTTAGGCATTACCAAAGAAGATATCGGTACAAAAATTTCTGTTGAAGACTACAACAATGCTTGTCGAAAAGAGGTCATGAAATACACCGACGTGTGGAATGACTTGACAGAAAAAATGGGATACTGGGTTGACTTAGAAAACCCATACATTACCTATCAAAACGAATACATTGAAACGCTGTGGTTCTTGTTGAAAGACCTATACAAAAAAGGCCTTTTGTACAAAGGATACACTATTCAACCATATTCACCTGCTGCAGGAACAGGTTTGAGTTCGCACGAATTGAACCAACCAGGTACGTATAAAGATGTAAAAGACACAACTATCGTAGCTGAATTCCGTATTGACAAAGCACAAGTACACCCGTTGATCAATTCTTTGGTGGAAACAGCAGATGAGGATGTCGCTTTTATCGCATGGACAACGACACCTTGGACATTACCAAGTAACTCGGCTTTGGCTGTCGGTCCAAAAATTGAATACGTAAAAATCAAAACTTTCAATCAATATACAGGCTCTCCAGTTTCTGTAGTCTTAGCAAAAAACTTAATCAGCAAACATTTCAAAGCTGAGGGACAAGATGCATCTTTCCAAGATTACAAAGTAGGTGATAAAATTGTGCCTTGGGAACAGGTAGCTGAATTTTCTGGCGCAGAATTGGTTGGTATCCGTTACCACCAATTGATGCCATACATCACTTCGGAAGAATTATTGGAAAAAGCTTTCCGTGTAATCCCTGGTGATTTTGTTACGACAGAAGACGGTACAGGTATCGTTCATATCGCGCCTACTTACGGTGCGGATGACTTTCGTGTAGCCAAAGAAGCAGGAGTTCCCGCTATTTTGGTGAAAGACGAAAATGGTAAAGAAGGTCCTACTGTAGATCGTACAGGTCGTTTTGTACAAGAAGTAACAGACTTTGCGGGTCGTTTTGTGAAAGAAGAATATTATTCAACTGAAGAACGCGAAGACAAAGAATTCCGTCCGACAGATGTATTGATCGCTATCAAATTAAAAGAAGATAATAAAGCGTTTGACGTTAAGAAATACGAACACACTTACCCACACTGTTGGCGTACGGATAAACCAGTATTATACTATCCATTGGATAGCTGGTTTATCAAAACTACTGCCGTGAAAGAGCAATTGGTAGAATTAAATAAAACTATCAACTGGAAACCAGAAGCTACGGGATCAGGTCGTTTTGGTAATTGGTTAGAAAACTTAGTAGATTGGAACTTATCACGTTCTAGATATTGGGGTACACCACTACCAATCTGGAGAACAGAAGACCAAAACGAAGAAATTTGTATCGGCTCAATGATAGAAATGAAGGCTTTATTAGAAGCTTCATTAGCATCAGATGTTCTTTCGGCAGAAGAGAAAGCAGTTAACAAAGAATATTTAGATAAATTCGGATCGGATAAATTAGATCTTCACCGTCCATATGTGGATCATATTGTTTTCGTTTCTGAATCAGGACAAAAAATGTTCCGTGAGTTAGACTTAATTGACGTTTGGTTTGATTCAGGGGCTATGCCATATGCACAATGGGGATTAGATTACGATAAATTAGCAGCTGGCGATTCACTTCCATTCAAAGGAGAATACAATTCAGCATTCCCTGCTGATTTCATCGCTGAAGGCGTGGACCAAACACGTGGTTGGTTCTTTACGCTTCATGCTATATCGACAATGGTTCAAGGCTCTGTAGCGTTCAAAAATGTCGTTTCTAATGGATTAGTATTAGACAAAAATGGCAACAAAATGTCTAAGCGTCTTGGAAACGGTGTTGACCCATTTGCTACTATCGAAAAATACTCGGCTGATGCAACACGTTGGTACATGATCAGTAATGCATCACCGTGGGATAATTTGAAATTCAACGAAGAAGGTTTGGACGAAGTACGTCGTAAATTCTTCGGAACATTGTATAATACCTACGCATTCTTTGCTTTATACGCTAATATCGACAAATTCAGCTATGCTGAACCAGAAATAGCTTTAGAAAACCGTCCTGAAATCGACAGATGGATTATTTCACTATTAAATAGTTTAAGCAAAGAAGTTGATGGGTTCTACGCAGATTACGAACCTACTAAAGCAGCTCGTGCTATTCAAAATTTTGTAGATGAACACTTGAGTAATTGGTACGTACGTTTGTGTCGCCGTCGTTTCTGGAAAGGTGAATACACAGAAGATAAAATTTCGGCATATCAAACATTATATACTTGTCTAGATACTATCGCGAAATTAATGGCACCAATTTCGCCGTTCTTTGCTGATCAATTGTATTTAGATTTGAACAATGCAACGAACAAAGAGAACTTTGAATCTGTTCACTTAGCTGACTTCCCTGTTTATCACACAGAATTAGTGGATAAAGCATTAGAAGAAAGAATGGCTCTGGCACAAAACATTTCTTCATTGACGTTGTCCCTTCGCAAAAAAGTAGGTATCAATGTACGTCAACCATTAAGTAAAATATTGGTTCCCGTTCTAGATACTGCTTTCCAAGAAAAAGTGGAGAAAGTAAAAGATTTGATTTTGTCAGAGACTAACATCAAAGACATCGAATTCATCACGGATACTACGGGAATTATCAAGAAAAAAATCAAACCTAACTTCAAGGCTTTAGGTGCTAAAGTAGGTAAAGATATGAAAGTCGTAAGCACTGCAATCCAATCATTTGGGCCAGAAGAAATTTTGACATTGGAGAAAAATGGTTCTTTAGTATTACCAGAGACAGGGCATACGATAACCTTAGAAGATGTAGAAATCATCGCGGAGGACGTAGCAGGTTGGCAAGTAGCGAATTTAGGAAACTTAACTGTTGCTTTGGATATTCAACTTACACCAGAATTAAAACAAGAAGGTATCGCGCGTGAGCTAATAAATCGCATTCAAAATCTACGTAAAGACAAGGGTTTTGAGGTTACAGACAGAATAAAAGTACAGCTTAGTAGAAATAATGAGATCGAAGAAGCTGCCCAAAATAATTTATCGTATATTTGCACCGAAATACTAGCTGATTCATTTGATTTTGTGGATGTTGTAACGTCTAATGACAACATTGAGATCAATGAAAATAAACTTGAGGTATTAATCGAAAAATATTAGATTATGGGAGAAAACACAGAAAAAACACGTTACAGTGATGTTGAACTTCAAGAATTCAAAGCTATCATTCTTGAGAAATTGAGAATTGCTAGAGAGGAGCTTGATGCATTGACCAAAACTTTAAGTGGTGGTAATGCCAACGGAACAGATGATACCGCAGGTACTTACAAGACGTTAGAAGATGGTTCAGCTACATTAGAGAAAGAGCAAACAAATCAGTTGGCTGCTCGTCAAAAAAAGTTTATTGATAACTTAGAAGCTGCTCTTGTGCGTATTGAAAACAAGACTTACGGAATCTGTAGAGAAACAGGAAAATTAATTCAAAAAGAGCGTTTGAAAGCTGTACCTCATACGACATTAAGTATTGAGGCTAAAAACAAACAATACTAATCACGAAATTTTAAAAGCGAGAGATAGCCTTTGCAATTCTTCTATTGTAAAGGCTATTTTATGAAAACTATATGAAAGGCTATACTAAACCCTTAATCCTAATAACGATTATCCTTTTGATTGACCAAATATCCAAATTTTGGGTAAAGTTGAACATGACGATTGGTCAAGATTACAATATTCTTGGCAATAAATTTATCATTCACTTTATCGAGAATCCAGGAATGGCCTATGGTATGGAATTTGGCGGCGATTATGGAAAATTATTCTTAACACTATTTCGTATAATAGCTGTTTGTGGTATTGGATACGGTTTGCATTATATGATTCAGAATAAATACAACCGTGGATTTATTTTGAATGTAGCATTAATATTCGCAGGTGCAGTTGGTAATATTATTGATTCCGTATTCTACGGTGTAATTTTTAGTGAGAGTACCTATTATGATAAAGCACTGCTATTCCCAGAAGCTGGAGGCTACGCTTCCTTACTTCATGGTAAAGTAGTGGATATGTTATATTTTCCACTTATCAATGGAACGTTCCCTACTTGGTTTCCAATCTGGGGAGGTGAAGATTTCTTATTCTTCAGACCTGTTTTTAACATAGCTGATTCTGCTATTTCGGTAGGTGTATTTTTAATATTAATATTCCAAAAAAGATATTTCAAAGAAGAACACCAAGAAAAAGAGACGCCGCACAGCGAAATTCTTGAAGACTAAAATAAAGGGCTAGACATAATAATCTAGCCCTTTATTTTTATATTTACTTCTCACTAAATAAGAAGATGAAAACATACATTTTTATATTCTCGATACTATTAACAGCTATTAGTTTCAAACTTACAGCGCAAGAAATAGAAATTAATAGATTAAAAAAACACATCTATTATTTGGCGGATGACAAAATGAAAGGAAGGGCTACTGGTTCTAAAGAACTCGCCAAATCTGCAAATTATATTGAAAATCAATTCAAAAAGCATAAACTTGTGCCATTAGGCACAAAGGGGTTCAGACAGGACTTTACCGCAAAAGTACGTCGTGTAACTGTACCCGATAGTATTAGACCAGCGGAGAATATTATCGGTTTTTTGGATAATGATGCGCCTTATACGATTGTCGTTGGTGCACACTATGACCATCTTGGATATGGTAATTTTGGGGGTACGAGAGAACCTGCACATATCGGACAAATTCACAATGGTGCAGACGATAACGCTTCTGGTGTAGCCGGGCTGCTCGAATTAGTAAGATATTATAGCACCAACAAAATTAAAGAGAAATTTAACATCTTATTTATTGCCTTTTCGGCAGAAGAATTAGGCCTCATTGGTTCTAAATATTGGACTGAAAACCCTACAATGCCATTAGATAAAATTCATTGGATGCTCAATATGGATATGATTGGTCGCTATAACCCAGATAGTGGATTGGCTGTCATTGGTTATGGTACGAGCTCAAAGTTTCCTGCAATATTTGAAAATATAACTAGTGATATAAAATTCAACAAAAGCAAAGATGGTAATGGTGGATCCGACCAAACCTCATTCTATAAAAAGAATATCCCCGTGTTATTTTTTCATACTGGCGGACATGATGATTACCACAAAGCAACCGATGATGCCGACAAAATTGATTATAAGGCCTTAAAATCTATTTTGGAATTAGAAATAAAAGTCATTGACAATTCTATGCTGCAGGACAAAATGGATTTTATCTGGACAAATTAAATATGCGTGTATTACTAACTGGATCTAATGGTTTTTTAGGCCAAAAATTTTGTGAAAAACTCGAAAATTACACTGATATAAACACAATCCTTGGTATTTCTAAATCAGAAAATCGTAATCCCTATTTGGATGAAAACACATTTCAACAATTGGATGTATTAGATTTTCAGCGTTTGACCCAAATAATTAGAGATTTTCGACCTACCCATATTTTGCATACCGCAGCGCTAACAAGTGTTGAGATATGTGAACAAAATCCAGATTTGGCACAACAAATTAATGTTGACCTTTCCAAAAAATTGGCTGAATTATCTAATGAACTCGCCATCCATTATACATTTCTTTCGACAGATTTTGTTTTTGATGGTGAAAATGGACCTTACAGTGAATCTGATAGTGTAAGCGCTACCAATCAATATGGACAAAGTAAAATTGACGCAGAAAAAACCATTTTGATTTCAAATCCAAATGCTGCTATTGTACGCACAATTTTGGTTTATGGCGCAATACCCGATAAAGGGCGAAGTAATCTAGTCTTATGGGCAAAAAAACAATTAGAAAACGAAAAAACTATTAATGTGGTGTCTGACCAGTGGCGTATGCCAACTTGGGTAGATGACTTGGCTGATGCTTGTTACACAGTAATGAAAAAGAAAGTTTCAGGTGTCTTTCATATCTCTGGAAATGAAATGATGACCATATTGGATGCTGTCGAAAAGCTGGCTGACACGTGGAACTTAGATAAATCGTTGATATCTCCTATTACAGCAGCAGAAATCGGCCAAGCAACTAATCGTCCACGAAAAACCGGATTCATTTTGGATAAAGCAGAAGAAATATTAAACTTCACGCCTACCCCATTTATTGTATCTTTGCATAAAATTGAAGAACAATTAAAAAAATATAACAGCTAAATGGAAGCAAAAAAAGCACACGAATCCTATACAGAAATGAATGAATTGGTATTACCCAATGACACCAATACGTTTGGCAACCTGATGGGCGGAAGACTTTTATATTGGATGGATATTTGTTCGGCTATGTCCGCGCAAAAACACTGTAGTAATGTAGTTGTGACAGCTTCTGTAGATAATGTATCCTTCAAACGTTCCATCAAACTTGGTGAAGTAGTAACTATTCAAGCTCAAGTAACAAGAGCTTTCAACACCTCGGTCGAAGTGAGAATGGAAATTTTTGCTCAAAATCTCCCTAAAGGAACGAAAGAAAAAAGTAACGAGGCCTATTATACTTTTGTAGCGCTAGATCCAGAAGGAAAACCTAAAGTTGTTCCACAATTAATTCCTGAAACAGAAAAAGAAAAACAACTTTTTGAGGAAGCATTGCAACGCCGTGAGTTACGCTTAATTCTGGCAGGAAAACTAAAACCTGAAAACGCTCCTGCATTAAAAAATATAGTTGGACTATTCGATCATAAAGGATAAATAAAAAAGCGAGACCAAAAAATCTCGCTTTTTTACAAAACAATACTCTATAGTTATTTAATTTTTTTAATAACTATTTCATTGTCTATATCTTTATTCTCATACATAGCTTTAATACCATAACGTAATACCCCTTTATCATCATCTTCGAATAAATTTTCTGTTGCTTCTAGTGATTTAAATTCTGTCATTCCGTTTCCTGTATCTTTGTACAAAATATAAAAAAGCACTTTTTCTTTAGGTGTATTCCATTTTAGTTTGATTCCATTCTCTTTATTTTTGACATAATCAAATTTAAGATCTGGTGCAACTAAACTAACATGATAAACCAATACTTCCAGGGGAACACTTTCATCTGAAAACATATTGAAAACATCTTTACTTCTGACCATATATAGATACCTAGTACCTGTATTGACTGTCGAATCCATATATGCTCGAGCTTCAGGAGCTAAAGAAGCAATCTCTTGCCATGCAGCATTACTATTATTTTGAATTACTTTACGAAAGATCAATATTTTTTGCGTTTCCTCATCGGGTAGTACAGCAAAAGTTATGGATACCTTCTTGTCCAGAACTTGAAAATCACTAATCACAGGAGCTGGTGAAGCAATGACTTTTGGCTTATCAAGGACCAACACTTCACTCATTTCACTGTGATTATTACTACCATCCAATGCTACGATTTTGTAATAAATCTTGCGATTGGACACATTAAAACTGATACTATCTACAAAAGATGTATCTCTTACTAGAGCAGCTGTCACAGGTGAAAAGGTATTGTTAGGACTATTTGCCGCAAAAATCCGATAGGCATATACGTTGTCTGAACGATCATTCTCCCAAGTCAATGTTACTCTACCTAATGTATCTATTAGACCTTTCATTCCGATAGGTGCTTTGGGAGGAATGGTGTCAAATGCGAAAATATACTTGATATCGCTCATCACGTAATTGTCCGAAGTATCTATCGCCATGACTTGGTAAAAATATCCCTTGGTCAAATTCTTCGGCACATCCACAAAGCTGCGAGAATCAGGTTTTAGTATTTCGCTATGAATAGCCTGATCTAATTTATTGCGATCTTCTCCTCGACGTATAATAAAACCACGCAGAGGTCTGTTCGGATCTACCTTTTGAGTCCAGTTGAGTTCGACTTTATCCTTACCAACAGAAAGATTAGCCGTCAGTGATGGGCTATATGGCGACAATTGATTTACCGCCATAGCCGATCGTGGCTCAGAATAATAACTCACATCCCCAAAAGCATCTGTACCATTTATTCGGTAATAATATTTTACATAATTCGAAACACTATCAGCGTATATAAAATCAGTTTTGGTATCGTCTGACAAATTAAATACAACGGGATTAGCATTGATTTTTTCGAAATGAATACTATCTAGGGAACGTTCTATATTATAGGACGTAAATTTATTGTAAGCATTATTTTTTGGCCAAGAAATTTCAATAATCTCATCTTTACCCTTTGCACTAACAAAAGCCGGTGCTATAATTTCGTCCAATGCAAATCCGGCATAGATATAATAAGCCGTATCAATTTTTATAACATCGTGTTGTTGTGCCGAATAAACTCGGAATGCGTACTTATGATTTTTATTTACAGGAGTACTGTATGAGTAATAAAGTCCTAAGGCTTGTGCAGCCTTAGGCGAAAAATCTGCAGCCATCATAGCCAATAAAAACATGTTATTATAGGCAATATCGGCTTCCTGGACAGCATTCATGTCTTTAGTATTAACTTGCCCCGTTCCAAGTTGACCATACAAAGCCTGAGCGGCAACTAATAGATTGTCATCCTCTGCATTCATTACACCAGCTTGTTGAAAATAGTCTTTCGACCAAGGCTTGATCGGCTCAGAAGTTACACGAATCCAATCCGTTAACAAGGTATTATTCTTTTCGTCCATTTCAACTAAGTCGATATGAACGCCGATATGCTGTAGAAACGGCCATGCAGCAGCATTATCTAATCCCCAACGAAGAGCTATTTTATCTTTGTATCCTTTTGCCTGTAAGGATAGCTTTCCAACCACAAGCTCTTTGCGTATTGTATCTGTCTTAGCTACTACTGTTTTATTAACATTCTGGGACAAACTAATATGTACACAAATTAGCATGCTATACAGTATTAAAATATATCTTTTCATCGTGTGTCTATATTTTGGTCTATCTAAATTTTCCTAAAGCTTTTGGTTGGGCTATTACATTTGGTCCAGCCAAACCAGATGGAGGTTGGGCCATTATACTACTAGATTGCATTTTTGAATTTACTTGATCTAGTGCCTTACCTATTGAGTTAAGCTGCATAAAAATATCAACTGGATAACCTTGATCCTTTTTAAAATTGATCAGTTTTTGCAACAGGTTATTTCCTGTTTCTATAACACCTTTACCATAAGACTGACCTCCACTCATAGCGTATTCAATCTCCAGAGATGGACTTGAAAACAGCGCTTGAGACACGTTACCAATATGCGCACTAGTCGATGCATTTCCTACCAGTCGATTCAAAATTCTTTGAGAATTAGAAACCGAAGTATTATCACTAGTTGTAGCATTAGTCGAACTCTTGTTTGTTCCTTCGGCAGACGCTGTTGAATATTGATTATCATCAAAGTTTATACCGTACATATTTGCAGATAATAGACTACTAGTTTTTAGAAATGTTGCTTTAGGATATACCCGAATTGGAGCAATTCCATACATACCATTATCTATACCACCCCAATTCACATATTCAATATTCAATGATTTCTCTAATCCAAAGGCATCTTTTTCGAAATCTTTCCACATTCTTTCTTCTTCTGCTAAACTAATATTATTCGATTGTACATCGAATCCAGCCCGGTTCAATAAAGAAACCCAACTGACTGCTTCATTTGCTTTAAAACTATTATTAGAAATAGTAGGTAAAGATTCGTTACGATTAGTGACAAAGGCATTTGAAAATTTGGCTCCACTGATAAATGTCTCATATCTTCCCACATCCAGAATATTGAACAATTCTTTAGAAGAATAGTAATATTTCACCACCATTTCATTACTCAATGTTTTGGTCGATTCATTAACATCCCAATTTAACTTAGCTAAGTTTACTTGCTTTTCACCTCTTTTTATTTGTTCACCACGAATAGTTGCTTTCTCCAAACGAAGCTGATTATACTTACTTTGATAACTCTCAATTGCTCCTGTCTTAAAATACCAAGCAAATAACTCATGATCTCCTCCATTCAAGCGTAGTGAATTGGTAACTAAGTCACGATTGGATATTAAAGCTGTTTGACCATTTGAAAAATTTAATGTTTTCACTACATTCAATTTCGTTTTACCTCCATCAGTTGATCCAGCAGAATTTGCTACATTTTTGAAGTATATTTTAGCAGCATACAAGGTATTTGGCATTAATATCGGCATATCGAATTCCCATCGTGTTCCATTATCTACCACGCGAACGTCTTGTTCAAAAGTCTGTACACCTCCACCCGATTCTAAGAGTACAAACCGAATTTTTGTTTGCGCCTGATTATCAGGGAGTGGACAGTCAAAATAAGTTGGTAAACCAAGCTGAGCTCTTCTTAATAGAATATATCCTTTATTACCTGCAATATTATGTAGTGCCCGATAAGGTAACGCATCTGATCTATGGTAAGGCATACTCTCCACCACATTATCCACTAGAATACGTTTCGGTCCTTTATCCGTTTTAAATTTAACTTCCCGCTTATCTTCATAAACTTTTCCATTAGTGGCTACAAGCTCGAAAGAGCTTGTATTATTTTTAAGTGCTTCAAGTGCTTCTTTCGAGGTATTCATTGCATCAGTGAATGAAGTATATCTATAACTTAACACATTAGCTGTAACATTTAACGTATAATCCGAATTAGGTTTGAGCATCGGAGCATCAGGTCTCTCTTCAATACTATAAATATCTCTCCCACCTCTTCGGTTATCAAATAAATTATTTGACGCCCTACCTGCTAATACAAAATCACTAGTATTCAATGTGTTTTCAGTACCAACGACTGATATTTTCACTAAATCCTTTTTAAACCTAAACAATTGATATACGGTATAAGGCATGCCATCTTCATCTATATACTCTAATGGTACCACAAAGTCATTTGTTAATGAATAATTAAAACTAACAGCTGATTTATCTAAGACACCCACAGTCTCTCCATTTTTGGGAAACACATCGGCAATTAGTGCCAATTCTTCTGGATTACCATTTCCTGATTCGCAGACTGTACCTACTTCCAATCCTATTCTGAAGTTTTTAGAAATTAATCCATTCAGCACAGAGAATGTTCCTCCAATTCTTCCTTTGGCATAAAATGGAGCTGGTAAACCTGCCTTCACTTCTGCCGCCAAACCACCGCTCACAAATACTATATCCTTTTTAATGCCGAAGATATTGATTTTGATTCCACATGAGGCTTCTGCACCTACGAAAGCTTGTCCTTCTGCGTACCAACCTGCTACTGGATTATTGGCACATGCTCCATTAGCGTAATATTTGAGACTCAGATCTGCTCCCAGACCTGCTCTAAGATGCGCATAGAAACAGAGGAATTGAGGGTCCGCCCTAAAACCAACACTCATACCTGCAATCATACCTTCAGTACTCACTTCGCCCCTTTTTTCAGATGTAGTCTGAATAGCCATTGTATTCACCATCTTACTCTCTTCCTCACTACTTGATTTGGCGCCATTGATGATATCTCGAATCCATTGAGGTGTTGGAGGTATATCATCAATTTCCATGGTGCCTACTTGAAAATAAGATTTAGCATCTAATTTTATCCCAGGAATCCCAACAGACAATGAAATTGGACCTGGAGAAGGTATATTTTCTGGAGACCCCAACTTCAAATACCAACCTTTATCTTTCTCCACATGAAATACCAAATTACCTTGTGCCGAAACTAAGGAAACAGGTTTAGGATATTCTAATTTAATACCTATTCCAGCATCAAAATATTTAAAATTCCCATCTTCCAATTGTACTAATGCATGCATATTACCTTGTATCATAGCACTATTGTATTTTTTGGAAAAAGGAAATGAGCCATCATTTAATCCCGCAGCACGACCTGCAAATTCAATCATATTTAATGAGCCATTTGCAAATCCAATTTCAAGCTTTGCTTCTACTTCCAATACATTACGTGAAGTCAGACCAAAATATACCGCAGCCATAAAACCGACAGAAGAATTAATATTGCCCGAAATAGGTGTATATTTCACTCCCGAAAAACTCTCCATAGTATTCAGAGCCAAAGACTCTTGATTTTCTTGCTTTTTGACTAAGCTATGTTCTTCACTCTGAACCTCTCGTTGCATATTATAGTAAGCTCCACCAGCAAAACCATACAGACTGGTCCCTGGAAACATGGTAATACCTGCTGTAATATCAAAAACTCCATCCAAATAGAAAAATTGGAATGATTGTTTGTTATTTTCTTTCCTAGCACCGAAAAGTCCTTTCATTTGCATCTTGGCGACAGGAAGCTCTACAGTCAACATACCTGCAAAACCACGATCTTTGATACTACCTGATACATTCATATCAAAATAAGCGATGCTTCCAGAAATTTTCATACCTGCCAAATTGGCTTCAGCTTCTAATTTTACGGCTTCGATCTTTCCTCCTACACCTTTCCAAAATTTACGAATTCCATCTTGAGGTCTAGCAAATACGCTAAATACCAGGTCAGCTTTAGGAATAAAACTTACGCCATTGACCAACTCCATATGGGTATCAAAAGTCAGCCCAATATTACCGTTAGAAATGTATGGTTTCCAGTTACGTATTGTGAAATTGAATCCCATCAATGATTCTTGTTTATTTTCTGACGCTAGCCATTCAGTATTCGACGAAGTACCATATAGATTTGGTCCTTTGTGATAAGCGAGCAAATAATCTTGTTGGTCTTGCGTCAATAACGTAGCATTTTGATCTGGGCTACCTATTCCAGCACTATATTGTCCAGGTGAAAACACCTGCCCTCGGGAAGAAATTTTCATATTGCTAAATCCAATATACCCTAAGCTTATGTCCGGCAAGTCACCAATATCAGCGACAATACTCATAGATCCATGCAGGGTAGCTTCGGCCAAGAAATCTTCTCCTCCACCAGCTTTTATAAGGATGTTAGAACCTTCCCTTATTGCGCCTTTAGCCCAGAATGCTGAAAAATCTAAATCTTTTTGAACGGTTACATTAAATTGGAAAGCCAAATTGCTGCCCTGAGCTTTACTTAAAGTACAGCTATAATCTATTTCTTTACGTTGATTTTCAGCAGATTTTTCTCCCGATATAGGTAACATCAGTTTCCCTAACATCTGCCCGTTTGTAAAAGAATTTTTGAAAATATTGATATTTATCTCATCGATAGAAAAATACCAACCATCCAAGACGCCCTCATCTAATGTAAGGATATTAGCCACCCCAGCAGTGCCACTAAATTCTCCTCTTTGTGTATCGAAAACAAAGTTTTTGGCTATAAAACTCGGAGAGACATTCTCTTTCGTTTTTATAGCTTTTGGTAGCTCAACGTGTATTTCAGGAATAAAGAAACCTTTCCACTGCTCATTAAATATTAACTGTTGGTTTGCTCCAAAAGATAGAGATGTCGGCATAGTATAGCCTTCTGTTCCTTGTATAGCATTGCGCTTTACCGAATGATCATATATAATGAATTTTTCGGGTGCTAGTGAAAATTTGAAATCCGCGATTCCACTCATCATAAAAGGCTCAACTTTTACAGATGCAACCCAATTAGACCACCCTTCTGTAGTAGTGGCCGACAGGCTCGCTTTCAAAGGTTCAGCCTGATTCGATGCAAGAACAAGTGTATTGGCTGGAAATTTGTAATCAGCCTGTATTCCTAAAGATTTGAATCCATTTTCATCAAAACGTATATGTGTACCTTCCGATTCACCCTGAGCGGCTAACAATGTCAAACTCAACATAGGAATCGGAAAGTCTTCCGCTAGACTCATTATCCCTTCTTTACAAAATGAATTTGCTGTCATACAGAAATCCCTACCTGACAACGCCAATTTTTGTTTTGGCCCAGCATCTGGAAGATCCATGGCCGTACTTGCATTAAACCAGCTTTGGCTTTCATTAAAAAACACTTCATTAATACCTATAGTTATTGGCCCTTGAACTATACCAAGTGGCAATTCAAAACCTAATGCATTAGCGGCTTGATTTACTTGAGAAATGACTTGATTTTTGTTATTTTTCAAATAATCATCAATATTCTCTATTTCGTTGGATTCCAATGAAAGTCCAGATAGGTCTGGTTTATCTGTTTTAGGCATAAAAGATGGCGCATTATTTTTCACCGCCCCTCTCACAATGCCAACAAACATTCGTTTGGTTGAGTTAACCTTTAGATTTGCAAAATTGACACGCAATTTCAAACCAGGAACTCCTCCGATAGCCGGCAAGGCTACCGTTCCCGTTCCATTATATCCATTACTACTATTACCCGAAATTGAATTGATTCGCATTTCGAAACTACCATCACCTATCATTACCACATCATTCGTCGACACATTGCTTGTCATCTTATCTGCGGTTTCATTTCTACATCCGCAGACAGGCGCTGGCAATTGTGCCATAAGCAATTTTTTAGGTTCTTGAAAGAGAAATGGATCTAAAGGTGTATTATCTTGATTATAGATAAATGTAGAAACTTCACTTTTTCCATTGTTTCTAAATTTGGATTTCAATGTCGGGTCAATTGCCTGTACTTCCATAGCATATTGACGCCCTGGAATCAAGGATGGATATTGCGGTCCATAGACCAGCGTATTTCCTTGTATAGTTTCTTCCACTAATGGTCGAGTAGATTGGATAGCATCATTTGGATTACGTGGTGTTATCATTTCTACTATTTTGACCCTATATTGTGTCAGGGGGGAAGAGCCGGCTGGAGTAGACCATACAATAGGTACAAGTTGAGCTCCTTTTGTACCCACTTTTTGTGCATTAAATGGTGCTAATATGCGCGGAGGTTCTAAATCTGATATACGGAAAGTAGCGCAACCTGTCTGCTCAAGACTAACTGGCTCAAGAGTTCGGTAGTTTAACGCACGAATGCACAAAGAATAATTGCCTTCAAGCAAACCTAATCCTCTTGTCATATCTCCTCTACTTATACCTGTATATTCAATTTTATTGATATCAAATAAAAATGCAATATCATTACCATTCATAGTTATCGTCTCACCTACCCCTACGCGAATAGCTGAAGGACTTCTATATCCCTTTTTTACCCAAGCGGAAATCCCATTGTCACCTGTGATAATGGCAGTCAACTGGATTTCTTGCACTGTAGTACTGGTATTCGTGATAGAAATCAGCATCAAATTTGGATTGGAAGCATATTCTGCAATACGGCTTTGGTACGGAGGCATCACCAATGTATTGATCGAAATCTGTGCAAATACTTGCGATGACCAAAAAACTAGTATAGTGATGATACAATTTAGAAAACTTAGCTTTTTCATAATCCGAAATTTAATTGGTAAGCAATTTCACCTCGCGTCTCTGAGAAAGATGGATTCCCTGAAATTATAGCAGAACCGGGATTATTATTTGTGAAATATATCAGGGCACGAATAGTTTGTAGTCTGTTAATCTGGTATGAGAGATTGGTTGATCCATTAAAAATTTTGATCCTTTCTCCATTATTTTCTCCCAACATAAAACTCATATTTGCACCCATCATTAGCTTTTTATTTTCTAATGCAAAGCTTCCCCCTGCATTTATTCCTTTATAACTGGTACTTACTAATTCACTCTTTAAGTTCATATAATTAACACTACTATTGAGAGAGAGTCTTTTTTGAGGAAAGGAAATATTATAATTAAATAAATATTGTTGAGATTTTATATCACGACTTGGGGCATTTGTTTCAAAATAAGAATTGTAATCATTCATAGTATTGAAATTTGCAGAGAGGAACATCACTTGAATCTTATCCTCAGCAATAATAGTATATCGAGGCATAATACCTAGAGTAGCAGTGTTTTGGACAATTTTCAGCGAATCAGCAAATCTCAACGTATTGGGTTTTTGATTATTGGAATAGTTATTAAATATAAAATCCACACCAAAACTCTCTGTTAAGTTGGTGGATAAATTTGCTGAACCAATTATCCGTTTGGATGTAGCTTGTTTGGTTAAGCGAATATTGTCTTGTTCTATTCCCAAACTTCCGTTGAAGATGAATTTCCCTGATGGATGACTATAGTTTGGAGATATGGTTAGATTCTCTATATCATTATTAAAAAAATATGCACCCATGGATTTGAAATCTGGCTCAATGCGTTTATAATTCACTTTCACCCCATAATTACTACCTGTGTATCCAATACCCCCACTAAATGCTAAAAACCATTCTGTACTACCATTGATATCGAGCATACTACTAAGTCTTCTTAATGTCTTATCCGGAATAGAATCTAATGCTAGGGGAGAATTCAAATCTCGTGTATATACCGATACAGCCCCATCTGATTCAATAAAAAAACGTTTGAATATTGTGAATTTAGTGCCATACCCCAAGACTGTATTAGCTGCGGGAGTGACCCGTTGCGCATATTCGCCAATTTGCTGAGGTTTTGACACGGAATCATCCTTAGCATGCAAGACATTGATATCAAAATGATTGGCATCTACTCCATAACCCAATTTTAGTGCTACTCCCTTCCTAGTAAAAGAATAAGGAACGAGCGACATGGATGCGGTATCGATAACAGTTGCTCTATTTAAGCGTCCTAGCATTGCTCCAAACCGGAACTTCCCAGGATTCAGTTCCACACCTCCTCCCAACATGGTATGTCCGGCTAATGTATATGGTGAGAATGTCACATTCCGGTAACCTCCATGCAATGTTATCCACTTGTATGTAGGACTCAATCCGTATTGATTGAATGGCTGTTGAAAACTGGACTGCTTTTTACTAATCATAAAGCTAGTCGGTATATTCCATCCGTAAATTGAAAATACAGGGCTACCACTTAACAGATAATTAAATGGTTCCATTCGATTCCCTATACCATTCGCTTGATAAAACATACCTCGTAGTTCCATATTGCCTTGGAATGTGAATGGCTTTTGAGAAGCAATATTCGTAAAGTCCTGACTATATAGCGCTATAGTATTCAGTAGAATAATGCAACATATATATATGTGAAGAAACTTCTTCATAAGATTTTAGATTTTGATTGGAAAAGTTTCTAATCAAGTATATTAAAAAGAGTCTTAGCAATATTGTAATCAATTTTTACCCCCCTTTGAAACGATTGTAAATGAGTAATATCTGGGTCTAATGTATTTCCTGGAATGATTATGTATCGATATTCATTTCCATTTAAAGTAGCGCCATACTTAGTTTGGATATCTATATACCCTATACTAAATTTAAAGTAAACTTGAGCATCTCGTCCGCCTGTATATATCTCCGCACCCAATAATCTTATTTCTTGCGTACCATGATTATCATATTTTTCATAAACTAATACTTGACCTGTATTGAATACTCCTGAGGTCAGAGCTAAAGATGGAATTCTGATATAATTAATAGGAGAATTACCCGATAATCCTCCAGAATACCAGGGGCTATAGTATACTTTCGTAGAAGATTCACTGCTTCTCAAATTCATAATTGGCATCCCCCAACTATTCGTTCCTTTAGGACCATGGAGATCTCCTGTAGAAATATTTATATAATAGTCGCCTGCTATTCCAACGGTATCAACTGGTGATCTACTTCCGTTTAGAATCTTTGAACCAGGCGCACCATTTGATCCGTTAGATCCTGTCGCCCCCTTTAATCTAACAGGACTTCCCCAACTTGTTGCTGTTTTTGGACCGTAAAAGTCGCTTGTTGCTATTCTAAAATAAAAGTCCCCTATTCGTCCTAAGCTCGTATCTGGTGCCGCAGTTCCACTCAAAATTTGTGAGCCCGGAGCACCATCTTTACCATTTGTGCCTTTTAAGTTTGTAGCAACACCCCAACCCAAAGCTGTTTTAGGCCCATAGAAATCGCCCGTATTAGTTCTATAATAAAAATCGTCGATTGTACCTATGGTACTTACTGGCACAGTGGTTCCATTTAGGATAGTTTTACCGTTTGTTCCATTGTTTCCATTACTGCCGTTTTCACCAGTCGCTCCAATCAAACGAATAGGTGTCCCCCAGCCTGCTCCTGTCTTTGGCCCATACAAATTGGCTGTATTTGTTTGGAAATAATAATCTCCGACAGCTCCCAACTCATTATCTGGAATCGTTGTACCATTCAATATTTTAGTTCCATTTGCGCCATTCGCTCCTTTTAAATTGACAGGTGTACCCCAAGACGAAGTAATCTTTGGCCCATATAAATTAGATGTACTTAAATCAATATAAAAATCACCAACATTCCCAACTGACATTGAAGGACTTCCTGTTGTAGCAATTATTTTACTTCCATCTTTACCATCTGCCCCTGTAGCACCAACCGAACCAGTTGATCCTGTTGCTCCTATTGCCCCCTTTAGATTAATTGGATTGCCCCACCCATCAATACTTTTAGGACCATAAAAATCACTAGATGATGTATCAAAGTAATAATCTCCAGCTACACCTATCGACGTAGATGGCATCGTATTTCCATTATAAATTTTACTACCAGCAACCCCATCTTCCCCTTGAGGTCCTACTACACCTTCCTTAGTACAAGCATAAATAATTATGATATACATGCACAACAATAATAATCTGAATCTTTTCATAACCTACTATTTACATTCAAGTATGTATTAACTTAAATTTGTTATCGTAATAATTTTATTATAAAAAGAAGTTTTTTTTTGAATATTTTTTTTAACACTGAGTTAATCCAGTGTTAAAAAAATGCGAATACCTATTTTCAGTTAGGGAAGAATAACTCTTTACAAGATTAATTACATAATACCTCCTTAGAGCAGAGTAATCTGAGTTAAAATTTATATACTGAAATCAGGAATTTAAGTTTGGGTTTTAGAATCTTCAATTCTCTAAAAGATTGGGAATATCATAGTGACTCTAGTTGTGTAATCAAGTATATTTGGTGTTTTGTCAATATGGATACCTGTCCTACTATTCACCCCATCTCTATTCATCATTTGCAATCTATTTTCTACACCTTTAATTCCAAATGATTGCCTTTTAAACGTCGAATTCTCTTGAAGATCAAAACCTACACCGTTGTCTAACACTTGAATAACTATGTAAACATCTCTTCTTGAAATATTTATATAAACCAACCCTTTCCTATCAGTTAAATGCCTTACACCGTGATGGACGGCATTTTCCACTATAGGCTGTATGAGCATTGATGGGATTTTATCGCGATATGGGTTAATATCATTTTCAACATGAATCTCAAAATCAAACATATGGTCAAATCTTTCGCGCTCCAAATCCAAATACAATTTCACCAATCCTAATTCAGATTCAATATTAACCATTGAATTTTGAGAATTTTCCAAAACAATTCTACTCAATGACGCAAATTTATGGATGAGCTTACTAGCCTTCAACTTATTATTTTCAACGACATAAGCTTCTATAGAGTTTAATACATTAAAAATGAAATGAGGGTTCATCTGTGCACGAACGGCTTTCAATTCACTTTCATACAGCTTCTTTCGAAAATCAGATTCTATCTTCTCTTGTCGCTGTACTTCCAAATTTTCCTGTTGTTCGATGATCTTTTTCTCATTCTCAATCAATTCCTTTTTGAGCTTTTCATTAAAATCCGAATGCAATTTATTAACAGCCTTCTGCTGATTAATACGGTAGAACAAAAAACCAAAAGCAAGTGTTGCAAGTATCAAAGCAAACAAAACTCTAAAAAGTGTAGACTCATACCATACACTTTTGACTACAATATTGTATTTCGTAATATTTTTAGACCAATTTCCTTCCATATCTCCCACACGCACACTAAAAGTATATCTTCCTGGATCTACATTCGTGAATATAGCTTGATGCGATTCATCTGTCTCAATCCACTCCTTGTGAATACCATCCAATTGATAAGAAAATCTTATATTGGAATTCTTAACCAATTGAGGACATGCAAGGTAAAATGCAAAGGAATTTTCAGAAGGTTGCAAAGTTATAGTAGAAGACTGCAATTTGTAACTATGGTCCTCATTGAGTATTCTAAATTGGCTAATAATAGAAGTATAATCATCTGGTTCAAACACTTTCACTTTACTAATTTCCCCCTTAATAAGCCCCTTATTAGTTATCCAAATAATATCATTATTATTCAAATAGAAGTCAGTTGGGCTATTCAGTACTGAAGGATATACCCCATCACCTTGTTCCAAATGTAAAAATCGCTTTGATATCTTATCAAAGATCATCACGCCATCCGAAGTCTGCATCCAAATTCGATCCAAATGATCCATAGCCATTTTTCGAGTATAGAGTTTCTTGAAAGGATGTGGATCATTGTAATGTATAAATTCTGGTTTACTTGCAAAGTGGATCTTACCAATGCCACTTGTACTGCTTCCATACCATAGTTCATTATACCTATCCAATAAAAAAGAAAATACGGAATTTGCATTTAAACTCAAACTATCAGCAGGATGATGAAAATAACTAAAAAACTTTCCTTTTACCTTATCCACTACTCGCACAGCTCCGAAGCCATCCATTCCTAACCAAATAGAATTATTCCGATCCTTTCCAACAGTAATAATTTTATTGTCAATTAATCCAGTTTGCTTGTTAAAAAGCGTGATTTCTCTTGAAATTAAATTATATTTATAAAGTCCTGAATTCCAAGAACCAATCCACAGATAATCTTGGCTATTTATTACATCTCCCAGTACAGTATTGCAGTCTGCTTCACGAAAATTAAAATCTTTTCCATTTATTGGCAACGGTTGTATAGACTTAGTTGATGTATGAACAAGATGAACACCATTACCATATGTCGATAAATAAATCTGGTTATTCACGACATTGACTTGGCTTACTTTCAGTTCGTTAGTTGGAATTTGTAGGAGAATATTTTTATAATCTGCGGATAACTTTCCAACGGATGTCGCGCTTATAAACCATGTATCATTGCCGACTTTAAAAAGTTCTTTGATTGAAAAATTAAGAGGAATTAAATCGTCTACAATATTGAGCTCATCAGAATATAAAAAAAGACCTTGGTTTGTTGCTATGTATATACCATTAGACGTAGAAGTAAGACTATTTATTCTAGTCTCAATGTCTATTTCGGGATATATTTCCTTCCAACTGATGTGTTTATTCGTTTTAGTACGAATATCGTATAGATAAAGTCCATGCACTATATGCGCCAATAAAAGCTTTTCTTGTTGTGGTAAATAACATATATCCGTTAACTCATTGTCATAATAATCTTTATTCTTACCTATACCAAGAAGGTTTGTATGCTCTATTTTCTTATCATATATTCCAAGATTAGAAAGATTATAATCATAATAGTTCAAATACACCGAATCACCAACAAAAGTAAAGTGTCTTCCTCCATTCTCTCCCTTATTATTCAAGTTAATATTATCAATATCATTGCTCTTCGGATTATAAATATAAATTCCACCATATCGTGTACCTATCCAAATAATACCATTACCATCTTCTCTTATACTAAATATTGTTTCCAAATCCTTAGAATTTGATAACTTTATATAGCTTACATCATCTGTTTTCGGATCATAATACTGTAATCCAGTTTCCTGACCTCCGAAATATACAATCCCTGAACTTGCCACGAAGACGGTGTAAAGTTCATTTTTCACAATTTTATTATGACCGATAGTAGGGTTGAAAGTTCGAACGCTGGAAGAAATTGGAAGATGCGTATCGTAGCAGATTAATCCTTGATTATAGGATGTCATCCATATTTTCGAACTCTTTGGATCTAAACTAATGGAGCTTAAATCGTTTGTCAAATGACTATATGTGCGATGAAAAGGGATATTATGAAAACGTATTCCATCAAAATTGACTAAGCCTTTGTCTGTAGCCATCCATAATATTCCACGTGAGTCCTCTACTACATCGCGAATTTTCTGAGCCAAAAGGCCTTCTTTTTTGCTATAATGCCGAAAATTGTACAACATTTCTTGTCCATAAGATTTTTCAAATCCTATCACAACAAGGAGGAGTATAATTGATCTAAGCAATATCTGCATAGTAGAATATCGTTTAATAATTGAAAAGTTTTTCAATTAAAGCACTCTTTTTAGCAGGTGACACTTCAATCTCCGATCCATCAAGTAATTCGATAGTCCCACCATCACCCTTTTTATACCGCACTACATAATTCAAATTGATGATTGAGCTTCTGTTAACGCGCATAAAATCTCCATCTGACAGTGTTGTTTCGTACTCTTTAAGTGTACGTGAAACAATAATTTTTGATTTCGTATTTGCAATATGAAAAACAGAATAATTACTCATCGCCTCTACCTTCAAAATATCCATTTTTTTGACGAAATAAATACCTTCAGCCGTTGGCAAGGCCAATCGCGATGCAACAGCAGTAGCAGACGATTTGTCTAGATTCTGCATAGCACTATGCTGTAAACCAATTCTTTTCTTTAATTTCTGCACAGCTACGTATAATTCATCAGGACTGACTGGCTTCAGTAAATAGTCTAAAGCATTAGCACGCAATGCTTCTAACGCATATTCGTTATATGCTGTCACGAAAATAACTTCAAAATCAAAATTACCAAGCTGTTCCAAAAATTGAAACCCATTTATTTTTGGCATTTCCACATCCAGAAAGAGTACATCTGGATTAATGTCCTTGATTTCATCCAAAGCAAACTGTGGACTGTTGAATATCTTGACGACCTGTATATCATCTTCAAGCGCATTGATTTTGTGTTCAAGTAAAGAGCTCCCTTTGGTCTCATCATCTAGTATGACAGCTCTTATCATAATTGGTTAATTTTTAGCTCATTGATTCAAATATAAATCTAATATTAAAATAATAAATATTCAAAAACAATTAGCGAAGAGCTTATTTACGTGTGTGAATCATAGAAACTAAATAGTAAACAAAAACGCCTCAATATATATATAGAGGCGTTTTTGTTATGAATTTCCCAATTCTACAATTCTATCGAATTCTTCAGGTTTGAGTGGCATGACTGATAAGCGTCCTTGTTTTACTAAAGCTACATTTTGTAAAAAATCATCTGCTTTAATGACTTCTAAGGTAACTGGCTTTTTGAATGTTTCAACAGGAGCTAAATCTACGACAACCCATTTCGTGTCGTCGGTGGTTGGATCTTGATAATATTCCTTTACGACTTTAGCGATTCCTACTACTTCTTTACCTTCATTGCTATGATAGAAAAGCACGAGGTCACCCTCTTTCATCGCTTTCATATTATTTCTTGCTTGATAATTGCGTACGCCATCCCAAAAAGTCTGTCCATCAGCATTAAACTGCTCCCAACTGTATTTAAATGGCTCAGATTTAACCAAAAAATAATTCATTTGTAATTAGATTTAGATGATTACCCTTGTTGTTCTAAAACTTCCATTTTCTCTGCGAAATGTGCACAGTAATCACGCAAGTCACCAATTACTTTCTCAGCCATAGGATCTCCTCCTGAAGCTCTCAAAAATGAATCTCCCATCGTTTGTAAAGTTTCATAAAAGAAACGCTTCATCTCATCATAAGGCATATCTTTTGTCCACAAATCTATACGCATGGAATTTTTATATTGTGCATCCCACAATGCTAAAAACATAGCCTTTGCTGGTAAACTTTCTTCATTCTGACCGTCTGTAGATGACCAATTTATTGTATCTGGAACATTGTTTTCATCCAATGCTATGTTTAATTTTATTTCCGCTGTTTTCATTTACTGTAATTTCAATATAATCATCAACATTCCTACAATCAGTATAAAGGCGATTTGTAGAAACCATATTTTTTTTAAATCCTTAAAAATTATTCGAAAAGCTAAATCCACCAAACCAATCACCACCAACCACAAAACCAACCATCCCAATGAAAAAACTAGATCTTGATCTGTTTGCCACTCTGAAATGACCCAAACCAAGATAACCGCTAAAGTGATATTTAATGGTGTAAGTTTCACTATTATGTGTTTTTAAATTTCTTTCCTTTTTTCTTTACGCCAGCTTTGTTAACTGGTGTTTTCTTCATTTTACCAGCCTTCTTCTTCGCATTGATACGTCTAGTTTCTTCTATTTTAGCAGCATGCTTTTTCTCATGAAACGCACCTTGATAATCCGGATTATCCTTTTTCTTTTGGTTATCAATCTCACGAGCAATTGCTTGACGTTCTTCATAAGGTGTTTTTTCAACAAAAACATCTGCCGGCAATTCAGCAGCAGGAATACTTTGCCTGATTAATTTTTCAATCTTGGTAACATAATAAAGCTCACTCTCATTTGCAAAAGTAATAGCATCCCCTTTACTAAAGGCACGTCCTGTACGACCAATACGGTGTACATAATCCTCTATAATAATAGGAACGTCAAAATTAATCACATGACTTACATTAGAAACATCCAATCCTCGAGCTGCTACATCCGTCGCAACTAAAAATCTAATTTCGCCAGATTTAAATGCATTAATCGAATTGATTCGTGTATTTTGACCCTTATTCGCATGAATAACACGCACATTATCTTCACCATACTTTCTTTCTACAAAAGCGAATACATTATCGGCAACTTCCTTTGTCTTACAAAAAATAATAACACGGTGAAACACTTCATCATTTTTGAACAAATGTTGCAATAAATTAATTTTTGTTTTCAGATTCGGTACATGATAAAGCACTTGAGTTACTGTACTCGCTGGCGTCGCCTGTTCCGAAACCTCAATAACAGTTGGGAAAGCCAAAAAATCACCCGCAATCTTACGAACCAATTCACTCATCGTTGCAGAGAAAAGTAAATTTTGACGTTTGCGCGGTACCACTTCCAGAATACGATGAATCTTGGAAATAAATCCCATATCCATCATCTTGTCGGCTTCATCCATTACCAAAAACTTCAATGATTTGGTCTTGATATATCCTTCCAAGTACAACTCTAAGAAACGCCCAGGCGTGGCTACGATGATATCACAACCTTTTTCTAACTGCTCCTTTTGGGTTTTTGGACCTAATCCACCAAAAAGTAGTACAGTACGCAAATCCAAATATGTAGAGAACTCTTTGATGTTCTCATTAATTTGCATAGCAAGTTCTCGTGTTGGAGTAATAATCAAAGCACGAGGATCATTTCCTTGCGCGTATTTCAAACTCATTAATATGGGTAATACAAAAGCTGCTGTTTTACCTGTTCCTGTCTGAGCGATTCCCATCACATCCTGACCAGCTAAAATTGGGGTGATAGCCTTTTGTTGAATTTCAGTAGGCACTTCATACCCAGCTTCGGCTATTGCAGTTTGTATTTGTTTGTTGAATTTGAAATCTTCGAATGATGCTTGCATTTTACAAAGATAGGTAAAAGCTCCGAGTATCTTAATTAAAGAAAATCCCAGAAAAGTAAAGTTTCACAAACATCAAATTTTGATTTACGAATGAATAAAGGCAATTTTGTTAACATAAATAAAATATATGATGAAGAAATTAATAATGTTAGTTGTACTATGTGCTTCTAGTCTAGCCACTATGGCAGACGAGGGCATGTGGTTCTTGATGCATTTGAAGCGTCTTAATGAGGCTGATATGCAGAAGAAAGGTCTTAAATTGACCGCAGAAGAAATTTATAGTATCAACAACTCTAGTTTGAAAGATGCTATTGTACAATTCAATGGGGGTTGTACTGCAGAGATCGTTTCTGCAACAGGATTGGTTTTTACGAATCACCACTGTGGCTATGGCGCTATTGCTGAATTATCAACAAAAGAACATGACTATTTAACTAATGGTTTTTGGGCTAAAAACTATGCAGAAGAATTGAAGCCAAAATCACTTTTTGTGAGATTCTTTGTACGTATGGACGATGTTTCTAAACGCATATTGGGTTTAGTAAATGATAAAATGTCTGAAAAAGAACGTAACACTATCATTCAACAAGAAATAGCTAAAATCGAAAAAGAGAATTCTGAAAATGGAAAATACGTCGTTAATGTACGTTCTTTCTATAATGGAAATGAATTCTATTATTTCGTTTATCAAGATTATCACGATGTTCGTCTTGTAGGAACTCCTCCGAATAGCATTGGTAAATTTGGTGGTGATACAGACAACTGGGAATGGCCTCGTCATACTGGTGACTTTGCAATATTCCGTGTATACGGTGATAAAGCAGGAAATCCGGCTCAGTATGCAAAGGAGAATGTGCCTTTGAAACCAAAATACCATTTACCAATCAGCCTAAAAGGAATCCAAGAAGGTGATTTCTCTATGATCTTAGGTTATCCTGGCCGTACAAATCGTTGGATGCCTGCAGCTGGAATTGATCAAAATGTAAAATTCGCTTATCCTGCTTGGGTTGAAGCATCAAAAGTAGGTATGGATGCCATGAAACGTCACATGGATAAAGACCAAACTGTAAATATCAATTACGCATCTAAATATTCTGGAGTAGCTAACTATTGGAAAAACCGTCAAGGTATGATTGATGCGTTGACTAAACACAAAACATCTACTACAAAAAATAAAGCGGAGAAAAAATTCAATAAATGGGCAAATCAAGCGGCTAATAAAGCGCAATATGGTGATGTCATCAAAACAATCAATGACTATTACGAAGCTACAAATCTTAAAGCTAGACATGACAATTACCTAACAGGAATGCTTCGCTCATCTACATTTGCTATGCTTCCTTATTCATTAGGTAATGGTCTATTACAATATGCAGATGCCAATGAAGCAAAACGTAAGGAAATTGCTCCTCGTCTAGAAGCTTATATTGCAGACAACTATGAAAAAGTTCACATGCCTTTAGAAATTGATGTTTTAACGGATGAATTGAATTTATATGTTACAAAAGCTGGCAACAATATTGCACCATATATCGCTGAATTAGCAAAACAAAATAACAACCAGTTGGCAGGTGCCGTAAAATCAGCTTTTGACAATAGTATTTTTGGTTCAAAAGAAAAACTAAAGGCTTTCATAAGCAATCCCAATACTGCAGTTTTACAAAATGATCCACTATATAAAATATCTTCTTCAATAGCAGATAAGTATCGTGAAAAATCAGATGCACAACAACTTGCTGAAGACAATTTCCAAGCTGCTCATCGTAAATATATAGCAGGATTCTTAGCACAAAACCCAAAAGCTAAATATTATCCAGATGCAAATAGTACATTGAGACTTACTTATGGCACTATCCGTGCGTTACCTAAAGATAAGCGTAATGATGCTAAAATCAACAATTACACCACTTTAGACGGCACTATAGCTAAGTATAAGCCGAATGATGAAGAGTTTGACTTACCTAAAAGGTTGATGGAATTGAATGAGAAGAAAGATTTCGGAAGATATGATGACAAAGCTGGTTATATGCCTGTTAACTTCTTATCAGATCAAGACATCACAGGAGGTAACTCTGGCTCACCAGTATTGAATGGCAATGGTGAATTAATCGGTATTGCATTTGATGGTAATATTGAAGCAATGGCTGGTGATGTGATCTTCGATCCGAAATTACAACGTACTATTTCGGTAGATATTCGCTACGTATTATTTATCATCGATAAGTTCGCTGGAGCTCAAAATATCATAAACGAACTAACAATTCGCAATTAAATCGCCACAAAATCACCTTTTTTTTGCTAAAAAGTGTGATTTTGTTGTTTTTATGTTTTTTTGTTTTGTATATTTATTACATCTTAGTAATATAAAATAGAAACTAAATTATATTTAATAAAAATGGAAAACTACACTAAATTAAAAGATCTAGTAGCTTCTATCGAAGCTGATGCTGAAAAATTCTTCAACAACGGTAACTCAGCTGCAGGTACTCGTGTACGTAAAGGTTTACAAGACATCAAAACTTTAGCACAAGAAATCCGTAACGAAGTAACTAGTAAGAAAAACACTGGTAAATAATCTTCGGATACAGTTTTTAAATAGAAAAGGCTCACTTAAAAGTGAGCCTTTTCTTATTATACATGAATATACGGCTACATTAGAGCCAATTTGATTACATAATCTACCGTAGCTTTATTTAAGAAATTACTAAATGCATCATTCATCATTTTAGCTATTTCTGATCGGCTCATCGTTTTGACTTTAGGGTTTTCGACAGCCTTTTTATCTAATATAACATTATTAGCTATTTCCACTTTCGTTGCAAAAAATGAAACATGTTGACTAGGTACAATTAACCCCAAAATCAATCCTGGCAGGCCATTGATCGATTCAGGTCCTCCATCAATAGGGATTTCATTTGCATAAAAACCAATAACATACGTCGAATCCTCAGTTATTCCATTTGCGCGTCGACAATTGAATCCCGCAATATCACGATACTCGTCTGTAATCGTCCATTTTACTTTTTTAAGGGTATCTTGAATAATTACTTTTTGGCCGATCAAATCATTGAAACGCTTATACTCGTTCGTTGCCAAATTGGAATAAGTTGTTGCTTCAAAATCCAAGGCTAACATTTGTATGATTTGCTTAATATTAGGATCAAGTTCTTGCTTTAGCGATTCAAATAAAGTTTCCTTCCCTTTAAATTTCATCGATTTTTTCAAAACAACATTTTCAGGTGTATTGGGTAGCATATTTTGCATAAATCCCTTCTGTGCCTCTGGAGATTTCTCTATGAATTGCTTGCGAAGAATGTTCTTCGTATACATTGTTTTATCATAATAGACGGTTCCTTCTTCAGCAAACATTGCATATTGTGCTTTAGCTGAAAATGATATCCCAATTAAGAATAAGGTAAGAATATATAAATATTTCATTGCTCTCTTTTTTATTATTTAACAAACATTTTATTAAAATCCCAAGACAGTTTCAGCATATAGTAACGACGAATTGTGTCAAATCTACGTTGTTCAAATATAGAGTTCCTTTGACTTCTTGAGTAACCTATATTTTGATTCAATACATCATTAACAACAAAGTCTAATACCAAGGACTCATTTTTCAAGAATTTTTTGCTTACCCCTGGATGTATCAAGAAACGTTCTAATTTCTGATCCAAAGCTGCAGTAGGTGCTTCGTATGAATAATCATAGTTTGTATATACTTTAAACGTCTTTGAAATGAAATATTCCAAACTACCACCTGAAGTAAACACAAATCCGCTATTATCATGTTCAGGTCTTAGGTTTGATTTCATTTGACGATATTGCGGTGTGAATTTAGTCGAGAAATTAAACCCTGTCTTTGTTTCTCTTTTGATTTCGTAAGTCAAAGAATAACTTTGCGTATTTACGACATTAGCATCTCCGTTTACAAAGTTGTGATTTCTCGAAATTGAAAAAACTGGCGAAATAGAGTTATCTAAAACTAATTCCTTGTTTAATCTAAAATAATAACCTGAATATACACTCCAATCAAAATTGTTCTTGCCCTCAATATTATCCCATCTGTAAGTATTCACACTATCAGTAGTGATATTCTGAACTATAGGATCTTTTGTCATTGTAAAAGTACTTCCCAAATATTTGAATTGATTGGATAATATGTTAAAACTATGATAAAAACCTTCTATTATATTTACAAATGCAGGATTCAAATTTTCGTTACCTAGATATTGATTCAGACGATCCGAATTATTCAGGATAGGCTGAATTTGGTTCAAAGATGGTAATTGATTCTTTCCACTATAAGTCATACGCAAACTCTTAGAATTTGATATTTTGAAGTTTGTCTCCAATCTTGGGTTATAAGTGAAAAAGTTTCTTTTTAAGGATTTATTCGAATAATTATTAACTTGATTTAAGCGATCATCATTGAAATTATTAGTCAAATTGGCCGTCAATTTTTCTGTATTATAAATCAACGCAAGCTTGTAATTATTACTTACTCTATTGTAATCATAATTACTACTAAATTTCGTATCTAGGTCATTATATTGATTTGAAATACCCTTATTAAAAGATTCTATCAATGATGCATTCGATACACGATTGATATCATAGCCAATAGCCATATTGAACACTTTGGACAATGGCTCTGTATAGGTAACTCCTGCTTGTATAGCGCTCAACTGCTGATCCGTTTCTTTACGCTGATCTGTTGTATCCTTAACAGTGCCTGATACTAATGTAGAATACAAGTAACCATCTCCTGTAGTCTCTTCATTATTAGCCCCAAAATTTAATGATAATGATCGTCCCTTCTTCATGAATTTTTTAGTATACAATACCGAAACACCTACATCGTCTATTTTGTGATCCTTTTCTTCTTCACTTGAATTGCTTGACACAGGATTTTGATTCGCAAGAAAATTTTGTGAATTAATAACATCATTACTCCATAATACTTTTTTGGAAGCTCGTGCTGTAACCAATAACTGATTCAATGAGTCAATCTTCGTGTCCAATTTGAAATTAATACGATGTTGATCGTTATCCGTATCTACAAACTTATCAGTTGTGCTATTAATTACACCTGACATTATCGTCTCTTCCTTACCATCTGCCTGTAACTTACCGTATTTATAACTCAAGTTCAATTGGTACTTATCTTTTTTCCAACGATCATTAAAATTTACTCCTGAATTAATCACTCGAGGAATACCGACTACACCTTGACCTGAGAAGGGATCATTTACCACCATTTGACCACCTTCAAATGATGCATCTACATCTACACCAAATTTTTGTGCATCTTGCCAATTCAAGGAAGTCGTCCCGTTATTACCGAATAAACCATAAGCAGAAATCTTTTGTGAGCCTTTGAATTTATTCAACATCAATTGCCCCATGTAATATTCGTCCGTTCCTGCGCCTAACAATGCTTTACCAAACATACCATTTTTGGCATCTTCTTTTAGTTGTACATTGATCGTTTGCTCGCGAACACCATCATCTACACCCGTACGTTGTGCTTGATCAGATTTCTTCTCATACACTTGAACTTTATCAACCATATCCGAACGCAAATTTCGCGTTACTAATGTCGGATCGTCCCCAAAAAACTCTTCTCCGTCCACTAATACTTTCTGCACTGTTTTACCTTGAGCAGTAATTTTACCAGAAGCATCAACGGTTATACCTGGTAACACTTTAAGTAAATCTTCAACTTTTGCATTTTTTTCGACAACAAATTGAGAAGCATCATACTCTGTGGTATCTCCTTTGATGGTAATCGCTGATCTTCTTTTGACAACAACTTCTTCAATCAAATGTGCAACACTTGACAATAAAATTTCACCTAAATCATTATGATTAGATGATGCTTTCACTTCCTGATAAAAGTCAGCGTACTTTGGATAAGAAACGACGACCAAATGATCACCCTTTGCAGGTTTCTTAAACTCAAAATACCCATTCTCATCTGCACGAGTGTAGTCAACCAAAAGGGAGTCTTTTGACTGCAAAAGCATTATTGAGGTATTTTTCAATTTTACTTTGTCTGTAATATCTAAAACCCTTCCTGAAATTTTCGTTTGTGCAAAACTATTGCATATGAAACCCAAAAAAGTCATTAGTAAGAGGAATGAACCCTTCATAAGTATTTAAGTTAGAATAATAAATTTATACAATTTGAAATTGGTGATTTTGCATATTAGTTACAAAGAAAAAACTCTTATTTGATTTTCTCTAATGAAATATTGTTAATTAATTGTTATCATCGGTAAAACGCCATAAATTATCGGTAAATTCATAAAATCATGAATAAAAAATCACTTTGTTCTATATATAATGATGATACAGAAAACATAATTCCATAAAACATTTGTAAGTATTAGAAAAGCATAATTACGTAAAATATTCCCTACTTTTGTAAAAACGTTTTTATAATGCAAAATATCAAAGAATATGTAGAAGCGAACAAAGATCGTTTCTTAGAAGAATTATTTGAACTATTGCGCTTTCCATCAGTAAGTGCAGACCCTCAATATAAAGAAGGCGTACTAAATACAGCTGAGTTTGTCGCTCAAAAATTAAAAGATGCAGGTGCGGACAATGTGGAAATTTGCGCTACAGCAGGTTATCCAATTGTTTATGGCGAGAAAATTTTTGATGCTTCATTGCCTACCGTATTAATTTACGGTCACTATGATGTTCAACCAGCAGATCCGTTAGAATTGTGGCATACTCCTCCATTCGAACCAACGGTTCGCGATGGTAAAATCTATGCACGCGGTGCAGCAGACGACAAAGGTCAATTCTACATGCACGTGAAAGCATTTGAATATATGGTGCGTGAAAATCAATTGGCTTGTAACGTAAAATTCATGATCGAAGGTGAAGAAGAAGTAGGTTCTGAAAACTTAGGTATTTTCGTAGCTGCTAATAAAGAACGTTTGAAAGCTGATGTAATCGTCATTTCGGATACATCAATGATCAGCTTAGAAAACCCTTCATTAGAAACTGGTCTTCGTGGTTTGTCTTACGTAGAAGTAGAGGTTACTGGTCCTAATCGTGATTTACACTCTGGTGTATACGGTGGTGCTGTAGCAAACCCTGCTACTATTTTAGCGCAATTGATTGCTTCATTACATGATGAAAACAATCATATCACTATACCTGGTTTCTATGATGATGTAATAGAATTGACTCCAGAAGAAAGAAAAGCTTTAAACGAAGCACCTTTTGATATTGAAGAATACAAAACAGATTTAGGCGTAGCGGATGTATGGGGTGAAGAAGGTTATTCTTCTATCGAGCGTACTGGTATTCGTCCTACATTAGAAGTGAATGGCATTTGGGGTGGATATATAGGCGAGGGTGCTAAAACAGTATTACCATCAAAAGCATTCGCTAAAATATCAATGCGTCTTGTTCCAAATCAAAATTCAGAACGCATTACACAACTTTTCAAAAACCACTTCGAAGGTATTGCACCAAAATCAGTAAAAGTTGAAGTAAAACCGCATCATGGTGGTGAACCTGTGGTAACACCGACAGACAGTATTGCTTACAAAGCAGCTGAAAAAGCGTTAGAAACGGCTTTTGGGAAAAAACCAATTCCTACACGTGGCGGTGGTTCTATTCCAATCGTTGCCTTATTTGAAAAAGAATTAGGCATCAAGACAGTTTTGATGGGTTTTGGTTTGGATAGTGATAACTTACACTCACCAAATGAGAAATACGGCATTGAAAACTACCTAAAAGGTATTGAAACTATTCCTTTGTTTCACAAATACTATGCTGAATTAAGCAAATAGTTATATTCTAATAAAAAAATAGGTCTGGAAATTTTCAGACCTATTTTTTTATATCTTCGTCCTGATCAATATCAACTATAAGTTAATTCTAATATGATAAGATTTTTAAGGAAGACACACACTTACCTGTATCTAGGCGCAGTAATGTTAGTTTTTATTCCTTTTTATCCGTTTCTTTATTTCTTAACTAGAAATCCTAAAAAATATTATAAACAAATTGTATTCTGTCGAAAATGGATTAGCATTTTGGCTACAATAGTTGTTGGAATTCGATTTAAAATAGAATACGAAGACAAAACTAGTATTGATTGGTCTCAACCGTACGTTATTTGCCCTAATCACACTTCCATTTTAGATATCACAGCACTTACCTATCTATGTAGACAACCATTCTCTTTTATGGGAAAAATTGAATTACTAAATAATCCAGTGACTAAGATGTTTTTTAAAAGTATTGATATCGCGGTAGATCGAAAAAGTAAAATTTCTTCTTTCAAAGCTTTTAAAAAAGCAGATGAAACGTTGAAAAATGGAAAATCAATAGTAATATTCCCTGAAGGAAAAATTGATGATGAGTTTCCTCCGAGACTACATGAATTTAAATCCGGATCTTTTCGCCTAGCCATTGACAATAAAGTTCAAATACTACCTGTTGTCATTCAAGACGCTTGGAAGATATTATGGGATGATGGGATGAAATTCGGTTCTAGACCGGGGACAGTGCATATTAAGATATTAAAACCTATTGATACAGAAACTATTACCCAAGAGGAATTTGATGAATTACAAGATTATGTATATCATAAAATGAATTTTCATTGGAAACATTCCAATACAATATAATTCAATGTAATAACAGCCTAAACATTAAATTGCAAATTCGGAAACATTTAACTTGCTTTTATTAAATATTATACTATTTTTGCGAAAAGTGAAATTTAAATTGTAAGACTATGTATTGGACTCTAGAATTAGCATCACACTTGGAAGATGCACCATGGCCTGCAACAAAAGATGAATTAATCGACTATGCAATTCGTTCTGGTGCTCCTGTGGAAGTAATAGAAAATCTTCAAGCATTGGAAGATGATGGCGAGCCTTACGAGAATATCGAAGAGATTTGGCCGGATTATCCAACAAAAGATGACTTCTTTTTCAATGAAGACGAGTATTAATCAAGTATAAAAATCGCACTTTATAAGTGCGATTTTTATTTTTAGACTAAACACAAATTATTCTTATTTTTCTTAAACGATTTTAAATTACCTTTGTCTCAATACAAAAGATTGGTATGCAAAAATCTACACTAATTTTCATATTTATTTTATTCGTAAACCTTGTCCAAGCACAGCTTTACGTAAAAGACAATGAACCCAAAACTTCTACCATTTCTATTCAACCAAAAATTGGATATTCTGTTTCTAAAACAACTTTTAATATTTCGGGCAACGAATTAGGTAAAAATCCCAATATCCTTTCCGAATTAATTTGGGATCCTACCAATGCTATAGAATATGGTTTAGATTTAAAATTTTCACACGATAAATTTATACTGAATACTAGCATCCTTTTGAATAATACGATTTCTGGAAATGTTACAGATTTTGATTATGATGGAGACAACCGTACATTGCCATACACACAGCTTTATTTAAGTAACCACAAAGGCTCTGGACTGAATTTCAAAATACAACCTGGATACAACTGGAGCAAACAAGATAATCTTAAGCTTATCACTTATGCTAGTTTTGATCACTCCAGTCGAACTTTATATTTGCTAAATGACAAAGATTGGAGGACTAATGATAGAAACTACATTAGTGGCTTAAATTCGTACTACAACTATAAATTCCCCAGCTATGGAATTGGCATACAAGTTTACCATGATTTAAGTAAAAAAATAACAGCAGATTTTGGAATCGAAGGCTACCTATCAAAGTATTACGCTTATGGGAATTGGAATCTAATTGAGGCTTTTGAAAAACCAATCAGCTACGAACATAAAGGAAATGGCAAAAAAATAAGCACCAATTTAGGTGTTGCTTACAATCTTGGACTAAGCACTAGTATCGGTATTCAATACAATTTGAACCATTTTAACATCAACAATGGAAGAGATTATCTTTACCATAAGGAAGATGGTGTTTTAAAAACGAGATTGAATGAAGCTAATGAGACAAAACATAGTATATTTTTGAATTTACGTCACAGCCTAGCCTTTTAGAAATAGTCTCGCGACATATTTAATCCTTTATCTAAATAGGCAGTCAAACCCTTAAAAAATAAAAAATGCGCATACTTTTAATTTTAATATTTTTTGTTCAATCGATATTTACTTTTGCTCAAGACACAATCCCTAGTAAAAATAACGACATTAAAATCATTCAAAATTTCATCAATGATTTAGCTAAAAATGAAATTCGGTCTGACGTAATTTTAAGTAAGTACGTCATTGTTGAAAATCCCACCGATGAATTATACGACTATTTGGAAGTAAGTCTAGATGAAATACGCATCAATCTTCTGAGTAAGAAAATTGAAGATATCCAATATATACCTTATGCACAAATGCCGCGCAAAGATGTACGCGATATAGATCTCGAAGACTTAAATAGCAATAGAATATACTTTTTGAACTATAAAAATCGTCAACTCTTGGCCGTGTATTTAGAACAAGAAAAATTAGCATCCTTTACTCTAGTTTCCAAAGGCAATAATAAAGCTCATTTTGTATTGTATTAAGAATTGAAATTATTTCTTAAATTCTATAATGAAAGATGAAGTAGTAAAACTAGTTATCAACATATTCGAGAGAATACATCCATTATCAGAAAATCTAAAAGAAAAGATTTTCGAGGGTTCTGATGTAATTCACATCAAAAAGAAAGATGTACTTCTAAATATTGGCGAAACGAGTAAATACATTTACTTTATATACAACGGTTCCCTTCGTTCCTATTACCTCGATCAGGAAGGAAAAGATAATACCTCATGGTTTCTATTTGAAAATGAACTTGCCATATCTGTTTATAGCTTTTTTACACAAAAACCATCTTTTGAGGCTGTAGAAACTTTGGAAGATTGCGTACTCCTACGTTTGAGTTTTAAAAAGCTTCAGCAATTATACCTCGAATTTCCAGAATTCAACTATATCGGAAGGATACTTACAGAACAATATTATATCCGAAGTGAAGAAAAAGCCAATTCACTGCGCATGCTATCCGCCAAAGAGCGTTACCAACAACTGATAGAACGCTATCCCGAAATAATAAAACGCGCCTCTCTTGGTTATATTGCATCCTATCTCGGTATCACGCAACACACCTTAAGCCGAATTCGTTCGAAAGTCTAATTTTTTGCCTTATGGCAAATTTAGAATTTCAAATCCATTGTAATTTTATATTCTAAAGACACCAAAGAATATGAAATTGAAATATATACTAGCGACTTTCATCTTACTAACAATACTATTAGTAGCAAAACCATCATTTCATCTATTAAAAACAAAATGGCATGAAAATATGGATAGTATAACAACACCTAGAGGTTTTACAAACGATGCTAGTCATTTAAACCTAACAAAAATTGATAGTATTATTGAGGTACAACAAGATGAAGATAAATTCATTCTGCAACTTCAATCTCTACTTAAATTAGCAAAAGAAAGAAGATTACCTATTTCTATAGCAGGAGGGAAATACTCTATGGGTGGTCATACGATGTATACCAATGGAATTGTAATTAATATGCTTCCGTATAACAAAATCAGCATCGACACGCTAGATAGCACTATGAAAATTGGCGCAGGAGCTACTTGGAGTGAAGCTATAGCGCAATTAGATAAATTTAATCGCACAGTAAAAGTGATGCAAGCTTTTAGCTCATTTAGTATTGGAGGCTCCATAAGTGTCAATGGTCATGGCTGGCAACCAAGCTCTCCTCCCATTTCTAGCAGTATAAAATCCTTGAAAGTGATGACTGCCGACGGTCAAGTAATAAACTGTTCATTTAATAACAATGAAGAGCTATTTAGACTAGTAATTGGCGGATATGGTCTTTTTGCTATTATTTTGGAAGCCGAATTGGAAATTTCCCAAAACTCTCCTCTTAAATATTCAAGAATGACTTTTCCTGCAGAAGAATACTTGAATTATTTTGCAAAACATGTCACCAAAAATCAAAAAGCAGAGTTAGTGTACGGAAGATTAGATATTTCAAAAGACAATTTTCTAAAGAATGCAACACTAAATGTATTTTCAAAAACAAATGATAAGCCTAACTCAAGTTACAACAGCATACCCACAGAATTAAAAAGATTAATTTTTAGAGGCACGGTTAATAGCGAATATGGAAAGGAATTAAGAGCAGGTCTCGAAAATTATGCTTATAAATTTGGGGAAAGTCAAATTTATAGTCGTAATGAATTGCTAAATGAAAGAGTAGAGCTGATTGAAAACAAAGACTCACTATCAGTCGATATTCTTCATGAATATTTCATACCAGATAGAAACTTCAACAAATTCATCAAAGAAATTCAAAAAGTATTGCCTCACCAAAGTATTGATTTGCTTAATATAACTATCCGCGATGTAACAGAAGATACTATAAGTTATATGCGATATGCACGTGAACATATGTTTGGATTTGTCTTTTTATTTAATCAGCCAAAAACAGATAAAGCAGAATTAGAGATGAAACAATTGACACAAAAACTTACTAACATTGCTATCAAAAATGAAGGAACGTTTTATTTACCATACAGATTACACAATGACAAAGCACTATTGCACAAATCTTATCCACAAGCAGAAAGTTTCTTCGAGTTAAAAAAGAAATATGATCCAACAGAATTGTTTAAAAACAAGTTTTATGTACATTACAAATGATATTTTCAATCTCAATAATTTTTTCTAAAAACTCTTGACATTCTTAAAAAGATAGTTGATATTTGTTAAGAAGAATTTAGAAATGAATCAATTTGTATCAAATAACGCATGGTGGTGGCACAACAATTAACGTTGTGGCATTCTCCTATTGCATAAATTTGTATACAATCAAAATATAATAGGCTTGCCAACATGGTGAGCCTTTTTATTTGGCAATAACCTAGAAACCAAACTTTTAATTATACATTCAAAATGAAAGAAATATTAAGGCATTTATTCGAGTACAAATCTTTCACACGTCAAGAAGCGTATGAAATCTTGACCAATATTGCCACGGGGAAATACGACACACACCAAATTGCGGCCTTTATGACTGCCTATGGCATGCGTAGTATTCGTGTGGAAGAATTGGGTGGATTCCGTGATGCAATGTATGATTTATGTCTTAAAATGAACTTTCAGGGTTACGACCTGATAGATATGTGCGGTACAGGTGGTGATGGAAAAAATACATTTAACATATCTACATTAGCATCTTTTGTTGTGGCCGGAGCAGGTTATAAAGTCGCTAAACATGGCAATGTTGGAGTTTCATCAGGCTGTGGCTCTTCGAATGTGATGGAATATTTGGGGTATCAATTCACCAACGACAAGGATACTTTGCAGAAGCAATTAGACGAAGCGAATATTTGCTTCTTACATGCTCCGTTATTTCATCCAGCGATGAAGACGGTAGCACCAATTCGTCGTGCTTTGGGAATTAAAACTTTCTTTAATATGCTTGGACCATTGACGAATCCAGCAAATCCAAAATTCCAATCCGTTGGTGTTTTTTCGTTAGAATTAGCTCGTTTGTATGGTTATTTGTATCAAAACACAGACAAACAATACAGTATTATCCACGCGTTGGATGGTTATGATGAAATATCGTTGACGGGAGATTTTAAAGTTATCAACAATACTGGTGAAAATTATTACACTGTAGATGAATTAGGCCTTGACACCGTAAAAGCGGAAGAATTAGCTGGTGGGGATAATGTAGAAGAAGCCGCTAAAATATTCCGAGAAATTATTGAAGGAAATGGTAATACCGTTCAAAATAATGTGGTATTAACGAACGCTGCTTTTGCCATCAAGACATTCCATCCCGAAAAAACTTTTGGTGATTGTTATTACGAAGCTGAAGAATCGTTATTGGGATTAAAAGCATTGAATAGTTTGAAGAAATTGACAGGAAATTAACGTTTTATTTCGACAATAGGAGGAATCACTAAATGTCATATTGAGCGAAGCGAAATATCTAAAAATATAATTAACAGTAATAAAATATTATGATACATAACTATTTTGTTTATATACTTACTAATGTAAATAGAACAGTTTTGTATATAGGTGTTACTAATGATTTACCTACAAGATTACAAGAACATTACACTGATTCTCAAAAGACTAAACGTCATTTTACAGGAAAGTATAATGTTTACTATTGAATTTATTGGGAAAGATATGACAATATAAATAATGCCATAGAAAGAGAAAAAGAATTAAAAGGATGGTGTAGAAGTAAAAAAGAAGATTTAATAAACTCACTTAATCCGTCATGGAGATTTCTTAATGATGAGGTATGATTTAGAGATTCCTCCTTCCGTCGGAATGACAATTACAAACTGCCATATTGAGCAAAGCGAAATATCTTTTGACTAATTTAGAGATTCCTCGCAAAGCTCGGAATGACAAGAAAATAAATGATGAATAAAGAATTAAAAATAAAAGTTTGTGGGATGCGAGATGTGGAAAATATCCAGCAGCTTTTGAAGCTTCCTGTAGATTATATTGGTTTTATTTTCTATTCAAAGTCAGCTCGTTTTGTCACTGAAAGACTTGCAATTTCTTTTCCTTCAACAATAAAAAAAGTTGGTGTCTTTGTAAATGCATCGAAAGAGGAAATTATTACAAAAATCAAAGAATTTGATTTGCAGGTAGTCCAAATGCATGGGGATGAATCGCCAGAATTCTGCCAAGAAATAAAGGATCTGAGTATTGAAACTTTTAAGGCTTTTGGCATTGATGATGACTTCAATTGGGAAAGTATCTCGGCATACGAGGGAAAAGTTGATTATTTCCTTTTTGATACCAAAAGCAAACAATACGGTGGAACTGGACAAACATTTGATTGGGAGAAATTGAAAGATTATCCTTACGATACACCATATTGGTTAAGCGGGGGAATTTCGTTAGAAAATATCGAAGAAGCTGCAAATTATAAAGACAACAAATTATACGGTTTGGATTTAAATTCAAAATTTGAACTCGAACCAGCATTAAAAAATACAGATTCGTTAACACAAGCATTCTCTATACTAAAATGAGTAAATATCAAGTAGATAGCAAAGGATATTACGGACCATTTGGCGGCGCTTACATCCCCGAAATGTTGTATCCCAATGTGGAAGAATTGCAAAATCAATATTTGCAAATCATGGATGATCCTTCGTTCAAGGAAGAATTTGAGCAATTACTGAAAGATTACGTTGGAAGACCTTCTCCATTGTATCATGCTAAGCGTTTGTCGGAACGTTATGGTGCAAATATCTTTTTAAAAAGAGAGGATTTGAACCATACCGGCGCACACAAAATCAACAATACAATTGGTCAAATTTTGTTAGCAGAAAAATTAGGCAAGAAACGTATTATTGCCGAAACAGGTGCTGGACAACATGGTGTGGCTACGGCTACAGTTTGTGCGTTGAAAGGTTTGGAATGTGTGGTCTATATGGGCGAAGTTGACATCCAACGTCAAGCACCAAACGTCGCCCGTATGAAAATGATGGGTGCGACGGTAGTTCCTGCGACTTCTGGTAGTAAAACATTGAAAGATGCAACAAACGAAGCGTTACGTGATTGGATTAACAATCCAGTCGATACACATTATATTATTGGTTCGGTCGTAGGACCGCATCCTTATCCAGATATGGTGGCACGTTTTCAATCTATTATTTCCTTCGAAACGAGAAAACAACTGCTAGAAAAAACTGGAAAAGAAACGCCTGATATTGTGATGGCTTGTGTAGGTGGCGGCTCGAATGCTGCTGGTATGTTTTATCATTTCTTGGATGAGGAGAATGTAAAAATTGTAGCCGTTGAAGCAGCTGGACATGGAGTTGATTCTGGTGAATCTGCTGCCACCACAGCTTTAGGCAAAGAAGGTGTATTACATGGTTCACGTCAGATTTTGATGCAGACCGAAGACGGTCAAGTTATCGAGCCCTATTCTATTTCGGCTGGTTTGGATTATCCAGGCATTGGCCCACAACACGCTTGGTTATTTAAATCAGGTCGTGGTGAATATGTTTCTGCAACGGATGATGAAGCGATGCAAGCTGGATTACGCCTAACGAAATTGGAAGGTATTATCCCAGCAATTGAAAGTTCACACGCGTTGGCACATTTGGAAAAAATGAATTTCAAAGGTGATGAAACCGTCGTGATTTGTCTTTCAGGTCGTGGAGACAAGGATTTAGATAATTATATGAAGTATTTCAATTTATAATATTGCCATAGGCAATAGGTTATAAGCCATCCGCTTAGAGCTTAAAGCCTAAAGCATAATGCTTTTAGAAAATGCAAGTAACAAAACATTCAAACGGATTGTTGTCCATATATTTTACAGCGGGTTATCCAACTTTGGATAGTACCGTACTGATTGCCAAAACATTGGAAGAAGCTGGAGCTGATTTCTTAGAAATCGGTTTTCCATATTCTGATCCTGTAGCCGATGGTCCAACTATTCAACATGCTTCGGAGGAAGCCTTGAAAAATGGCATGACGCTAAAAATTCTTTTTGAGCAATTAAAAGATTTACGCAAACATGTTAGCATTCCAGTATACCTAATGGGCTATGTAAATCCAGTATTGCAATATGGGGTAGAAAATTTCTGCAAATCTTGTAAAGAAGTTGGTGTAAACGGAACAATCATTCCAGATTTGCCGATGTATGAATATGAAGAATTGTACCAAACTATTTTCGAAGAAAATGGAATAAGCAATATCTTCTTGGTAACACCACAAACTTCAGAACAACGCATTCGCAAAATCGATGATTTGTCTACCAACTTCATTTATTTACTTTCATCGAATGCCACTACTGGTAAAAATTTAGAAGTAAAAGACCAAGCTGAAGCATACTTCAAACGTATCAAAGAAATGCACTTGAAAAATCCATTTATTATTGGTTTTGGTATTTCTAATCAAGAGACTTTCCAAAAAGCGACAAATTACGCCAATGGAGCAATTGTCGGAACAGCTTTTGTCAAGCTTCTAGCTGAAGAAAATTACTTAGAAAAAATTCCTGCTTTTATAAAGAGTATTAAGGGGTAAAACAACAAAGAAGTCGAGAACATCTCGGCTTCTTTGTTGTTTTATAATATAGGATTTAATTTATATATTTAAATCTCATATACCAACCAATTATTATGACATTAAAATTTAACAAAACAGATATTTTATTTATCGCATTAATTGTAATTAGTTTTTTGGTTTTTTATTATGGGAAAAACATATCCATACTTTCAATCGTTTTTATGAACTTGACGTTCTTGTTAAAGAATAAGACATCGGATGGATTGTATAAAATCTTAAAACCTATTCTTCTATTAATTGCAGGATCACTTATTGCAGTTGGTTTTTACATAAATAATTATTAAAAGCGTTAAAGAATAACAAAACCACTATGGCAATAAGATTGCCTGTCTTTTATTCATCACTTCTATTATCACTTTCCTCATCCTTTCCTTCTTCTATCAATTCTTCTACTTCTTCCTTCTCTTCTGCATCCAAAGTCTTCACATCCTTTTCTTGTTCTTCATTCCTTTTATCAATATAAAAAGTACAACACATCGGAAAATGGTCCGAGCCTATTGACGGCAGAATCTTCAAATCATCTACAAAAACATCTGGACTGTGGTACAATAAATCCAACGGAATACGGAAAAACCAATATTTAGCATGGAATGTGGCTAAATATCCTCGACCATATCTCGCATCGATCAAACCACTCGCTTTCTTAAATAAGATGGAAACACTAGACCAAGCGACCGTATTAAAATCTCCTGTGATCACTACTGGTAGATTCTGTTTCTTAGCTTGCTTTGCTAAACTCAATAAATCGCCATCTCGTTCTTTGGAGGTCTCTTCTTCGGTAGGACTTGGTGGTGGTGGATGTACCCCAAAGAACACAAATCGATAACCATCTTCTGTTTCCAATTCTGCTTCTATACTTGGCAAATCATCTGCTACGAAATAATGAACCTTCATATTTCGAATGTTAAGCTTAGAATAGAAATGCATCCCGTAGGTATTTTCTAACGCTATTTCCTTAAAATTCGGATAATCGTCCTTCAATTCCTGAAAGGCATTTTCCCACTCTTGATTACTTTCCATCGTCAGAAAAATATCAGGTTGCTCTTTACGAATCATTTGCACAAAACGTTCGTATTCGCTATTAAATTGATAAACATTGACGGAAATAATCTTCACATGTTGGGAATGCTGTTCCGATGGTTTAAACTTATTGTCCCTCCAAAATTTAGTGAATCGCGCAAACACATAAAAATTATAGGCTATGCACAAAAGTAACATGAGTAGAATAGCCCACGAATATTCAATTTTATTCCAATAAATAATCGTAAAAACTAATGTCAATAATTGTAGAAACAACAATTGTGGTCGTATAAAATCTGGTACTCGAAAGACCCAATGTTGATTCTTAAAGAACGGGAGTATATGTAAGATAAAAAGTATTGAAGTAAAAATTAAGATTATGCTCATGTTAATTGTAATTTCTTTAAAGTTATATCAACCATACAATTTTCTTACTATAAAATCAAATCCTAATTAAATGCAAGATTATTTTTTTTTATTTTTTTTCTAAAATTATAATAATTAACTAGAAGATTATTTATATTTAGATAACTATTTAACAAAACAAATTATACTATACTTTGTTTTGAAATACATCTACTACTATTTATGGATTTAATCATTTCAAATAAACCCGAAAAAACAATATATAAAGCTCCAATAGTATATGCTTTAGCTATATCTATAGAAACTACTATTGCCAATTCATCGTCTACGGCGTCGATTGGTAATGCCAATTTAACATATCAGCCAGATGTAATAGACTGGACTGACCAAGCTCCCCCAAACACAACGTATAATGACCTATAATAAAACCACTTACCTATGACCACCTCAGTATACAAAACAATAATTTTTCTAATTTCTATAACACTTTTCTCATGTAGAAAGTCAGAAACAAAACTTGAAACTGCTACAATTGAAATCAAATTGAATGGTGTTAACAACACAATTGAAAAATTAGGCACTACCAAGATAACTAAACAAGAAAGATTTAGTAATTATGTGAGTGCAGAAAATTTTGATATACTGACAATAATTTCTGCTGATGAACCTAATAATGAGAAAATAAATTATTCTAAAAGATTTGCAGCCGTTTCTAAACTTCCCCCAAATATTAAATATAGAGTATTAATATACAAAGTTCAAGGAGAAACAGAATTGTTTGTCAATAAACTAGATTTAATATCAAACGTTTCGACAGGTGAAACTGTAACTATAGATATTGTACGAGGAATTACGTACAAATGGTATACCTACTCTTATAATAATACCGCAGATTTACCAAATATATCTGAAAACGATTTAAATAATCCAATTGTCCCTATGGGAGAAAACAAAGATTTCCTATATGACCAAGGAGAATTTACCCTAACAGAATCCGGCCATCATGTCATCAATATTACTTTCGAAAGAAAAACTTCTCAAATAGAACTCGATTTTGATGCAAGAGGAATATTTACAGATGAAATAGAAGATCTAAACATTGAACTACCAGCAACATTATTAAAAACAGCCAACTTCAATCTAAAAGAAAACAACATTTCTGGTGCACTAACTAATACCAGCACTATTACATTAACCAATGAAAACTTTTATAATATTGAAGAAAGTTTCACAGACCGAAAAGGCGCAGCCCTACATACGGTGGCTACCGGAACTATCTCTAATCCAACATTTACACTAAAAAGTTTGAAAATAAAACTTGATGATGGATTATCAAGAACATATCCTGAAACTGCAATTTCCTTCTCACAAAACTCCCAATTGGCAGTGGGAGCTCGAGCAAAAGCCAAAGTATATTTAATTGAATCGGCACTTACATACGCAGGCGTACAATGGGCTCGAGCAAATTTATACAGAAAAGAGAGTGGAAGAAATCCATACCGATTTTATCATAATAATAAACAAACGAATGACCCTATAAGCTACTTTTCCTTCCGAGGGCATATACCGAGAAAATTCGCTTCAAGTGAGCCTAGCGAACAAAAAGATCCTTGTGCATTAATATTCCCGGCATATAGATGGATGCAACCTTCTGCATCAAACATAGGAATATCACAAAGTAAATTATCACATGAGGGGGGGGCTCTTACCAATATTTTATCTACTATAACAGATGGTGTAATTTCTGATCCAACTCAAGGAGCAATTAGCCCTAATGCATCATTATACATAGAATACACGCCAAATCCAGTATCATCAGATATTTATCCTATAACATCCAGAACTTTACGTTTTTATTTCAATGGCCTACATGCCGACATAGCGGTTCTAGAAGGTTTAGACAATAATGGACTTGTCACATTACAGTTAGGAAATTATGGTCGAGCGGCAACATTTTGGACAAATGAACAAGGCACTAATCTATTAGGTCTCGTCCAAATAGGGGCTTGGGGATATCTTGGTATGCGAAAGACATCGATATTGTCCTTTAATCCTCCCAGCATAGTTGGAACATTTGCTAAAGGAATGTCAACCGCCAATATATTAAATATTGGATTGTTAGGAAGCTTAAATGTTATCCGGTCTCCGCTCTTAAACGTACGTTGTGTTAGAAACCCAGATTGGACAACGCTGATCAATAATCCTTCGTATAATCCCGTTGCAAACTATCAATAGATTCAATTTACAGGAGCTTCTTTACTTCTACTTGTAATTTTTGAATTAGAGATTTTACATTATGCCAACCCTGCGAAACAGGAAATCTAACCTTCGGCTTCATCTGTTACTAGTTATTCTAAACTATTGGTCTTAAACAAAACATTAGAATGGAATTTCCAAATAATCTTACCACCGTCAAAATCTATGAATTTGAATTTTTATAACACAATTTAATAGCGTATTTTTGTCTTCTTAATTTAAGCATAATAAATTCCTTACATACAAAATGGAACATACACGAATCAAAGAATTATTAAACTCCGAAGAATTTGGAAAAGAAATCGTTGTAAAAGGTTGGGTTAGAACTTTTCGTAATAATCAATTTATAGCGATTAATGATGGTTCTTCAATTAATAATATCCAAGCTGTAGTCGATTTCGAAAACACTCCAGAAGAAATCTTGAAAAGAATCACTACGGGTTCAGCTGTTCGTGTAAAAGGTCTATTGACAGAATCACAAGGCAAAGGTCAGCGTGTAGAAATTCAAGCTACAGATGTATCGGTAATTGGGGATTCGGATCCTGAAAAATACCCATTGCAACCCAAAAAACACAGTTTAGAATTCTTGCGTGAGATTGCACATTTACGTGTTCGCACAGGAACTTTCAATGCAATATTCAAAGTGCGTAACGCCTTGTCATTTGCTATTCACAAATTTTTCCAAGAACACGATTTCGTATATTTCCACTCGCCTATTATTACAGGTTCAGATGCCGAAGGCGCTGGTGAAATGTTTAGAGTAACTACTTTAGACCCGATTAACCCACCGTTGACAGAAGATGGTAAAGTAGATTTCAAAGAAGATTTCTTCGGAAAATCGACAAACTTGACAGTATCTGGTCAGTTGGAAGGTGAATTGGCGGCTTTAGCTTTTGGTAATATCTATACATTCGGTCCTACATTCCGTGCAGAGAATTCTAACACGACTCGTCATTTGGCAGAATTCTGGATGATTGAGCCTGAAATGGCTTTCTACGAATTGGAAGACAACATGGACTTGGCTGAAGATTTATTGAAATATGTAATCAAATATGCTTTAGAATCTTGTCCTGAGGAAATAGAATTCTTAAAGAATCGTTTGCTAGAAGAAGAGAAATCAAAACCTCAAGCGGAACGTTCGGAATTGAATTTAGTAGAGAAATTAAACTTTGTTTTAGAAAACAACTTTGAACGATTGACATATACAGAAGCTGTTAATATTTTGAAAGCTTCCAAACCAAACCAAAAGAAACAATTTAAGTATTTGATCGAAGGTTGGGGCGCAGACTTGCAATCGGAACACGAAAGATATTTGGTAGAAAAACATTTCAAAAAACCAGTTATCTTGACGGATTACCCTCGAGAAATCAAGTCTTTCTATATGAAACAAAACGAAGTGGACTCAGAAGGTCGTCACACTGTTCGTGCGATGGATATCCTTTTCCCGGGTATCGGAGAAATGGTAGGCGGTTCACAACGTGAAGAAAACTTAGAGAAACTTTTAGCACGTATGGCAGAAGTGGGTATTGAGCCGGAAGAAATTGAATGGTTCTTAGATACGCGCCGTTTTGGTTCAGTTCCACATTCAGGTTTTGGTGTTGGTTTTGAACGTTTGGTGTTATTCACCACAGGTATGACAAATATCCGTGACGTAATTCCTTTCCCACGCACGCCGAAGAATGCAGAGTTTTAATATTAAACAATAAACGAAGAGAGTTGTTATTTCAATAACAGCTCTCTTTTCTTTTGAACAGTACTGTTTTATATTTTATAAGTTTTTATTTATATCTATGCTTTTAAAAATTTACAATAATAATCCCAATCCAAAAGCGATTGATCAAGCTGTGGATATATTGAAAAAAGGTGGTGTAATTATCTATCCTACGGATACTGTTTACGGTATTGGATGTGATATCACTAACCAAAAAGCAATCGAGAAAGTTTGTCAAATACGTGGCTTAAGACCCGAAAAAGCGAATTTATCTTTCATTTGCTATGATTTGACAGACATTTCACAATATACCAAACCATTTGACACTGCTGTTTTCCGTGTATTAAAAAAAGCATTACCTGGACCATTTACCTTTATCTTTAATGCGAGTAATCAAGTACCAAAATTATTAAGCTCTAAAAAGAAAACAGTAGGTATCCGTATTCCTGACAACGACATCGTTCGTGAGATTGTCAAGCAATTAGGAAATCCAATTGTAACAGCATCTATCCATGACGAAGACGAAATTATCGAATATTCGACTGACCCTGAATTGATTTATGAAAAATATCAAGATAGTGTAGACTTAGTTATTGATGGCGGTTATGGTGACAACATTGCTTCAACTGTAGTAGATGTCACTAATGATGATTTCGAAATCATACGTGAGGGAAAAGGAGATTTGGATCAATACTTATAAAAAGAATAGGCTTGCAAATTTGCAAGCCTATTCTTTTTATATATGATAACGCTGATTTTGAAACTCCATGGCTGCGTAGTATTCATATTTACGCTTATCCAAAGGATAATCCCAACAGCCCATACGATGAAAAATATCACCACCAAAGCCTGATTTAAATCTATACAATCCATACATAGGATGCGCAGGATCTGCATCTGGAGATATTCCAAAGAAATCATATTCTGTACAGCCCTTATCTCTTGCCATTTGCATCGCTCTCCATTGCAGGGCATAGGTTCCCATAAAATTTCTATTTTCTGTTGAGGAAGCTCCATATAAATATGTCGCACGATTCGCAGAAATAACCAAAAACATAGCCGCTAAAGGTTCTTCATCAACACGAGCCACCAACATATATACATCAGCAGGAGAATCCGAATTATTCGCTCGAGCAGATAAAACTATTCTGAAATAGTTAATATCATGTAAAAAGAAATTATTGCGCTTAGCTGTCTGTCTATATAACTCGTACCATATTTCTAAACTCTCTAATCCCAATGATTCAATAGTAACACCTTTTCTCTTCGCCAAGTTGATATTATAGCAAGTTTTAGGCTTCATATTACCTAATAAAATGTCATCCTCATTTTTCAGGTTTATAAAGATTGTATTAGAAGGAAGTATATCCGTATTAGCTTTACGTAAATTACCAAATTCTGTATTAAAGTTGACACGCATTTCTTGTATACGTTTTGATGGTAGTCCAATCCAATTACCATGCAGATCGTAACAATCATCCTCATTGGCCCATTGTGATTGCCAAGACAGATCATAGCGAATCATGATACAACTTGCCGGCAAATATTGACGCAATGCTTCCGAAAGCTGCTCCAAAAAGTAACCTTGTTGCTCCTCCGAAGGTTCAATCTCAGGACCATAAGGCACATATGCAATACAGTGTTCAGCATCCAAGTTCTGTAGCATTATCAAGAAATCACCTATAATATATGTTTCTTCCTTAGTCAAGCAATACAAATCCGCAGCCTTACTGCTGAAATTATAAGAGACAGAATGAATTCCTTGAAGCTTTTTTACAGTAGACCAATAAGCTGTCTGTTGAATAATTCCTGTTTTATAAAGGTGGCTATTATCCTTTTGTTCCAAATTAGCAATCATGATAAATCACTTATTTTCAATAATTTATTAAAAGTCCAAAAAGCACAAACTTAGCCATTTAGTTAATATTAAAACAGTCCACATTGTCATAATCCCGCAACAAATATTCTCGTAAAAATTTAGAAATTACACCAACAAACTTTCCGATAATCAATAAAAACATAAAAAACCTATTCAATACAGGAAAAAGTAATTTGCATCACTTTTTTTTTATAAAAAATATGCTTTAACAGAAAAATAGATTAACTTTAAATGGTTTACCAACCACTCTACACCTACTAAACTTATGAAACAGAGCAAATATCTTTCTCCGAAGATACATTTAGTTCAATTGGTGACTGAATATTGTATCTCCTCCACATCTACTGCTAGCTTTATGTCTGGTGGAAATAATAATAACCCAGAAGTAGAAACATGGATTGAAGAAGTTAAAAACGACCAAATCACCTTTTGACCTTATGAAAAACACGATGCTCCAATCAAATAAAAATTACAGTATAATTTTTATTCTTTTAGTAATAATGTCCTCTTGTACAAAAGAGAAAAAAATATCAAGTGAAGAAAATTCCAAGATAATTTTCAATGTAATAGGAATAAAAAATTATGATACAGATTTAGGAAAAAATACTCAAACTCAATTTAAAAGTAAAAATACCGGACTTTCAAATCAAGAAACCCAATTAACATCAAAGGTCTACCTCAATGAATATGCAACTGAGGGAAATATAGGTGAAGAATTAAGTTCAAATGTGGCTTCAAAAACCAAATTATCAGCGACAGAAACTATGTCAAATGGCATAACATATCGGATAATTCTGTATTATAAAGACAATAACCAGTTTGCTAAATCATTTCAATGTGTAGCTGGGACACCATTTGAAATCTCTGTGCAACAGGGTAGAGAATATATATGGTATGCATACTCCTACAATAATAATGAGGACATTTCACAACCTGACCCCACTAATCCGACTATCACTACACCTATAGATAAGGATTTACTTTGGGCAACATCAGGACCTGCTGGTGTAGTTTCAAATTCCACAGGAGTAAGTTTACCGATTACCTTTACGCACAAATTGGCACAGATATATGTAAAAATAAATACGAAATCATTATACGGAAATATAACAGATATAGATGCCGAATTTAGTCAAAATTACACGGCCTCCTCGAGCTTCTCAATTTTAAGCGGGATTACATCCGGAGGAGCCACAGTAGTGTCAGTTGGCGCACTCAATTTTACCCCACATCCCCACCCTGACAGTACGCATATCATCCAAGCAAAGTACTACACATCCTCTCCTAGTTTGATAAACTCTTACAAAGTAACAATCAAAAGCTTGAGTGTACAATATGTAAATGGAAGTACGGCAAACCTCATTGTACCAGCAACTCCACGAGAAGCTACTTTCGAAACATTTACTCCTCAAATTGGGAAATCACATATAGGAAATTTAAAATTACATCATTTAATAGGTCAAAAGAAAATTTTACATTTAGCAATCAGTACAGTTTATGGTTATGGTGCTGAAGCAAAGGCAGCAAGGAATATGATAACTGATACACGTAATTTTGGAAATAACACTAACAGCTTAGTAAAAATTGCAAGCCCATATACACATGTAAACAGTATCGCAACAAGTGGAACAAATGCTTTAAACACGTACATCGGAAGTAGTATTCCTAATATAGATCAACCTGATATAATAATAATTGGCTACTACTATTATTTTTTAGCTGCTAACAATACTGAGATCAACTTATTAAAAAGCTATGTGGATAAAGGAGGAGTACTTATTCTTATGACTGATGATGACGGAACTGCAGTTACTGGTAAACATCTTGATTTCCTACGACTAATGTATAGCAGTAGCGTTACAATGGGAACAACAGGATATGGTCCTGGTTCAATATACAAATTGAATGATATTGATGACATGATATTAAATGGACCATTTGGTAACGGGAAATATACAAGAACTATTGGTCCGCAAACATTTTTCGAGGCATTTTGGGGAGAAGACAGTTCTATAACCTGGGAAGCCTCAGGAATACCTGAAACAAGTATTTATTCTTACAGCGGAGATATTAGAGTCGGTGAAACAGGTACACCTACTGCAACAACATTTTTTAGAGATCGTACAAAAAATTTTATTTGGATTGGTGATGCTGGTTTTTTAGCAAATGAATTTGCATCAGGAACATATCCCAACACTTTGACTCCCTCGCTTCTTACTCAACCATTCGCGACGAACAACAATAACTTTCCTATCAGAAAAGCATATGGTCTCGGCATTGTTGCAAATCACAGGGAAGTAGCAAACTCTATCTTATTCGCTAATATGATGGCTTGGGCTTATATGCGTTCTGAATTCTTCGGGATAAATACGGGTGGCCTTCGTTTGTAACATCATTATACCAGCCGTTAAACAGCACTTAGCGGCTATCTCTTTTTTGAAAATAACTAACATTAAAAATAATAACCGCTAGAAAAATAAGCCCATAGGCTAAACCTTGCAAAAGGTTAATATCCTCTTCAAAATAAAAAATAGCTAACAAGAAAGAAATAATCGGATTGATATACAGTAACACACCAACTACTGAAGAATCAAGTCCTTTCAACGCATACATATTCAAGAATAAGGGGATAATTGTAAACAATACGGCTATAATTAAAACGTATTGATAAAATAAGTCAGAATGTGCAACTGATATATTGGCATTCATACCCAAGGGAACCAAGAATAATGAGCTAATAAGTATATGAAGTGTTAATGTAAAAAACTTATCCAATTGGGTATTCGCTTTTTGCAACACTAAATAAATAGCATACGACAGGGCAATAATTACGCTGTATAGCATATCCATAAAATGGCCATACGACAGCATCAAACAACTTACAACGCTCAATCCTATTGCTAGCCATTGCCCCAAATTGAGTTTTTCTTTCAAAAAGAATGAAGCCAACATAGTCGTAAGAATTGGACAGATCAAATAGGCCAGGGATGTTGCATTGACACTCACAGCATTCATCACATAGATGTATAAATACCAATTCAGCGCAAGCATTAATGCGCTAACAAATGTTGCTATAATGATTTTTATACGATTCTTTGCTGCTAGAGATTTAATATATAAAATATTCTCTTTTGTGATTTTAAAACGAAATAATAAACTTATGAGTGAAATTATTATGGCAGAAAAAGCAACCCGATACGTCAAAATATCTAAAGCAGCATATGTACTCAACGGACGCAATACCAAAGCAAAACATCCCCAAATAACAAATGAGAATAATGCACCAGCATAATATTTAAATTGCATGAAATAAAACTATTTTACAAAATTACAAACTCTTCGACTATCACATGTCCCACATGTTCATTTACCCGACCTATGATTTGACGTCGATTAATAGCTAATTCATGTTTGACAACAGCCGAATCCACTTTTACATAGAGTTTTTTGTCTTTTATGTAGATATGCTGGGTTCTTTTTGCGATGTAAGGGCCAATAATCTCTTCCCAAAAACTAACAACAGACGATTCTTCATATTTGCGACGCAATCTGTAAACCTCTAACCACTTCTCTACAGCTTGCTTCATGCTGATATCATCACGCGTAGGTATTTCGTCTACCTTCTTCTTATATAGCATGTGTCTGCCCTCCTTTGATATCAAATATACGGATAGGCTGTTGGATTTCGTCGAAAATCTTTTGAACACGATTTGCATTTGTATCTGTGATAAAAATTTGCCCGAATTCATCATTTGATACCATCTGCATCAACTTCTTGGTACGCTTATCGTCCAATTTATCAAAGATATCATCCAATAAAAGCAAAGGCTTAAATTTATTTTGGTCGTGTAGGTAAGTGTATTGGGCCAATTTTAGAGCTATCAAGAAAGACTTTTGCTGACCTTGAGAACCAAACTTTTTTAATGGCATCTCACCATGAATAGTAAATAACAAATCATCTTTGTGGATTCCTTGTGTGGTACGTTCAAGGATTCTGTCTTTGTCCAAAGATAATGCTAACAACTCCATAAAATCATTTTTTTGCAGCTGTGAATCATAAACCAAAGTTACCTCCTCCGCACTTTCAGAAAGATATTGGTAATGGCGCTGAAAAGATGGCGTAAATTGCTCCATAAAATTCTGTCGCTTCGCATAAATAACTTTCCCAACTTCCACCAATTGCATATTCAACACTTCAAGCAATCCTATATCAAAAACACCCTTCTCTTTAATATTTTTAAGTAACGTATTACGCTGCAACAAAATCCTATTGTATGCTATCAAGGTATCTAGATAGCGATTATCGGTCTGTGAAATCACGTTATCCACAAATTTGCGACGCTCTTCTGATCCGTCAAGAATAATCAATGTATCATTTGGTGAAATCATCACCAAAGGAAATTGTCCAATATGGTCCGCTAGTCGAGGATAATCTTTTTTATTACGCTTGAATTGCTTTTTCTGATTCTTTTTAAGACTACAGGAAATTATATCAGGGCGTTCATCACGCTCAAATTCGCCCTGCACCATAAAATACTCCTCACCTCTTTTAATATGTTGAGAATCTATAGGATTAAAATAAGACTTGCACAACGACAAATAGTGTATAGCATCCAAGAGATTGGTCTTTCCTGCCCCATTTGAACCAGTAAATGCATTTACTTCGGGCAAAAAGGACAAATTAGAATCTGTATAATTCTTAAAATTTAAAACGGAAAGTTGCTTCAACCACATGTTACAAAGTAAAAACTAAAAAAGAACAAGTCAAAAAAATAGGTTGATTAGTTTTCGAAACTAATCAACCTACATATTATTAGCAAATATGAAAATCTATTTTACTTCCTCAAAATCAATAAATTCCCCAGCATTTGGAGCTACTTTACGTTTCTCTTCACGCGGTGGCACATAATCAACCTGAATCTTACCATTAGAATTACCATGATTATTAACATCCTGATAATTAGACTGTGGACCGAAAGGATTACCTGATGTATACGTATATGTGAATCCCCCCTGCCCCTGTTGTGCCTTTTTCATCATACGCTCTGCTAGCTTTTTCATAGCGTAAGGAAGTAACAAACGCATTGAAAATTTAAAAGCGTAATATGCTGCAATTACAAATAAAATAAAATATAAAGCTGTCATTCTGTATTATCTATTTATCCAAATATATCAAAACTGTTAAAAAATTCAGTCAGAAAAATGTCAGACTCAAAAGGCTTAACATTATTTAAGATTTAGCTTTTTGAATAGCATTATATAATTCTTCTTGACGATGTGTACCTATAATATATACTAAACCATCTCTATCTGTTAACCAAACTGCATCTTTACCTCCTGAATAAAAGCGTATTTTGCCATTTTTATGTAAGTTATACACCGGGTTATTAAAGACATATGTACTATATGGCTTTTTCTCTACATTTACGATAGAAGATAAATCAATCTTTACCAATCTAGTCGACCACAAACCACTCAGCACGACATTATTATTGACTACATCTGTTTTATAATGTACCAAATACATCATAACGATTGACACGACAATGATACAACTACCAACAATAAAGAATAGTTGTCTCGATGGTAAATGGTCAACATTAAGATAGTAAACTATAAAACAAAATAAGGCTAAAGTCATACGAACGCTTATCCACGTCATATCCCTTCCCAAAAATTGTCTTTCGACAAAAAGTTTCTCTTGACTCATATCGCTTGTAAATTGCAAACTAATTTAAGCACTTTTTGTGTATTATCCCTAATCTTAAATCTATCATCCAAATGATAATTCACTACCCAAATAATTCTCCCATCACCATTCACCACAATCGGAATTCGATTCTTGTCCAAAATATTAATCTTTTGTTGAATGAAATAATCACTTATTTTTTTCTTTCCCCTCATTCCAAGAGGTTGAAACACATCTCCCTCTTTCCATGAACGAATAGTTAGTGGAAAGATTAAATCTTCATAATTCAACTTTGCGATATTCTTTTCACGTTGTATAGAAGTATCTTCAGAAATTTCTATAGAGAATTCAACGTCTAGCCACCTAACAAACTTATCTGATTCATTTAATACAACATCATCTTCTCGGACAATATTCTTTGAAAGAATGATTGTTTCCCTATCTAATACTAATAGATAATTAGTTGCTGCAAATTGACGTCCAGATTCCTTGTTTAGACTATCTAATAAATCCTGTAAAACTTTTTTAGTAAAACCAAAAGGCTCAAACAAAAAATAACATTCATTCAATGATAATTTCTGTACAGATTTTTTATCAATACACCACGAGTCCTTTCCCCTTTCCATGAACAACTCCCGACGTAGATTATTCAAATATGAAACTAGAACCTCTTGACTATCCCTGAACCTATGAATATTATCGTTCATAATTGGTACAAAATCAGCATTCAATTTTTCAAATTCTGGAATAATGTCCAGACGGATTTTATTACGTGCATATTTAGTAGAAAAATTAGATGAATCATCGCGATATGGAATACCATATTCCTTGACTAGTTCGGTAATTTCCTTACTTTGCAAAAACAAAAGAGGACGAACTACCTTTGAATCATCTCTCTTAGGTAAAATACCTTGTATACCTTGTAAACCGGTTCCACGTGATAAATTGAATAATACTGTTTCAACAGCATCATTCATATGCTGTGCCACAGCAATTACGGCACAATCCTGTTGAATTCTCAATTCTTCAAACCATTTATAACGTAATTCACGAGCAGCCATCTGAATAGAAATCTTGTTTGATTCAGCATAGGCTGTTGTATCAAAACGCTTCACATAAACAGGCACACCAAGCTCATTAGCAAAATCAACAACCAATTGCTCATCACCGTCAGACTCTGCTCCGCGAAGCTCAAAATTGCAATGTGCTATTTCGAAACAATAATTGCACCGATTAAGCAACCACAACAACAGCATAGAATCTCGTCCACCACTCACTGCAACTAAGATTTTATCTGATTTGTTAAACAGCTTATTATCTACAACATATCGTTCAAAACGAGCCAGGATATTCATAAATCAAAAGTAATCATTAAAAATTGATTTTATTTCGCATGAATTTTTATCCGTTAACATTTTTTTGCTATTTAATTATCTATTTTTGCCCTCGTGAAGAAGTATTTATCTTTCGTCTTTCTTATCTTATCCGTACAACTTTTGTTCGGACAAGATCCTGCGCAAATTAGTGATGCAAACAGAATGAATTTGGTTTCATCAAGTTCGGGTCGCATCAATTCTAAAACGGGACATATGACATTCTACAATCCTGTTTATGAACATAAAGGGAACACTTTATCAGCGGACAGTGGTTATATTTATGAAAATGAGATTAAGCAACAATATTTTGAAGCTTTTGGAAATGTTGTCATAACCCAACCTTCAGGTACCGTCATTTACTCAGACTATTTACACTATGATGCGACAGCACAATTAGCTAAGCTTACAAATAATGTAAAAATGGTTGATCGAAATTCGGTATTAACGACAAACTACCTTACTTACAATATGCGTTCAAAAATAGGTACGTATACTGGCGGCGGGAGAATAGTTACACAAACTGATACAATAACTTCTAAAAATGCATATTATTTTGAAGGTTCAGGAGATGCATATTTTAGGTATAAAGTAATAGTTCGTAATCCGTCGGTAAAAGTGTATACCGATACTATGCGTTATAACAGCCTCACTAAAAATACTCATTTCTTTGGCCCAACTAATATTAAAGGCAACAATAAAGAAAATTTATATACAGAACGAGGTATTTATAACACCGCAACTGGTATCGCAAATTTTAACAAGAAAAATCTATATACAGAAGGTAGTCGTTTTTTAAAAGGTGATAGTCTTCATTATGAGCGTGAATCAGGTATTGGAAAGGCTTTTAGAAATGTGGTTTTTGTCGACACCCTAGATAAATTTTATGCATACGGCGGCAAAGGTGAATATCATCAGGGAGAGGAATCCATCCTAATGACCAATAAGCCGTATATTATCACTGTCGTTAAGAATGAATCAGACTCTACTCAAACAGATTCTTTAAAAGTTGAACCACCATTAATACAAAACAAATTAGACAAGAAGACAGCTAAGAGAGAAGCTAAAGAAAAGGATATCAAAGTAGCAGAACTAAAAAATAATAAAAAATCAGAAGCTATAATTTCGGATAAAAATCCACCGCTATCAGATGCAAACTCCAGTGCTAAAGTAGATTCCGTCTACATGACTGCTGACACCCTTTACTCACGAATGATTTTGGCAAAAGAATATAAAGCTTTAGATCTGAAATTAGATCGTAGTGGAGGCCAAATGATAGAGGAAGTAGAGGTAAATTTTGGTGATGAAGAAACATCAGATTCTACACAGGAAATCATAAATGATGAATTATCAAAAGTAAAAGAAGTCAATGAAAATTTAATACCTAAAGTAAAAGAGGATAAAAAAGTAACATCCACTGCGCCTAAAAAAACTGTAAAACCTACATTAAATAATCATGGTGAAAACAGGAGTCAAATCGCAAACACCATTAAAGCGGATTCCGTTTTACGTCAAAAGGCAGTTGTACCTCTCGAAGGACATGCTGACAGTGTAATTAACAAAGCATTAAAAATCGCACAACAGGCTGATGCTATAAGCTCAACTAAAGACTCTGCAAATACGGCAATATCTGATACCGCAAGAACTCGAATTGTCAAGGCACATTATAATGTACGTCTATTCAAATCTGATTTGCAAGCTGTCGCGGATTCTGTATACTATGGCATGCAAGACTCTATGTTTAGATTTATGGGAAGACCTATGATATGGGCTCAAGATTCACAAATATCAGCGGATACCATTTATATGCAGATTATAAATCAAAAAATGGATAATGCCTTATTAAAAGAAAATGCTTTTATGGTAAATGCGCTATCTGACTCCACTAAATTTAATCAATTAAAAGGACGTAAGATCACGACGTTCTTTGCAAATAACAATATTGAACGTCTTTTTGTCGATGGTAATGCCGAGAATTTAGTTTTCTCTGAAAATGAGAAGACAAAAATAATCACTGAGATGTTTCATGATCGTGGAGGGCGCATCAAAGTAAGAATGGAGGATCGAAAAATAATAGATTATATCACGATTAAAAAAGTTGATCAAAAAGTTTATCCTTTTGCGTTGGTAACTCAAGAAAATGAAATTTTACCTGGATTCACATGGAGGCCTCAAGACCGTCCAAAATCTAAGGAAGACCTCTTAAATCGTAAAAGAGAAGTACCTAAAGAAACGGATGAAACTCCAAAAAAAGGTAAAAAAGAAGATTCAGAAGAAGAAGAAATCAAAGGAAAACCTATTGAAAGGAAAAAAGAAACAGCTGAAATACAAGAAGAAATTAAGAAATAGAAAAACGCTCATCAAATGATGAGCGTTTTTTATTTTGCACTATTTTAAATCTCTAATATTTTTTCAAAAATTCGGCTAATTTACTTACTGCTATAGCTCGATGGCTGATTGTATTTTTTTCTTCAGAAGTCATTTCTGCAAAAGTCTTATCATAACCATTTGGAATAAAAATAGGATCATAACCAAAGCCTTTCTCTCCTTTTCTTTCTTTGATAATTTGACCTTCAATTGTGCCTTCAAAAAAATGCTGTTGCTCATTTAGGTATAAAGAGATAACAGTTTTAAACCGAGCTGTACGATTTGAGTTATCACCTAATTTTTCCAATACCAAATCAATATTCTTCTCCATATCACGAGATCCGGAATACCGTGCTGAATATACGCCTGGCTCACCATTCAACGCATCAATTTCCAAACCTGAATCATCCCCAAAACAATACAAACCATATTTATTGACCAAGTAATCTGTTTTCTGCTGCGCATTCTCTTCAAAAGTGACTCCTGTCTCCGGAATATCATCTTGACAATCAATATCATTCAAAGATTTCAACACAAACTTATCACCTACCATAGCTTGCACCTCTTCAAGCTTATGTGCATTATTCGTCGCAAATACTAATTCTAACATGGAGTAAATGTAAAAAGGAAAATTTGAATATTTAAAATTCAAAAGCATTTACATTAAATTTATTATCTTCAATAAAAATCTAACCATGAATAAACATTATTATACCTTATTCATTTCAGTGAGTTTATTATTTCAAAGTTGTGATTCTATATTAGGTAAATCCAGGAGATCAGGGGGGCATCAAGACGCAAATAGTATTAGTTTCTATGTAAATCAAGAGAAACTTCATTTTATTTGTAGCGAATTAACCGATAGAATTTACAAGAAAATTACGATCGTAAAAAATGAAAATGAAGAAATACCATTTTTTTCACATTTTCATAAAAACGGTACATTCGATTTAAGAAGCACTGAAAAATTGATTTTGACAGAAAAAGATAGTTTATTTTTTAACAATAGCAAAATTGAAATTCCAGTTCTAACTGTGGAATATACTATAAACAGTGGTTCGAAATTTTGGGGAAAAGACGAAATCAACATTACATGCACGAAACCTAATCTTCCAATTCAATTAAGCAGTAAATTTATCGACTCTATAAACAACAAAATAGCATTAGCTAAACATTTAGAATTGGAAAAACTTCCGATTATTGAAGATTATAAAAATATAATTGATGAATTATTTCTGGCATCTTTGACAGGGGATTCAAACGCTAAAAATCATCTCTATAACCTTAGCAAAATTTACCCTATGGATAAGTCTGATATAGATCGATGGTTAAGATACAAAGCAATTATTAAGAAAAGAGAAGAAATTCAATCTTAAGCCCCTATTAATGTCTTAAACTCTCCCCAGAAAAGTTTCTTTTTATTGACATCTGCAAACATCTCTTCGAAGGAGAAGGTATTAAACACGGTTGCTACACGGCCTTTCATATACGAGTTATGGGCGATTTCAGGAAGTTTTAAAGATGCTGGCTCTACACCTAGTAAAGTGATTTTCTTAGGTTCAAAGAAAGTCATGATACGCTTAAAGTCATTTGGGTTTTGCGGATTGGCCAAATTAACAATTGCCACATTTTGAGGTGTGAGTTGCAATGCCCCTATTGTTTTGATAAAAGCCTCTTCAGCCGCTGGCGAAAAATATGGAAATGAAGGGTAACGTAAAATGAATAATACCCCAGTGCTTTTATCCCCTTTATAAACAAATTCCTCTGCGGAAGAATCCCAATTTATAACAGAATCCTCTTTGAAAGAATTTGATTGACTTTCATCTATAGCAAATCCCGTTGAAAACAAGGTTTCATTCATTAAAGCTTGCAACGCAATTGGATTGTCTGTAAGAAGATTATTCATTCTTTATTTAGATTAACAGATAATAGACGTGAGACTGGAGATTCAATTCTCTCGTCTCACATCTAATGTCTAATATCTATAAAACTATTGTCCCAAAATCCAAGCGAATACCAATGGAGCTACAATCGTAGCATCCGATTCGATCATGAACTTAGGTGTATCGATATCTAATTTACCCCAAGTGATTTTCTCATTAGGAACCGCTCCTGAATAAGAACCATACGAAGTTGTAGAGTCAGAAATCTGACAGAAGTATGACCAGAAAGGAACATCAGTCCATTCTAAATCTTGGTACATCATTGGCACAACACAAATTGGGAAGTCTCCAGAGATACCACCAGCGATTTGGAAGAAACCAACACCTTTACCACCAGAATTAGCACGGTACCATTCTGTTAAGTAAATCATGTATTCGATACCTGATTTTACAGTTGATGCCTTTAATTTACCTTTGATTACGTTAGACGCGAAGATATTACCTGTAGTTGAATCTTCCCATCCTGGACATACGATAGGTAAATTTTTCTCTGCCGCAGCAACAATCCAAGAATCTTTAGGATCAATTTCGTAATACTGCTCAAGTACACCAGAATTCACCACTTGGTACAAGAATTCGTGTGGTAAATAGCGTTCACCTTTAGCTTCTGCTGCATGCCATACATCTTCTAAATGCTCTTGAAGACGACGGAAAGCCTCTTCTTCAGGAATACATGTGTCTGTGACACGGTTGAAATGTGTATCTAATAATTCACGCTCTTGCTCTGGCGTCAAATCTCTCCAATTTGGAATACGTTTGTAGTGCGAATGTGCTACTAAATTCATTACATCTTCTTCCAAGTTTGCACCTGTACACGAGATAATATGAACTTTATCTTGACGGATCATTTCCGCTAAAGAAACACCTAATTCAGCTGTTGACATAGCACCACCTAATGAGATCAACATTTTACCCCCTTCTAATAGGTGTTGCTCATATCCCTTTGCTGCATCAACTAATGCTGCTGCATTAAAGTGACGGTAATTGTGCTCAATAAATTGACTAATTGGACCTTTTTGTGTACTCATCTTTTTTCGATTTTAATAAGTATGACAAAGGTACTGAAATTAATTAATTTTAAACTTTTGGAGTTCACAATGCATCATTGTATTTGTGTTTTTTTAACAAATGTAAAAAAGATGAAAATTAAATATATTTTTGTACTGTTAAGTTACTAACCAAATTATAGAATGATAAAATCCAAATTAATAGATTCCATACAAATTGGACAAGTTGAATTTGAAGCTTATATAACAATTGATGAAAATAATTTAGAAGCCTTTGCTGTTTATTTGGATAAATCAAATGAACCGCTGTTAGTCTTTCAACAAATTTCAAACAACTTTAACGTTGAGATTAAAATCAATCAAAAATTAGTTGATGAGTTACAACAATATAAATCAAAAGATATTGATCAAAGAAAAGAGCATTATAAAATATTTCAGGAATTTGTGTTGAATGCTGAGCAAAAAGCGAAAGAAATTGCATTTCAAGACACCAAATTGAATTACTTCACTGATATAAAACTAATTAAAAGCATCGAACAAGCTTATCTAATCGACTAAAAAAAGTATTTCTATTTTCTTTTCAAAAGTTTAGAGACACTGTCTTATAAAGTGTGTAAATAATAAAATGTGGAGTTCATAAATAATTGGATTCCACATTTTTATTTACATAACTTTATTATTATGATTGACAGAGAATCATTATTAAACGACAAAGAGTT
>NZ_JADEYP010000070.1 GCF_020295405.1 Sphingobacterium bovistauri
CTTTGGGTGCCTATATCGGTGGTGTTCACCTCTTCCCATTCCGAACAGAGCAGTTAAGCCCACCCGAGCCGATGGTATTGCCGTAACAGGTGGGAGAGTAGGTCGGTGCCTTCTTTTATTCAATAATGAAAACTAAAGCCTTAGTACAATCGTACTAAGGCTTTTTTACGTTATACAATTTTCTGTAGTGGAATATAAGCATCGTAACATGTAAATGTTACGATAACATACTACATTTAGAATTTATAAGAGACAGAAATGAATACAATGGATTGAAATTGGAAAGGAAACTGAAAACACAATACAGCTTTTGCCTAGATTATAGTAAGAAAATTTCTCTTACATATCTCATAAGAAATCAATTTCTTAATTACAATAATTAGCAAATCATAGTGTCGAATTTTATAATTGGGCTAAATAGGCTTTGTCTATTTATTATTTAGTTTTACCAACGTGTAATAACACAAATCTTTCGAAACAAAGATGGTAAGGAAGTTATTAGATGCTTTAAATAATAGATATACTGTGAATGTAGTGAAAGTATCTGATTTATCGGAATTGTCAAAGGAGATAGATTTGGAAACTAAAAGCTATCGATTATTTTATTAATAAGGTTCTGAAATTAGTAGTATTGAGATATTTATTATTCAAAATCATTTCGAGCATCATATGGGACAACTAGCTGTATATATGCGTATGTTGGATATTTTTTTGTCTGGACGGTACGGTCTTTCAGCTGATGAGAAATAGATAGTATAGAATTATATTTTGATACTTATTGTAAAACCTGATTGTGAGGCAGTGGTGTATAAATTCTTATGATTTTTTAATAAAATAGAAAAGGAGACTTATTTGCACTGCCCCCAAAAAGTTAGACACTTTCTGGGGGCATTTTTTTATGGATAGAAAAGTAAAACACACATTATCATTTAAGAAGACTTGTATTGATTTGTACACTAAATCGTCAGAATCAATATTAGGTATTAGCAAGGAATATAAGGTTTCCGAAAGTTTATTGA
>NZ_JADEYP010000071.1 GCF_020295405.1 Sphingobacterium bovistauri
CAGAATTGTTTTATCTAAAAAAATATACTTCTATTTTTGAGTTAGCTAAAGATATTAGAGAATATATAAAGTATTATAATAACGAAAGAATACGAATTAATTTAAATGGAATGAGCCCGGTGGAATACCGAGCTCATTATATCAAAAACATTGTATAAAGTCGTCCAACTTTTGGGGGTCAGTCCAATTATTGCTGGCTTTTCTTATTTTAGAAGAGAAATTATTTTTTTCACTCATTATCAAGCACTTTATAGAAAGTGCTTAAAAAACCTTTTGCAATGTAAGTTTTAACTGTATATTTGCAGTGTCGAACAACAAAAACAGCTTGCCCAGCTGGCGGAATTGGTAGACGCGTTGGTCTCAAACACCAATATCTTCGGATGTGCCGGTTCGACTCCGGCGCTGGGTACAAAAGCCTTGAGAAATTCTCAAGGCTTTTTTTAATTCCAGATTCTGCATATTACAGTTGAATTAAAAATCAAATAGCAGCAAATTTTTGGGGATCAATCTGAATTCTTGGGGGGAGTGTTAAAAATTTCTTAGTTTAGTATCCTTAATACAGATATCCCTTGCAAGAAGCCGAACGTAAATTACTATCCTTATTGATGCCCGAAGGGCTTTTGGAATATTTTCAGATTTTAGAAGTCGATCAAGTTGACAATCAACTCCATATTTATTTAGATGAGCTTAATATTGCTCCGACAAGTTATGAGAACAGCAAGTTGGAGTCAAAGGGGTTTATGCCTTCCACTGAAATTTCAGACTTTCCCATTCGAGGTCAGAAAGTTACGCTACATATCCGCCGTCGTCGCTGGACGGTACTGGATACCGGAGAGATCGTCACAAGAGATTGGAACCTGGTGCGTGAGGGTACTCGAATGACAACGGAATTCGGGCTTTTTTTAAAGAAGATATTTGGATAATCATCCTGTAAGCGCTCAATTGGTAGGTCTGTT
>NZ_JADEYP010000007.1 GCF_020295405.1 Sphingobacterium bovistauri
TATAAACTCTTCTATTAGCAATAAAACAGAATCCAAAACTGTCAATAATTACAAAATATCCAAAATATCCTCTGTATCCAAGTATGCAGCTTAACAATTAGAAGTTTTCTTAAAAATCGAAATAAAACAAAGAAGCTGCCCTTTTTGGACAGCTTCTTCAAATATTATGATTTATTAAGGATCTAAAACGGAGAATCATCCGGCATATCATTCATACGTGATGGCATTGTGATACCACTTCCTCCAATGAAATCATCAAATGAGGCAGATGGAGACATTGCAGATCCGCTAAAAGGAGAATCTTTACCTGCACTGAATGAATCAACACCCATTCCGCCAAAGTCTTCTTCCAAATCCGTAAACTTCACGTATTTACCCACGAATTTCAATGGAACTATACCTGTTTCACCGTTACGGTGTTTTGCAATAATAACTTCTCCTACACCTGCAGTCGAACGACCTTCTTCATCTTCTGTCAATCCATAATATTCTGGGCGGTACAAGAACAACACCATATCGGCATCCTGCTCAATTGAACCTGATTCACGTAAATCGGATAACATTGGACGCTTACTATTTCCAGGACGAGATTCTACAGCTCGACTCAACTGTGACAAGGCTAATACAGGTACGTTCAATTCCTTAGCCACAGATTTCAGTGCACGTGAGATACTACCAATTTCTTGCTCACGGTTACCACCACCTTTACCTTCTGATTTACCATGCATCAACTGCAAGTAATCGACGATTACCATTTGAATATCGTGTTGCGCTTTTAGACGTCTACATTTTGCACGGAATTCAAATACGTTCAATGCCGGAGTATCATCAATAATAAGGGGAGCTTCTGTTAACCTTCCAATTCTAGAATGTAATTGTTGCCATTCATGATCAGCAAGATTTCCCTTTTTTAATTTTTCTTGTTCTATTTCAGTTTCACCAGCAATAAGACGATTTACTAATTGTACGGAAGACATCTCTAATGAAAATACAACTACTGGACGTTGGTGATCTACTGCAGCATTACGTGCTACTGAAAGTACGAAGGCAGTTTTACCCATCGCAGGACGAGCTGCAATGATAACCAAATCTGATGGTTGCCATCCTGATGTCATTCTATCTAGGGCTGTCAATCCTGAAGGTATTCCCGTAAGACCATCTGTACGATCACGCAACAATTCTAAATTATTAATGGCTTCACGCATAATGTCGTCCATTTTACGTGAGTCTCTTCTTAAATTGTTTTGTGCGATATCAAATAGACTCTTCTCTGCATGATCCAATAGATCGAAAATATCAGCAGTCTCATCATAGGATGAATTAATAATCTCAGTGGAGACTTTTATTAGCTCACGCTGGATATATTTTTGAGAAATGATACGTGCGTGGTATTCAATATTTGCCGCAGAAACAACCCTATCTGTCAATTGAGTGATGTAGTAAGCTCCACCGACCATTTCTAATGCGCCTAATTTGCGCAATTCAGCAGTTACAGTTAAAATATCAATAGGGGAGGTTTTTTGAAACAAAGAAAAAATAGCTTCAAATATTTTTTGATGCGATTCTTTGTAGAATGAATCAGGCTTCAAAATATCAATAACCTCACTTAGTGCATTTTTCTCTAACATTAGCGCACCAAGTACAGCTTCCTCTAAATCAATTGCTTGAGGAGGTAGCTTACCTAAACCACTTATCATGTTGTTTAGATTTGTACGTTTTTTGTTAAGATTAGCTCTATTAAAGTTTGTGTTTTGACCCGAAAATTCTTGCTCCATTGTCCCTTTGATTTTTTGTTTTTCAATAGATTCACTTCTGTGATTTAGAATGTAAAACCATTGTTAAACAAAAGTAATAAAAATACTATCCATAAAGATTTATAGTTGTTCACATGCCGTTGTGATCTAAAAATTTATAGTGCATTTTGTCCTATGAAATAACGAGTTATTATTAACATATATTGTGGGTTAAATGTGAATTGTTTTGTAATGTTATTGATAATCAGTTTTTTATTTAAATGTGGAAAACTCTTTCCGATGTTGATAACTGTAAAAAGGTTGTCGTGTGAATTGCTTGATGAGTGTGTTGCGCATTAAGTTTTCATTATCAGTGATTTAAGAGTAGTTGCTGTCTATAATGGTGAATATTTGTTCTTTATACTACATAAAATATATATTATCTTTGTTGTATGTCAAACGAAGCATCAACATTAAAACCCTATAAGTCAAAGGACGGTGGCAAGAAAGAACAAGTCGCAGATATGTTTAATAATATATCTAAAAAATATGATCTATTAAATCGTCTGATGACCATGCGTATTGATGTGATATGGCGAAAAAAGGCTATCAAATTGTTGCAAGCCATTCAACCACAGCGGATACTGGATGTTGCAACTGGGACGGGTGATTTTGCTATTGAATCTATTCAAATATTAAAACCTAAAAAAATTGTAGGTGTTGATATCTCGCAAGGAATGTTGGACGTAGCAAAAGAAAAAATTGCTAAAAAGGGCTTGCAGGATGTATTTGAAGTACAATTAGGAGATTCCGAAAATCTTCAATTTGAAGACCAGTCTTTCGATGCAGTAACAGTAGCCTTTGGTGTACGTAATTTTGAAAATTTGGAACAAGGTTTGGCTGAGATTTATCGTGTATTGAAGCCTGGTGGAAAAGCTATAATTTTGGAATTATCTAATCCTACTGCTTTCCCAATTAAGCAATTCTACAGCTTTTATTTCCATAAAATGGTTCCTGCTTTTGGTCGTTTAATTTCAAAAGATTCAAGTGCATATTCTTATCTTCCGGAATCTGTAGCTAAATTTCCTGATGGCCAACGTTTTGCAAAGATAACTGATAAAGTTGGTTTTTCATCGACTAAGGTTATGCCACAGACTTTTGGTTTTTGTACGATTTATGAAGCATCGAAATGATTAAATACGTATCTATACTGTTGTTTTCGATCTTATTTTCTGTTAAAATTTTGGTAGCTCAAAGTTTCGTCTCTTTTCCTTTTAGTGGGTATGACGAAGACGCTACGATTAATATTGGTTTTCAATACAATTTTATTAATCAAAATTACCAATTGAAACTCAAAGATAAGTGGAACCAATTGTTCGAAGATATGGATACAGACATGACTGATATTACGTATTTGGGGGACTTAAAAGCTATTTATTCCAAATCCTCAAATGGCTTTTCCATTGGTATACCTGTAGATTTTAAGCTGAATGATAGGGTTTTTATTAATGTTAATCCATCATTTAATATTCTTAATTCTCATCAAATTTCATATGTTCCAATGGATAGTGAACTTAATGCTCTTGATCGAAAATCAAAGCATATGTTAGGAGATACAAGAGGAGATAATTTTAACTCATTTGAGTTTCCATTTGGGTTGAAATTCAAATCTGAGGAGAAAAGGCTATTTAATTCGGAGTCTAAGTTTAGAGCATATTTTGTTGGAGGGTTTCGCTTAACGCGTTGGTCAGGGCTAATTACTAATTATCGTAATCTTGAGATAGAGCAAAATAATAATCGACCTATACCTGAAGGTTTAATATTGAAACCTGAATATATGTCATGGGACGTTGGGGCCGGTTTTGATTTTTATTTAACGCATTTTAAAGTTTCACCTGAAGTGAGATTTAACCAAAGTTTGAGTAATGTATTTAGTACTCATCATGTTTTATCTTTGAGTAATAAATTTATGGCACCGATAGATCGCGGGGTAATTCGCAATATCTATTTTAGCCTAATATTTCAATAAAATGAGAACAGTTTTAATAACAGGCGCTAGTTCTGGAATTGGTGCTGCGTGTGCTAAAGTATTGGCAAGTGAGGGTATATACCGTTTGTTGTTATGTGCACGACGTGAAGAGCGATTAGAAGAATTGAAAAATGAATTATTAAACGATTATCCTAATTTAGAAGTATATACTTTTGTATTAGATGTACGTAATCGTGAAGATGTTTTTGCTGCGATTGAAAAACTACCAACAGCATGGAGAAATATTGATATTTTGATCAATAATGCTGGTTTGAGTCAAGGTTTAGATCCTATTCAAGACGGTAGTTTGGATGATTGGGATCGAATGATTGATACCAATGTCAAAGGGCTTCTTTATGTAACGAAAGCTGTGGCACCATTGCTTAAACAGAGTGTTAATGCACATATTGTGAATTTGGGTTCTATAGCAGGAAAGGAAGTTTATCCAAATGGCAATGTGTATTGTGCGACAAAACACGCAGTCGATGCATTGAATAAAGCGATGCGTATAGATATGTTACCTTTTGGAATTAAGGTGACTGCTATTAATCCAGGAATGGTGGAAACAGAATTCTCGGAAGTACGTTTTAAAGGAGATAAAGAACGAGCAAAAACGGTATATGATGGTTTGACACCGTTAAGTGGAAAAGATATAGCAGAGACTATTTCTTTTGTTTTATCTCGTCCAGCACATGTAAATATTAATGATTTGCTAATCATGCCAACGGCACAAGCAAATGGAACAGTAGTAAATAGAAAATAAAAATATTATGTCATTAGAACAAACTATAAATCAGGATATCAAAGCGGCGATGATCGCTAAAGACGCTGTGCGTCTAAGAGGCTTACGTGCTGTAAAATCAGCTATTTTATTAGCTAAAACTGAAAAAGCAGGTGTAGAGGTATTGTCAGAAGATGCTGAAATCAAGGTTTTACAAAAATTAGTAAAACAACGTAAAGAATCTGGAGAAATCTACAAAACTCAAGGTCGTGAGGATTTATTCCAAATAGAATTTGAAGAGCAAGAAGTAATCGAGCAATATCTGCCAAAGCAATTATCTCGTGAAGACATTGAGGCTGCCATCAAAAGTATCATAACAGAGACTGGTGCTGCTGGAATGAAAGATATGGGTAAAGTAATGGGAGCTGCTAATGCACAGTTGGCTGGTAAGGCTGATGGTAAAACTATTTCTGAAATCGTAAAATCAAGTTTGGCATAATTTTATGGCAAATGTTTCTTGGGTAGTTCGGCCTTTTTCTGAATTGTCAAGTCTAGAGCTTTATCAAATTTTACAGCTTCGTATCAACGTTTTTATGTTAGAGCAAGAATGCTTATATGACGAATGCGATAATAAAGATTTGAAAGGAAAACATTTGATGGGACTGATCGATGGAAATGTCGTTGCCTATGCCAGATTACTTCCTCCGAATATTTCTTATGTGGATGCTTCCATCGGAAGGGTCGTGGTAAATCCAAACTCCCGTCATTTGAAATTGGGAACGGTACTTATGCGAGAGGCGATTTCGAGTGTGCGTAAGGATTTCCCTTCTGAGATTATTCGAATTAGTGCACAAGCACATCTGCAAGGTTTTTATGAAAATGTGGGGTTTGTACGAGTTAGTGAAGAACCTTATTTAGAAGATAATATTCCCCATGTAGAAATGGAGTTAAAATAAATAAAAAGTCAAATTCTTAAACTGAATTTGACTTTTTATTTAATAAGTTGAGTCTAGTATTTAGGATGACTATTAACTCATTCAACGTTTCTATGTCTAATTTTGAAGCAGTTTCAATTGAATTATTGGAAATATCTATAATTTTTAATGCTCCGAAATTATCATCAGGATATTCTTTATAAATATCGAAGAAGATGTCATCAAGTTCAATAATTTTACTATTTCCTTTAAATAAGTAATAATGAGCAGAATATTTTAGTTCATTGTTCGTTATTACTATAGTTTCTTTACCCTTAGTATTCCATAGAGACATTTTCAATAATATATAAGTTAAATATCCAAAAAATCCTAAACCTAATATATTTCCTATATGTAATCCCATCCCAGAGAATAAAGGAAAAAGAATAGTGCAAATGGCAATTATAAAAAATACAGCTGTTAAAAAATATAATACTATTCTTGCAAATATATTAGGTTGTTTATCCCATATTGTGAGAACATTATCTTCGTAGGTGTATTTACCCATATTTATAAAATGATGAATAATTAAACATAAGGTTAATTAGTTTAATTTCAAAATCATCCTTCCAATTCCATTATTTCTTCTGCTAGCACTTCCCAATTTTGTTGTAACTGGTCATATTCAGCTTTTGCAGAATTGTAATTTCTAGTCGCTTCTTGCAATTTGACAGCATCCGAATAAACTTCTTCCGAAGCCAAATGAGCTTCTAATTGGTTTACTTCAACTTCTTTTGTCGCAATTTGTTCTTCCAATTGAGCCAACTCTTTATTTTTCTTTAAGAGTATACGTTTAGAATCTTCTGTAGGAGCTTGTTTCTGCTTTTTAGGCTCTTCTTTAACAACCTTTTTCTCCTCTTTTACCTCGGGTTTGATGACTCTTTTTGAATTCCATTCTTCGTATTCTTGATACGTTCCGGGGTATTCTTTGATTTCTTTATTCTCAATAAACCATATTTTATTAGCGATATTATCTAAGAAATAACGGTCGTGAGAAACCACAATAACAGTTCCTTCATATTGTTGTAAAGCCTGAATCAAAATATTCACTGAAGCCATATCCAAGTGGTTGGTCGGCTCATCAAGAACCAAAAAGTTGGCATCCGCAGTCAAGGCTTTAGCCAAAGCCACACGCGATTTCTCACCCCCCGACAGGACTTTAATCTTTTTGAAAGCATCATCACCTGTAAATAAGAAACAACCTAAAATCGAACGTAATTCAGTCTCGGTATGTTTAGGTGCGAAAGCTTGCATCTCGGCAATGATAGAATTTTCTAAATGCAAAGCCTCTAATTGATGCTGTGCAAAGAAGGTCTGCGAAACATTGTGACCTTTGATACCCTTGCCTTCAAAATTAAGATCGTCTTCAGCTACAATACGTAATAGTGTAGATTTACCTTTACCATTGGCACCAATCAACGCTATTTTATCACCTTTTTCAATCAATCCATTCGTATTGCGTAAAATTTCTAGGTTTGGATATGATTTTGAAATATTTTCCAATGTCACCACATGACGTCCTGAAGGTTTCGAGAATTTAAAGCTGAAGTTTACCTCTGGATTATCGTCATCCACATCGTCTACACGGTCCATACGTTCCAATGCTTTGATACGAGACTGTGCCATTTTTGCTTTTGATGCTTTTGCGCGGAAACGCTCAATTAACTTTTCTTCCTGTTTTATCTTCGCTTGCTGATTTTTGAACTGACCTGCTTGGATTTCATTACGCATGGCCTTTTCTTCCAAATAGAAGCTGTAATTTCCCGCATATAGGGTTAATTTACCCTTACGAGATTCCACTGTTTTTTTGATAATACGATCTAGGAAATATCTATCGTGCGATACAATTACAATGGCACCTTCGAAAGCTTGTAAGTAATTTTCCAACCATTTGATGGAAGGTAAATCCATGTGGTTGGTCGGTTCATCCAATAGCAGGATGTCTGGAGTTTGCAATAAAATTCTAGCTAACATCACACGCATACGCCAACCTCCAGAGAATGTCGCTAAAGGTCTTTTTTGCTCATCTTCCGAAAAACCTAGACCAGCTAATATTTCGTGTGCACGAAATTCTATATTATATCCATCCAACGCTTCGAATTCCATTTGCTTATCGCTAAGCTTATTGAGAATATCGTCCGAATAGTCAGTTTCTAATTTCTTTAACAGATTTTCTATTTCAGTATGCAACTGATTTTGACGCTCGAAAGCTTCCATCGCCACATGCAAAATGCTTTTTTCAGAATGGTAAGACAATAAATCTTGGTTTAAGTAACCAATTTTTAAGTCTTTAGCCATTGAAATGGTACCCGAGGTAGGCGTGTATTGCCCCACTATCAGACGAAGTAAGGTTGATTTTCCTGTGCCATTTGCACCGATTAATCCTACTTTGTCACCTGGTTTGATGTGCCAGTTTGCTTCGTCGTACAAGGCTCTTGAGCCTATTTCAAATGTTAAGTTATTTATAGATATCATTTCGACTGCAAAAGTAGTGAATATTTCTGCTTCTTTCCTACCTTTGTAGCTAAGCAAAAGGAATATATCCACTGCATAATTGATTTTAGATTCATATTTGACGATGTACAAACTAATAAAACCAATTTTCTTTTCGATGGCGCCTGAAAAAGCCCATCACACCGTGACGAACGGATTGCAAACTTTTACCAAAATTTGGGGTGCAAAATCCATTTTAAAATCACTGTACAAAGTAGAAGATCCTCGTTTGGAAAGAGAAGTTTTTGGCTTGAAGTTCAAAAATCCTGTTGGATTGGCTGCTGGATTTGATAAAAATGCAGAGTACATTGAGGATATGGCAAATTTCGGTTTTGGTTTTATCGAAATTGGAACCGTTACTCCAAAACCACAACCTGGAAATGATAAACCGCGTATGTTTCGTTTGGTAAACGATGAAGCGTTGATTAATCGTATGGGATTCAACAACCAAGGCGCAGATGTAGCAGCGGGGCGTTTATCGCATTTGAAAAGTCGTGAAGGCGTCATTATAGGTGGAAATATTGGTAAAAATAAAGTTACTCCAAACGAAGAAGCTGTAAATGATTATATCTACTGTTTTCATTCATTATATGATTATGTGGATTATTTTGTGGTGAATGTAAGTTCTCCGAATACTCCAGGTTTGCGTGATCTACAAGAAAAGGGGCCTTTGATGCATATTTTGAATACTTTACAGGATTTGAATGCACAGAAGCCAGTTGCAAAACCAATCTTATTAAAAATTGCACCAGATTTGACAGATTCGCAATTGGATGATATCGTAGAAATCGTAACCGAAACAAAAATTGCAGGATTGATCGCTACAAATACGACTATTTCGAGAGAAGGATTGAAGTCTGATCCAAATTTGGTGAAGGAAATGGGTGGTGTAAGTGGTAAGCCATTAACAAAACGTTCTACTGAAGTTATTAAATACATCCATACTAAATCTAATGGTTCTTTTCCTATCATTGGGGTAGGGGGTATTCACACAGCAGAAGATGCAATTGAAAAATTGAACGCTGGCGCTGCTTTAGTACAGATATATACAGGTTTCATTTACGAAGGTCCTGCTTTGATAAGCAACATTTGTAAAGGTATTTTGAAAAATAAATAATCGTTTTAGTAATCTTTTTTGTTAAAATATGTTAATATAAAACTGACATAACGTAGTTTGGCATAAGTATTGAATGTAGTTTAGTAATTCATAATTTAGGTTAATAATTGGTTAGTTAAAAAATCCTTCAATCTCCCCGATTGAAGGATTTTTTTTTGTTATTTAACAATAAAATATTGTATTTGAATATTATTATTGTTAAATTTCAAACTAATAAAACAAATTGATTATGATTACATTAAAAAGGATTTTACCAATTACGATATTGTTAGGGGGGCTTGTGATGACAAGTTGTGTAAGTAATAAAAAATACACGGCTTTGGATTCGCAATACCGAACTCTTGGCGAAGCTTATCAAAAAAGCCAAATGGAGTTGACGGAAAGTCGTGCTAAAGTGAAAAGTTTGGAAGATCAATTGGAATATGAACGTAAAAATAATGCTTCGTTGAAAGAAGCTTATGCTAAATTACAAGGCACTCTAGACAAGAGTATATCTCAAAATTCTCAAGGAAATGTCAATATTGCCAAACTGGTAGATGAAATAAATGCTTCTAATAAGTATATCCAGCATTTGGTAAATACCAAGAATAAATCGGATTCATTGAATGTGGTATTGACGAATAATTTAACTCGATCATTAAGTCGCGAAGAATTGAAAGATGTTAATGTACAAGTGCTAAAAGGAGTAGTTTATATCTCTTTGGCTGATAATATGTTGTATAATTCGGGTAGTTATGAAGTGTCTGAGAAAGCTGGAGAGACATTGAGTAAAATTGCTAAGATTATTCAAGATTACAAAGATTACGAAGTTTTGATTGAGGGTAATACCGATTCAGATCCTATATCAAAACCAAATATTCGTAACAATTGGGACTTGTCTGCATTACGCGCTTCATCAGTCGTTCAAGCTTTACAAAATACTTACGGCGTAGATCCTAAGCGTTTAACAGCAGGTGGTAGAGGTGAATATAATCCTTTGGCTGATAATTCTACTCTTTCGGGAAAAGCTAGAAATCGTCGTACACAAATTATTATAACCCCTAAGTTAGATCAATTTATGGAGTTAATTGATAAAGCACCTGATGCAGAGCAGAGCTCGATTAATTAGTTTAGTTTATTGAAAAACATAGAATAAAAATCTCAGATGGAAACATCTGAGATTTTTATTTTGATAGTAAGGTGTTTAGTAGCAGTGATAAAATAGAATTTGATAAGAGGCTGGGATTTGTTTTACCTTTAATTTAGCGATGATTTGTTCATTATGATGAATAGTAAGTAACAATGTTAGCAACTAATTTGGAATCTAATATGTGTTGTTTTTATTCTTTTAACAACAATAATTTAATAATTAACTTAATTTTAAGTGTTGAATAACTATCTTAGTCGTTAACTATTCAATTGAATCAATGAAATATTTGCTCCTATTTCCATTTCTTCTTATTCAGATCTGTTTTGCACAGAAGAAAACAATGTACGACTACACTGTGAAAATCAATAACAGTTCAGGAATGTCAAATATAGAAAAGACTTATTATGCCACATTACAATATATAAAGTCATTACCAAATAAGAGTCGACTAATGGAGCTTAAAGTAGTAGGATTGGATTTGGTGGATACGAATAGACCCAATCGAGAATTTTCTACTCTGGCACCGAATAAAAGTAAAAATTTTCTAAATTCTTCAGCAGTAATTTCAGAACTCTATTTTTTAAAAGCACCGATACGATTTACCCTCAATAAGGGGATAGTAAATATTGACACGTTAAAACTGAGATCTGAGATCCAAGAACAACTTCGTGATTGGGACATTCAAGAAAATCTATTAAATAATGCTGTAGCTACCTCATTCAACGAGATAACAAACTTAATCCATGCGCTGTATTTTTCGGATTTAGCATCATTAGATGCGAAGGAATTAAAGAAAGATAAAATAATCAAGAACGGTATAACTTATCATATCCTCAAGCGAGTCAAATCCGATATAAATGTTCATTATGAGAAATTGGATAGTTTATCATCATTAGAGGGAAATGCTTTATTCGATACCAAAAATCTAATCGTAAAGGTTGGAGATGCCAAGAGTAAATCGTTTTTTATGAATAACGGTGAGAAAATGACTAGTGAAAATCATATTGCTGTTTATCGGGGAGAAAAGTATCTCGGTGAGCCAATTTCAAGTGATTATTATGATATGCTTGCTAAGATAAGTTATTGGAGTTCGGCTATAGTTGTGGCTAAAAAAGTTGATAGTGTTAAATTTTCACAATTTGTAGCGATGTATGAACCTAAATACGCTAAGGACCGTTTTTACATCACTGCTAAATTAACTTATTTACAACGGCTAAACAAATATGATGAGTATTACAAAATATTAAGGACTGTATCTCCCATTTTGCTTGCAAACAGTCATCATTTAAGTAATAAGTTCAATGAGGGAAATTTGCCCGCAGATCAATTCCGAGAAGCAATTCCGTTATTGGATGATAGACAACTCTACGAGTATCTACAGCATTCGCTAAGTCAACATATTTCGACAAATAATAGTGATGCTATGCAGAAGCTAGAGCAAATTACTTTTCACTTTAGCGAAAGAGAGAAAATTTCCGCTTATCCGATGTTCATATGGGCACGTGCATTACAAACTGATAATGTAGATAGCCTAAAGTTTCGATTGGCAGATATCTTACATTTGGATAAAGCGTATTACGACCAAGGTAATGCAGGTCGTTATGTTTTGTTAGTCCAACAGCTTCTTTTCAAAAAAGGAATTAGCAATTTGCCTTTGTTACATCAGGCTATTGATAGTATATTGCCATTATATGAAGATGAGACAAATGAGAGGAGATTCGTACAGAAAGCACATCTTGCATATGCCTATTATTTGGCTCATCAATTTGCAAGTGATCAAGAAGAAAAATCTCGTTCCTATTTAGAGAAGGCTGCTTATTATTCACCGAAAAGTGCTGCTGAAAAAGCGCACGGTAGTTTTTATGATCGAGTATTGTTAAAATCAAAGGAAAATTATAGTGAAGATTATTTTAACGAGTTAAACAAGCGAGGAAAGAAAGATGTCGCTCTTCAAAATTATGTTCAGGAGTTTTTGAATAATCCCGGAACTGCCTTTCAAGCATTAGCTACTTTTTATCGAGATAACTATGATGCTACAAACTTTAGTGTGTTTCTTAAAAATGAAGTTTTTCCTCAACTTCAGGATGCACCTGTGTTTTTGCTTAAAGACTTGCAAGACCGTGAATATTCATCTGAAAAGTTTAAAGGTAAATGGACTGTAGTGGATTTTTGGGGAACCTGGTGCAAATCTTGTGTTCAAGAAATGCCTGAGCTAAATAAATTTTATATTGGGTTAAAGAATGATGAAAAGAGTAAAATAGACTTCATGACGATTGCATGTCACGATACGAAGGATAATGTACAACACTTCTTAACGGAGAATAATTATGAAATCCCAGTGTTGATGTCAGATAATGTGGTTGAAAAGGCGTACAAAGTACGAGGATACCCGAGTAAATATATCGTGACTCCTGAAGGTAAATTAATTCCTATTGAATTTGGCTTCGATTGGAAAAGTTTCGTTACTCAATTGGCAAACCTATAATATGTATTAGAAAAATGGTTGAAATATGTCAAAACTATGTTGTTACAGATGTATGTTTAGGTTGTTAACTGGAAATTGACGATGTGGTATTTCGTTAAATAATATAAAATTAAGACCTCGACATGCCAATCGAGGTCTTTTTGTGTTAATTTGGCATGATTGTTCGAATCAAGAAGTTATGTTAAAAATCAAAAATATTCATCTAATATATTGTATTGTGCTAGCTTGTTTTTTGTCAAGCTGTAGCTCGATTTATATGCCTAATGTTCCATCTACCCCTATGTTTAAGAAAGCAGGTGAGGTATATGTAGGAGGACACTTTAATGCGAAAGGTAATATTTCTGCAAATTTGGGGGCAGCTGTATCTGATCATATTGCTGTAATAGCAAATGGTTCATCAGTTAATACTGGGGCAAATAGCAATGATTATTTTCGTCAATGGTTAGCAGAGGGAGGAATAGGTTATTTCACTACTATAGGGAAAGAAAAAAGGCAAGTTTTAGAAATGTATGCCGGTTATGGTGTTGGTAGTAGTAAAGATCATGAACAAAGAGCTTCAGTCTATGGATACGAGCTAGTCGAAGCGAGAGAAATGAATTTTGATAAAATATTTTTGCAAGTAAATTACTCATCTACACGCAAAAAGAAGATAAATATTTTTGGAGATAAAAAGGAATTAAACTATGGTACAGCAATTCGTCTAAGTAGAGTAGGGATGAAAGAGTTTTGGTTGAATGAAATGGTTTCACCTACTGAGGAAAATTATTTTATAGAACCATTGTTTTTTACTCGTATGGAATTATTGAATGGATTACAAATTCAATATACTAATGGCTTTAATATTGGTTTAAATTCTAATGAGTATTTAAAAGCAGGAAATTCTGTGTTTACTTTAGGATTAGTTTATACATTTGGAAAATAAAATTTACATATGAAAAGAATAGGATTATTATTCGTAGCTACTACTGTATTTATATTAAGTGGCTGTGCACTGAATCAAAGAGCGCAAATTGAGGCATTGGGAAAATTTAATTATGATGTGACTTCCGTTCAAAATATGCGTGTAGCAGGCCGAGATATCAATTCTTTTGAAACTGATGGTGGCGGCGTGTCATTAAATAGTTTGCCTGGCATCGCTATGGCTTTATTGACCAAAGACTTACCCTTGGAGGCTACTGTAAATTTGCAATTGTCAAATCCGACTTCTACACTTACAAAAATTAATGAGTTTAAGTATCTGATTGAAATGGGAGGAAAACCCTTATTTGAAGGTTCCGTCAACGAAAATATAAATCTTGCTCAGGGGCAAAGCATGGTCGTTCCATTGAGTTTTAGAGCTAATTTATTTGGTGTGGCTAAAGAGCGAGGTATTGAAAATGTGTTGAGTGATATTTTAACTCGTAAGAGTGATGCTTTTTTAGCATTAAAAATTAAGCCTTCAATAAAAATCGGAGGTAAAAATTATTTCTATCCTGGTTATATTACCGTAGATAAAGATTTTGGTAAGTCTATTTCCAGATCAGTAACTAAAGGTATTGATCGTATCAAGTAATATATACTATAAAGAATAAAAAAGGGGATAAATGAAAATTTATCCCCTTTTTTATTCTTTCGATTTCATTTTGATACCCTAATTATGAATCGTTAATTTGCAGATAATGTCTAAGATTATTTTGTAAATTATGTCAAACTTTGTGGTTATATTCCTTTGCCTCTTACTTGGTTACTTATTTAGGTATTTGAAATTGGTGAAGAAAGGAGGACACCTCGCTATCAATACATGGGTTATTTATGTCGGTTTACCTGCTGTGGCATTGAAATTTATTCCGCAAATAAATTGGAGCATTAATTATATATATACTGGGCTATTACCATTTCTTGCTTTTGGAGTGTCGTTTGTTGCTTTGTCAGTAGCAAATAAATGGCTTCATTTCTCCAAAAGAACATTATATACATTAATAATAATATCAGGATTATCCAATACATCATTTATTGGATTCCCATTAGTCAGTAGTTATTACGCAGAGGAGTTCTTAAAAGTTGCTATCGTAAGCGATCAAATCACTTTTTTTATCCTTTCTTCAATAGGTGTTTTAGTCGCAGCGAGTGTTAAAAATGCCTTCACTAGCAATAATGAAAAGTATCAATATATATTGATACGTATAATTACTTTTCCGCCCTTAATAGCCTGTCTGATCGCATTATTATTTTCTGATTATCTAAAAAGTGAAAATTTCAATCAAGTAGTATCGTCTTTTGCAGCTACTGTTAGCCCAATGGCTTTATTTTCTGTTGGATTACAATTGAATTTTAAACGAATTTCACGTGAAATTCTGGCTTTATCCGTTGGCATTATTGTAAAACTATTATTAATTCCCATTACAGCTCTTTTAGTAATTTATTTTCTAGGGCTGAATGGTACTTTCTTTCGTGTTTCTGTATTTGAAATGGCGATGCCATGCTTAGTTGCTTCAAGTATTGTTGTCGAAAAGTTTGGTCTTAATGTGAAGTTTGCCAATACTTTAATAGGTATAAGTATCATTGTAGGCTTGTTGATGTCTTATGTGTGGTATAGTGTTATAAATACACTCTTGTAATTTAATTGTTACTGGTTTTGTTGGTTTATTAAATTGTTTTTAACTTATTTTAGAATCAGATAACTATTATAACATTTTAAATATTTTATTAATTGTGAAATACAGCATCTTATATTCATTATTCTTTTTAGGAGTAATTTTTTGTGCGGAAGCTCAAAACAAAAAATCAGTAGCTAAACCTCAAAAGCACGAAAAATATGTTCAGGATATAAAGGGAACATCGTTATCCTTTTCTATGGAGCCTATACCTGCAGGGGTATACTCGATGGGCGATAATAATTCTGCAAATGAAAATGAAAAGCCTGCTCACAAAGTGGAAATAGATGCTTTTTGGATGGGTACACATGAAGTAACTTGGGATTTATTTCAATCTTTTCTTTATAAAGACTACGAGAAATCAAAGCAAACAGAAGGTGCTATCCCAGCAGAAGTTGACGCAGTTACAAGACCTACAAAACCTTATTTGGATATGACCTTTGGTTTCGGAAAGGAAGGGTTTCCCGCATTGGCAATGACACATTACAATGCTATTCAATACTGTAAATGGTTGTATGTACGTACAGGAGTGTTTTATAGATTACCTACCGAAGCGGAATGGGAATACGCTTGTCGCGCAGGATCTACGGATACGTATTTTTTTGGAAATGATGTTTCAAAATTAGGAGAATATGCTTGGTATGAGTCCAATAGTGATCAAAAAACAAATACCGTAGGAAAGAAAAAACCTAATGCATTCGGACTATATGATATATTAGGTAATGTGTCAGAATGGACCTATGATCAGTATCATGCAGATTATTATAAACAATTCGAGGGTAAAACAGTTAAGAATCCAGTAGCTGTTCCTACAGAGCTGTATCCTCACGCTGTTCGTGGGGGAGCATTTTCAAGTTCAGCTTCCGACTTGCGATCTGCAGCTCGTGGTGCGTCAGATCCTATTTGGAAACAGTTAGATCCCCAAATGCCTAAATCAAATTGGTGGTTTCCTGAAGCTCCTTTTGTTGGTTTACGAGTTGTACGTCCGCTAAATCCACCATCACATAATGAAATAATGGCGTATTATGATAAAGCGCCAATAGAAGATTTTTAACCAAATTATAAACAATCTATAACCAAAAATAAATAATGGAAAATATTAAAAGAAGAGATTTTATAAAAGCTTCTGCCGTGGTAACGGGGGGAGTTGCCATGAATGCATCAACGATTTCATCTGTATTTGCATCTGGATCAGATGTTATAAAAGTTGCTTTGATCGGTTGTGGCGGTCGTGGAACTGGGGCAGCAGCAGATGCTTTGAATTCAGGGCAAAATGTTAAGCTTGTTGCATTAGCAGATGCATTCAGAGATAATCTAGATGCTGCATATAATAACCTATCAAAACGATATGCTGATAAAATGGATATTCCTGAGTCAAGAAAATATGTTGGTTTTGATGGATACAAACAAGCAATTAAAGATGCCGATGTGGTGCTTTTAGTTACGCCTCCTGGATTCAGACCAGATCATTTTGAAGAAGCGGTAAAGCAGGGTAAGCATGTCTTCATGGAAAAATCTGTTGCAGTCGATGCAGTAGGTGTTCGTAGAATATTGGCGGCTGCTAAGATTGCACAGCAAAAAAAATTAAATGTTGTTGTAGGGTTACAAAGACGTTATCAATATAATTATCGTGAAGGGATCAAGCGTGTACACGAGGGAGCTATTGGAGATATCGTATCGGGTCAGGTGTATTGGAATAGTGGTGGTGTATGGGTGAGACCTCGCAAGCCAGGGCAAACAGAAATGGAATATCAAATGCGCAACTGGTACTATTTCAATTGGTTGTGTGGTGATCATATTGTAGAGCAACATGTGCATAACATCGATATTGCCAATTGGATCAAAGGAAAATATCCTGTATCTATTCAAGGTGTAGGCTCTAGAGCGCATCGTACTGGTAAAGAATATGGAGAGATCTATGATAATTTTTCAATTGAGATGACTTACGATGATGGAACAGTAGTGTTTAGTCAATGTTGCCATTTCGAAGGTTCTCATAATCGCGTAGATGAGACATTCCAGGGTACCAAAGGTCGTGTTTACTTATCCGCTGGAGGTAGGGCTATATTGTGGGATGCAAAAGGAAATGAAATTTATCGCCATGATCCAAAAGGTAATCCCAACCCTTATCAACGTGAGCATGTTGAGTTATTTGAAGCAATCGCTAAAGGTGAATATAAATTCAACGATGCAGAATACGGAGCGTATAGCTCATTAGCAGGAATTATTGGTAGAATTGCATGTTATACAGGTAAAGTTATTAAATGGGAAGACGCACTTAATTCTCCGATTGATTTATTTCCAGAAAGATTAGCATGGGATGCAAATCCAAAATTATTGCCTGATGCAAACGGATTATATCCAGTTGCTGTACCTGGAATAAATACAAACCTATTTATTTAGTACTTGAATTTTTTCATTCTTATATCATATATTCTTGTAGGATATTCTGCTACAGCAGAATATCCTACATTTAAATCTCCACATACTATTCGTGGTACTGCACAAGGAACTACTTATGATATAAAATATTACGCATCTGATCAGGTTATTAGCAAGTCAGAAGTAGATAGTATTTTTAGAGTAATCGATGAGTCTATGTCCTTGTATAAGCCTAATTCTTTAATCAATCAATTTAATTCCAGAGATGTAAAAGGTGTAAAACTTGATGCACATATGTACAATGTCGTTAAAGCAAGTTTTCAATATTACAAAATGACAAAGGGTTATTTTGATATAACTATTTTTCCATTATTAAAATTATGGGGATTCGGTCCAGAGGGGTTTCGCTTTAATCCTTCCGAATCACAAATTGATAGTGTTAGAAAAACAGTTGGTCTCGATAAAATTAAGCTTCGTAAAGACTACCTCAAGAAACGCGATAAGTATGTATCTATAGATTTAAATGGAATAGCACAGGGGTATACAGTAGATGTATTGTCGCAATTTATAAAAAGTCGTGGAGTTGATTCTTTCATTGTCGAGGTGGGAGGTGAGATTTACGCACATGGCATCAAGCCAAGTGGAGAACGCTATAAAATTGAAATTCAACGACCGTATTCTCAACAAATAGCTCCATATCGTTTGGAGCTACAAAATAAGGCTATTACGACTTCTGGAAGTTATGAAAAATTTAGAATATTAGAAGGGAATCGAATTTCACATCATATCGACCCACATACAGGTAGGCCTTTAATGAACAATACGCTTTCAGTTACAATCATAGCAAATACTGCAATGGAAGCAGACGCTTTGGATAACTATTTAATGTATTTGGAACCAAGTGCAGCAATCAATTTTATTGAAAAAAAGACAGATTGTGAGGCTTATATTATATATTCAGAAAATAATACGTTAAAAGAATTGCAAAGCTCAGGATTTAATAATTATATTTACTAATCAACAATAATCAACCATTATAAACGACATGAAAAGAAATGATTTTATCAAAAGCTCAACACTGCTATTTACAGGTGCTTTCTTGTCAAGTAATAAATCATCAGAATTTTTAAACCTAAATAAAGAAATGATTAAATCTCCCACCTTTAAACTAGATTATGCTCCTCATCAAGGTATGTTTTCGGCAAGTGCTGGTAAAAACTTTTTAGATGAAATCCGCTATATGCACGATTTGGGTTTCCGTAGTATAGAAGATAACGGAATGACTGGTCGTTCTACAGAGGAACAAACGAAAGTTGGGGAACTATTAGCTAAATTAGGTATGCGAATGGGGGTTTTTGTAGTGCCTAAAGGAGGTAATGGACAAAACACATTGGCGGCTAATAAACAAGAGCATATTGATATCTTTTTAAAGGGATGTCGTGACTCTGTTGAGGTAGCAAAGCGAGTAAATGCAAAGTGGGTAACTGTTGTTCCAGGAGATTATCAAAGAAATTTACCTATAGGAGTTCAGACCGCAAACGTTATCGAGGCATTACGTCGCGGAGCTGAAATTTTTGAGCCTCATGGCATCACAATGGTACTAGAGCCGTTGAGCGATTCTCCTAACTTATTTTTACGCTATACAGATCAAGCATATGAAATTTGTAAAGCGGTAAATAGTCCTTCATGTAAGATATTGTATGATGCATACCATCAACAAAAGAACGAGGGTAATTTAATTAGCTTTATGGATATGTGTTGGTCGGAGATTGCTTATATACAAATAGGTGACAACCCTGGTAGAAAGGAACCTTATACGGGAGAGGTTAATTATAAAAACGTATTTAAATGGCTTCATAATAAGGGGTATAAGGGTATTGTTGGTATGGAACACGGAATGTCTAAGTCAGGTAAAGAGGGCGAAGATATTCTTGTAGCAGCATATAGAGAAGCTGATAACTTTTAATTGATATAACTAAATACAATATGAATTCAATTATAAAAACTAAACTATCATTTATGATGTTCCTTGAATTTTTTATTTGGGGAGCATGGTTCGTTACATTGGGAACGTTCTTGAGTCAAAATTTAAAAGCCAATGATTTTGAGATTGCGAATGTCTTCTCTACACAATCTTTAGGTGCTATTATAGCTCCTTTCATTGTGGGGATGATTGCAGATCGGTTCTTCAATGCAGAAAAAGTATTAGCAATTTTACATCTATTAGGTGCGTTTTTGTTATATCAAATGTATCAAGCTTCTGATATTGGAGGTTTTTACCCGTATGTATTGACATATATGATATTATATATGCCGACTTTAGCATTAGCCAGCTCAATATCTTTTAGACAATTGAAAAACCCTGAAAAGGAATTTTCTGCTATTCGCATTTGGGGAACAATAGGCTGGATCGTTGCAGGTTTGTCTATTAGTTATTTGTTTAAGTGGGATGCGTCAGCAGAAGAAGGAGCATTGAAGAATACATTTTTAATGGCCACTATTGCGTCAGCAGTCTTGGGTTTATTTTCATTTATATTACCAAGTACACCTCCAATTAAAGCAGAATCTGGAGAAAAACCTTCATTTTCATCAATAATTGGTTTAGATGCTATTAAGTTGTTGAAAGATAGAAACTTCTTTATATTCTTTATATCTTCTGTATTAATCTGTATTCCATTAGCATTTTACTACCAAAATGCGAATTTATTTCTAACAGAAATTGGCTTAGAAAACCCTACAGGGAAAATGACTATAGGACAAATTTCTGAGGTATTATTCTTATTGTTACTTCCTGTATTCTTTTCAAGATTCGGGTTTAAGAAGACAATACTTGTAGGTATGTTGGCTTGGGCCGTACGTTATCTATTGTTTGCTTATGGTGATGCAGGTGAATTAACATTCATGTTGATTACTGGTATAGCATTACATGGTATTTGTTACGATTTCTTTTTTGTTTCAGGTCAAATTTATACAGATAGCAAAGCTGGTGAGAAATATAAGTCAGCAGCGCAAGGTCTGATTACATTAGCTACATATGGTGTAGGTCAATTGATAGGTTTTTGGGTAGCTAGTTTAATTGGTGATAAATACAAATCATTAAAAGATACTGATTTAGCAGCTTTTTGGCAACAAACATGGGTCGTGCCTGCAGGTATTGCTTTCGTAGTAATGATAATTTTCTTCATTTTCTTCAAAGATGAAAAAGTGAAGACTGAGGAGTAGTATTAAATAGTTAAAGTATTAAAATAAAATCAAATGGGAGAGAATAATACTTATGATGCAATTGTAATTGGATCAGGAATTAGCGGGGGATGGGCCGCTAAGGAATTGACTGAGAAAGGACTTAAAACAATAATGTTGGAGAGAGGGAGAAACATCGAACATATTAAAGATTATACTTCTCCAACTAAAGATCCTTGGGAATTCCCTCATGCAGGAGGACGTACGCAACAAATGATTCAGGATTATCCTGTCTTAAAGCGTGATTATCCGTTGAATGAAAAGAATCTAGGCTATTGGGTAAATGAGAAAGAAAGTCCATATACAGAAATTAAACGATTTGATTGGTACAGAGGGTATCACGTTGGTGGTCGCTCATTGATGTGGGGACGTCAATCTTATCGTTTAGGTGATTTGGATTTTGAAGCAAATGCGAAAGATGGTTTTGGTGTAGACTGGCCTATTCGTTATAATGATATAGCACCATGGTATTCCTATGTAGAGAAATTTGCTGGTATATCTGGTAATAAAGATGGTTTGTCTGTATTGCCCGACGGTGAATTTATGCCACCAATGCCAATGAATGTTGTTGAAAAGGACTATGCCGAAAGATTGAAAAAATCTCAATTTGGAGGTAAGCGCCATTTTATCATGGGAAGAACAGCGAATATTACTGTTCCACATAATGGTCGTGTGAATTGCCAATATCAAAACAGATGTTGGGAAGGTTGTAATTTTGGAGCTTATTTCAGTACCCAATCAGCAACATTACCAGCGGCAGTAAAAACGGGTAACTTAACAGTTCGACCATTTTCTATAGTTACTAAAATATTATACGACAAGGATACTAAAAAAGCTAAAGGTGTTGAAATAATTGATGCAGAAACAAATCAAACATATGAATTCTATGCAAAAGTAGTTTTCGTTTGTGCTTCAGCATTAAATTCTACCTGGGTATTAATGAATTCCGCGACTGATGTGTGGGAAGGTGGTTTGGGATCTAGTAGTGGGGAATTGGGAAATAATTTGATGGACCATCATTTGGGCGTTGGTGCTTCAGGGCGTGTGGAAGGATATTTAGATAAAACTATTTATGGTCGTCGTGCAAATGGTATTTATGTTCCACGATTTGTGAATGTATCAGATGATACAAAAAAACGTGATTATGTACGTGGTTTTGGTTATCAAGGAGGTGCCGGAAGAGGAAGAGCTTGGCGTTCCGAAGAAGAAAAATTCGTAGGAGGTACATTCAAAGATGCGATTTGTGAGCCAGGAGATTGGAGTTTCGGCTTCGGTGGTTTTGGTGAGATCTTACCATACCATGAAAATCATGTAAAGTTGGATAAAGACAAAAAAGACAAATGGGGCTTGCCAGTTTTAGCATTTGATGCAGAGATCAAAGAAAACGAGATAAAAATGCGTCATGATATGCAATACGAAATGAAGGAGATGTTAGAGAGTATTGGTGTAAAAGATGTTAATATTTGGAATAACGTATACGGTCTAGGTCAAGGTATTCATGAAATGGGTACAGCCCGTATGGGTAGAGATCCTAAAACATCTGTACTTAATGGAAATAATCAAGTATGGGATGCTCTAAATGTCTTTGTTACTGATGGTGCAGCAATGACTTCTTCGGGATGTGTGAATCCATCGTTGACTTATATGGCGTTAACAGCTAGAGCTGTCGATTTTGCTGTTAGTGAATTGAAGAAAGGTAATCTTTAACTTTTAAATTGAATTTATGGAAAGTAAAAGTCGAAGAGATTTCATTAAGATGGCATCAGTTGGTGCAGCTGCGATAACAATAGTACCTAGACATGTGCTAGGTGGTACAGGGTTTCGTGCACCAAGTGATATGCTACAAGTCGCTTCAATTGGCGTTGGTGGGATGGGAGGATCTGATGTAAATAATATCTTTGGTAGTGGTAAAGCAAACATAGCTTTCTTGTGTGATGTAGATAAAGCGAGAGCTAAGGGATCGGTTTCAAAATTTCCTAAAGCTAAGTTCTATACTGATTTTAGAGAAATGCTTGATAAAGAGCATAAGCATATCGATGGGGTATCTGTTTCTACTCCAGATCATAATCATGCTATTCAAGCATTGGCAGCTATGCAATTAGGCAAACATGTCTATGTTCAAAAGCCATTAGCACATGATGTCTGGGAAGCGCGTGCATTGACACATGCTGCTAAGAAATATAAAGTAGTCACTCAAATGGGTAATCAAGGTGCGTCAGGTGATGGTGTTCGTCAAATGCGAGAATGGGTAGACGCAGGATTAATAGGTGATCTTGTTGAAATCTACGCATGGACAGATAGACCTGTGTGGCCTCAAGGTATTCAATGGCCGGCTGTCAAATCTAGAGTTCCTTCAACATTAGATTGGGATAGATGGCTAGGTACCGCACCTTACACAGAATATTTTGACAAGTTAGTTCCTTTCAACTGGCGCGGTTGGTGGCCATATGGTACAGGAGCTTTAGGTGATATGGGATGTCATAATCTGGAAGCACCATTTAGTATTTATGGCTTACAATACGTGAAAGATGTACAGGCTAGCGTAGGTTCTGTATATGTGGATGAATTCAAACGTGGTTATTTCCCTGAGTCTTGTCCTCCATCTAGTTCTGTAACGATGACTTTTCCAAAGACATCTAAAACAAAAGGTGATGTGAAAGTGCATTGGATGGATGGAGGTATTCAACCTCCAAGACCTGAAGAATTAGGGCCAGATGAAATTTTTGGAGATGGCGGTAATGGGATATTATTAATAGGTAAAAAAGGTAAAATCTTAGCTGATACTTATGCCGCTAAACCTAGATTATTGCCTACGAGTAAGACCTACCGTACAGTAAAAGAAAAATATGATAGAGTTCCGAATGGAGCTAATGGACACTGGGCACAATGGGTTGAAGGATGTATTGCTGGATATGGCAATATGGAAATGTCATCACCATTTGAAATTGCAGGTCCGTTGACAGAAGCACTACTGATGGCTAATTTAGCTATTCGTGGGGTAGATTTAAAAGTTGGGGACAAATACCCTGGCCGTAGTAAAAAATTAGTTTGGGATAATGATAAGATGCGTGTGACAAATTTTGATGAAGTAAATCAATTTGTGAAACGTACCTATCGCCCAGGCTGGGAAGTTAACTATACATTTTAATAGACTGAAAGATGAATAGAAGAGAAGCATTGCAACGCGTAGCTATGATACTAGGAGGTTCAATAGTAGGCGCTAATTTATTTTTAGAAGGATGTACTCGTTCTGCAACGAAAACTGTAGAAGGATTATTTGATGAAAAAATGATTAATATAATTGGTGATTTGGCAGACGCCATTTTACCTCCGACTTCTACACCAGGAGCTAAAGAGGCTGGTGTAGGTAGTTTTATACCTGTATATGTGAGAGATTGTTATACAGAAAAACAACAAAAGGCTATAGTGGATGGGTTAGCTACATTAGATAAAACGAGCAAAGAAGTAAAGGGTAAAGATTTTGCTAGCTTGACTATCGATGAACGAACTGAAATAGCTGATAAACTATACAAAGAAGCCGAAGAATATAACGGAAAACGTTGGGAAAGAATCAAAGATGAGGTAGAGAAAAATAGAACTGCTCAAAACGAGTTAGTGAAGTCTGATGTTGATTACGAACCAGAGCATTGGTTTTATATGTTTAGACAAATGACATTGACAGGATTCTTCAATTCTGAATTAGGGTTGACAAAAGCATTGCGCTATGTTAAGATTCCTGGGAAATATGACGGAGATTATCCATATAAAAAAGGCGATAAAGCATTCTATTAATAATGAAAAGGTGAGATGAATAGTCTCACCTTTTTCATTATATCATACCTTATGAATTGAATTTTGAACTGAATATTAGATGTCAATTTGTTATGTTTGTATACTAGTTACATTCTTATCAAAAAATAAAAAATGTCATCAATACTCATTAAAAATGCGCAGGTGGTTAACGAAAGTACAACTCAAGTACTAGACGTATATATCAAAAATGGTAGAATTGAGAAGCTCGCTCCTCAACTTGATATCCAAGCCGATCAAGAAATTAATGCAGAGGGATTACACCTTCTTCCTGGTTTAATTGATGATCAAGTGCATTTTAGAGAACCTGGATTAACCTATAAAGCGAATATTTTTACTGAAAGTCGTGCTGCAGTAGCGGGAGGTACGACATCCTTTATGGAGATGCCCAATACTGTACCCAACACATTGACGCAGAAATTGCTTCAAGACAAATATGATATTGGTCAAGATACTTCTTTGGCTAACTATTCGTTTTTCATGGGAGCAGCGAATGATAATATTGACGAAGTCTTAAAAACGAATCCACGTGATGTATGTGGTGTGAAAGTTTTTATGGGCTCTTCAACGGGTAATATGTTGGTAGATAACGAAACTGCATTGGAGAACATTTTTAGAAATTCACCAACTCTAATTGCAACACATTGTGAGGATGAAGCTACGATTAAAGCTAATTTAGCAACATATAAAGATAAATATGGAGATGCGATTACAATTGATATGCATCCTTTAATTCGTTCGGCTGAAGCTTGTTATTTGTCTTCATCTAAAGCTGTTGAATTAGCGAAAAAGAACAATACTCGTTTGCATATTCTACATATATCGACAGGTAGAGAAACGATGTTGTTTGACAATACAATTCCTTTAGAACAAAAAAGAATAACGGCAGAAGCATGCGTACATCACCTTTGGTTTTCGGACGAAGATTATAAAACAAAAGGGAATTACATCAAGTGGAATCCTGCCGTTAAAACATCGACAGACAGAGATCAAATATTAAAGGCTGTGTTGGATGGGCATATTGATGTGATCGCTACAGATCATGCACCGCATACGATTGAAGAGAAAGAGCAGTCTTATTTGCAAGCACCATCTGGAGGCCCCTTGGTACAACACGCATTGATAGCCCTTTTGGATATGGTTCATCAAGGGAAACTGACGCTAGAGCAGCTTGTACAAAAAACGGCGCACAATACAGCTAGATGTTTTCAGATTGAGCAACGTGGTTTTATTAGAGAGGGCTATTGGGCAGATTTGGTTTTGGTTGATTTAAATAAACCTTATCAGGTAACACGTCAAAATATACTTTCAAAATGTGGTTGGTCACCTTTTGAAAATCATACATTTACATCAACTATAGAACATACAATCGTATCTGGCAACTTAGCATATTCTAATGGACAGATATTGGAGGTAGGCTCAGGGCATCGATTATTATTTAACCGATAATGGACAAACGAACGTTTTTAAAATCGATTGGACTGGGTTTGGGGGGCTTAGCGATTTCTGATCAAACAGTGAAGGCTGTTTCAGAAGCTACGGGTGCTGTCAAATCATTATTAAAAGCGAAGGTTTTAAAGGAAGGTGATACTATAGGTATCATCACACCCGCAGGCGCTTTATCCGACGAAGAGACTATCACCATGACCAAAGAAGTCTTGGCTTATTTTGGTTTTAAGGTAAAAGAAGGGAAATTCATTCGCTACCGATATGGTAATTTGGCAGGAACAGATGAAGAACGCTTAAGTGATTTGCATGCTATGTTTGGAGACAAGACTGTGCAGGGCATACTCTGTATTCGTGGCGGCAATGGTGCATCGCGATTACTCCCTCGAATAGATTACGAGTTGATCCGAAATAATCCTAAAGTCTTGTTAGGTTATAGTGATATTACTGCATTGATATTAGCATTTTACGCTAAAGCAGGCTTGGTATCCTTTCACGGAGTGGTGGGAAGCAGTACATGGAGTAATTATGTAGCTAAATTATTTAAGGAACAATTTCTAGAAAATAAGTTGGCTGTGTATGAAAACCCAACCAAATCCGATAGTCAAATTATTCAATATAAGGATAGAATTCAAACCATCACACCGGGAATAGCTGAAGGAACAATAATAGGAGGAAACTTAACCTTGTTATCGGGTTTATGTGGTACGCCATATTTGCCAGATTTTAAGGGAGCTATCTTGTTTTTGGAAGAAATTGATGAAAAATCCGAACGATTGGATCGCATGTTTTGCCAATTGATGAATGCAGGTATTCTTTCGCAGATTTCTGGGTTTATTTTTGGCAAATGTTCAAATTGTGGACCTACAGGTGGATATGGTTCGTTGACGTTGGAACAAATGCTTAATGATTATATCAAGCCCCTGGGGATTCCAGCTTTTAGTGGGGCTATGATAGGCCATATTTCTGATCAGTTTTTAATGCCTGTGGGGGTAAAAGCTCGTATGGATGCATCAACTGGAAAAATTGAATATTTAGAAAAGTCTTTAGTATGAAAAAGTTAATATTGTTACTAAGTATAATGGGCTCTTTACATGCTTGCGACCAAAGTCATGATACAACTGTGGGTTATTCAAATGCTATGAAAATCGATACTACTACTTTTAATACGATCTATTCCCAATATAAAGAGCCAGCACTTCAGCATAGACGATTCAAGCCTAAGGATGTAGATTCTTTACTTCAATTGCATAAACAAAAAGCAGTTTTAGATATTGTTCAAATTGGTAAATCTTTTGAAGGAAGAGCAATCTATGAAGCATCTTATGGCAATGGAAGTAAGAGAGTAATGTTGTGGTCTCAAATGCATGGTGATGAACCAACGGCAACTATGGCCTTATTTGATTTGTTTAACTTTTTGGAAGGTAGTCAAGATGGACACGATACTATTCGTGACTTATTGAAATCAAAATTGAATATTCATTTTATTCCTATGTTAAATCCGGATGGGGCCGAACGCTACCAACGTCGTACTGCGCAGGGTATAGATATGAATCGTGATGCTCGAGCTGGTCATACTGTGGAAGGGGCGCTATTACGTGCGCGTGCGCGGGTAATTAATCCGCAATATGGATTCAATTTGCACGATCAAAATATTTATTACAATGTTCCTGGAACTAAAAATCCAGTGTCCATTTCCTTGTTAGCACCTGCATTTAATGAGTCTCGGGAGATAAATCCTGTTCGAGAGAATGCTATGAAAATTGCAGCTGGAATGAATGATATTTTGCAGAAATATATTCCTGATGCTGTAGCTAAATATGACGATACTTATACGCCTAGAGGTTTTGGAGATAATTTCCAATCTTGGGATGCGAGCACCGTATTAATAGAATCAGGAGGGATGAAAGGTGATCCTGAAAAACAACAGATTCGTAAACTGAATTTTATTATCATCTTAAATTCGTTGATTCAAATAGCCGAAGGCAGTTATGCGCAGTTTAATAAACAACAATATGAAGATATTCCATTCAATGCATCTCAACTGCACGATGTTGTAATTCGTAATATCACTGTTGGAACTGACTCGAATTCGTTCAAAACAGACTTAGCGATTAGACGAAATGAAATGACTGTTGGACGTGATTATTTCGTCAGGGGTAAAGTTGAAGATATTGGTGATTTGAAAGAGTCTTTTGGATATGATGAAGTAGATGCTGATGGTTTAAAATTAATCGCTGGAAAGGTAGATTCGTTAGGTATTAAGTCAATAAACGACTTGACTACTGCTCAAGCATACGATTTACTGAAAAATGGTGTAATGGCTGTAAAAATCAAAGAAGTAGGCGAGACCAAAGAAAAATCATTACATACATTTCCAGTACATCTATTTACCCAGTCTAGATTTTATATGCCTATTACAGCAGATTTTGGTGGAATGGCGAATTTCTATATTGGTGATAGTAATGGAAATCTTAAATATGCTATACTAAATGGTTATCTCATAGGTTTGAGTGAAGAAATAGATAATTCCTCAATACAATTAAAAAACAGAGTGCATTAAGCACTCTGTTTTTTAATTTATATGGAAATCAAAATATTTGTCTTTGAATGGTTCGTTATTTAAAGTGTAATGCCACCATTCTTTGCTATATGCTCTAAAACCGTATTTCTCCATTATTTTCTTGAGTTTGATTCGATTTTGCTTTTGCGTAGTATGTAGCTTTTGATAACCATGGCCAGATTCTTCACCAAAGAAATCAAAAGCTACTCCCATATCCAATTCTTTCTTTGTTTTTAAATCAATAATGGTTAGATCAATGGTACTGCCACGACTATGTCCAGATTTGGATGCAATAAATCCTTTTTTGAATAAATCGCGTTTATCCACTTGTGGATAAAATTCTTGTCGCATCAATGTGTCTTTGACGTCTTTAGCCCATCTTTTGAAATGATTGACAGCGGTTTGTGGTCGGTATGCATCGAATACTTTTAATCCTAAACCTTCTTTATTAAGTTCTTTTTCAATTTTTTGTATCGCTAGAGTTGCTCTTTGGGTTAGTATAACTTTATTCGCCTTATAACCATCAATTTGTTTTCCAACAAAATTGTGATTCGTGAAATATTTTAAATCTAAGGCTATATGTGGTATATAATCAGTAAGATAGACGAGTCCTTTAGGAAGAGTTGATTTTTGTTGTGCAAAAGTAATTTGGCTAATCGATAAGAAAAGAAAAAATATAAGTTTTTTCATGGTTGTAAGGTTTAAGTCATAAAGGTAATAAATTGCTAATAATCCTAGTAAGGGTATGGTACATTGAATCAAAATTCCTAACTTTACAGTCTATTTCTAACGCAAAAATAACGAATAATATTTTGGATTTTTTAGCAGGATTAAATCCCAATCAACGTGCTGCTGCAGAACAAACCGAGGGACCAGTAATGATCGTAGCGGGAGCAGGTTCGGGAAAGACACGTGTAATTACATATAGAGTTGCTCACCTTATTCAAAAAAGAGTAGACCCCTTTAATATTTTAGTACTTACGTTTACGAATAAAGCGGCTAAGGAAATGCGTGAGCGTATCATAAAGGTTGTAGGTTCAGAAGCTAAGAATATTTGGATGGGCACATTTCACTCTATTTTTGCGCGTATTTTACGTGTGGAGGCGGAGCTGATCGGTTATCCAAAGAATTTTACGATTTACGATACAGATGATACGAAAAGTTTGTTGAGATCCATATTGAAAGAAATGAATCTTGATGACAAATTGTATAATGTGAATCATGTATATGGTCGGATTTCGTCCGCAAAAAACAACTTGATATCTCCTCAAGAGTATAATAAAAATGAAGCCCTGCTGGCTGAAGATCGTGAAAATGGTCGTCCGCAGATGGGACAGATTTACATGACATATGCGCAGCGCTGTTACCGTGCGGGAGCTATGGATTTTGATGACTTGTTGTTCAAGACCAACGTTTTGTTGAATAAACATCCTGAAGTATTACACAAATACCAACATCAGTTTAAATATCTGATGGTTGATGAGTACCAAGATACCAACTTTTCGCAATACCTAATCGTAAAAAGATTGGCTGCCGTAAGTGAAAATATATGTGTGGTAGGGGATGATGCCCAAAGTATCTATGCTTTTCGCGGTGCGAATATTCAGAACATCTTGAATTTCCAAAAGGATTATCCAGATGTGAAAATTTTCAAGTTGGAACAAAATTACCGTTCGACGAAAACGATTGTAAATGCTGCCAACAGTATTATAGCCAACAATAAAAATCAGTTGGAGAAAAATGTGTTCTCTGACAATGAAGAAGGTGATAAAATTAAAGTAGCACGTGCTTTTTCGGATAATGAAGAAGGTAAGATTGTTGCCGAGGCGATCATTCAAGAGAAAACGCTGAAGTCACTTCCTTATAAAGGTTTTGCTATCCTATACCGTACTAATGCACAATCACGTGCAATGGAGGAATCTTTGCGTAAGCTAAATGTTCCATATAAGTTATATGGAGGCACTTCATTTTATCAACGCAAAGAGATTAAGGATTTAATTTCTTATTTTAGATTGACGTACAATCCGAATGATGAAGAGGCACTTAAGCGTGTTATCAATTATCCACGTCGTGGAATAGGTGATACTACAGTGGAGAAAATTATTGTAGCTGCTGACAAAAATCAATACCGATTGTGGGATGTAGTCGTCAATGCACATATGTTTTTAGACGGTCGCAGTGCGACATCAGTTGGTAATTTTGGAACGATGATTCAAAGCTTCCAAGCAGTAGGAAACAATTCTAACGCTTTTGATACAGCGATGCATATTGCCCAACATTCAGGTATTCTGAAAGATTTGTACGAGGATAAGTCGGTAGAAGGTTTGGCTCGATATGAGAATATTCAAGAATTGTTGAATGGTATCAAGGAGTTTTCGGAGCGTGAAGATATTGAACAAAAGACTTTAGATATCTTTTTACAAGATGTAGCGTTGTTGACAAACGACGATAACGATAAAGATCCGAATGCAGATACAGTTTCTTTAATGACGATTCATGCATCAAAGGGATTAGAGTTTCCAGTCGTATTCATCGTGGGATTAGAAGAAAATTTATTTCCTTCACAATTATCCTTAAATTCGCGAAGCGAACTAGAAGAGGAGAGACGGTTATTCTATGTAGCGGTGACACGTGCAGAGACGAAATTGCACCTTTCATATGCTACATCACGTTACCGTTGGGGTACATTGAATAATTGCGAACCTAGTCGTTTTCTAGATGAATTGAATCCGAGTTATCTGGATTTAGATTTTAATCCAAGAAATACAAATGGGGCTTCAGATGGAGGTTTTAAGTCTGATCGCGTAGCATGGCAAGCAAAGGAAAAAGATACATTTTCTAAGCCGAAGCCAAAGGTTGTAAAGACGACGTCCATATTGCCTAAGGCGCACGTTCCTTCTGAAGGATTTGCTCCTTCTGATACAAACAATCTACAAGTAGGAATGGAAGTAGAGCATGAACGTTTCGGGTTTGGTAAGGTTGTGAATCTAGAAGGAAATAAACCTGATATAAAAGCAACTATTTTCTTCAAAGAGTTGGGACAGAAACAATTGTTGCTTAAATTTGCAAAACTTAGGATAGTTCAGTAAGAACAATTATCTTTACTTGATTAAAAATAATAACGTTACTTTAAAGACGTTTAATTTCACAATATGAATTTTGATTATAATAGTACTCGTTCCAAATTAATATTGGCCGAATATGGTAGGAATGTGCAAAATATGGTTGACTATATTTGTACAGTGCCTGAAAGAGAGGAGCGTAACAGGTTAGCTCAGGTGGTTATTGATATGATGGGAGTGCTTAATCCGCATTTGCGTGATGTCTCTGATTTCAAGCATAAGCTTTGGGATCACTTATATATAATTTCGGATTTTAAAATTGATGTAGATTCACCGTTTCCTATTCCAAAGCGTGAAGATATTTACCATAAGCCAGAAACCTTACCTTATCCACAGCATAAGATTCGTTTCAAACATTATGGTCACATCGTAGAAGATATGATTAAAAAGGCTATCTCTGTCACGAATGAAGACACTAGATCTAAATTGACATTGGGTGTAGCTAATTTTATGAAAATGGCTTATTCCACGTGGAATAAAGATTCGGTAAGTGATTTGCAGATATTAGAAGATTTGAAAGAACTTTCAAATGGACAATTATCATTACCTGCAGATACGGTATTGACGAAACTTGATTTCCGTACACCGCCTCCTGGAAATAGAGCAAAAACGAATCAAACTTCATCTAGCAACAATAATCAAAAAACTACACAGTTTAACAGTAAGAGACCAAGTAACAATAATAATAGAGGAAGTAATAACCAAGGTGATAAGAGAAAATCTTACAGCAACAATAATAATAACAGTGGGGGAGGTGGTTACAAAAAAAGCTACCAAAGCAACAATAATAGCAATAGCAACTACAAAAAATAATCTTTCATAGATTATTTATATTTTACGATAAGTAACTGATAAAGCTATTAGTTACTTATTTTATTTAATGAAATATCCTTTATAGTATATATGAACGCATTTGAAATACATGGTGGAAAGCCTTTGAAGGGTGAAATTATTCCTCAAGGTGCTAAGAACGAAGCTTTACAAATTTTGTCAGCTGTATTATTGACAGAAGAAAAAATGACAATAAGTAATATTCCTGATATTAAAGATGTCAATAAATTAATCGATTTATTGGGGTCTTTAGGTGTTTCAGTGAATAAATTAAATAAAGACACTTACGAATTCGAGGCTAAAAATATTAATATTGATTATTTTACCTCTGAAGAATTCAAACAGAAAGGTGGAGGTCTTCGTGGTTCGATTATGATCGTGGGGCCACTATTAGCTCGCTTTGGTAAAGCCGCAATTCCCAAACCTGGAGGTGATAAAATTGGTCGTCGTCGTTTAGATACTCACTTTTTAGGTTTTGAAAAATTAGGTGCTAAATTTATTTACGATGTTGAAAATGAATTTTTTAATGTAGATGCCACACAGTTACAAGGTGCATATATCTTGTTGGACGAAGCATCAGTGACAGGAACAGCAAACATCGTAATGGCAGCAGTATTGGCAAAGGGTACTACGACTATCTACAATGCCGCTTGTGAACCATATTTACAACAATTATGTAAGATGTTGAATCGCATGGGAGCGAAAATATCTGGTATTGGGTCTAATTTGTTGACAATTGAAGGTGTTGAAAGACTAGGGGGTACCGAACATCGTATGTTACCAGATATGATCGAAATTGGTTCTTTCATAGGTTTGGCTGCAATGACAGGTTCTGAAATTACGATTAAAGATGTGTCTTATCCAGAGCTAGGTATTATTCCTTCGGTATTCCAACGTTTAGGTATAAAGATGGAATTACGTGGTGATGATATTTTTATTCCGGCACAAGATTCGTACGAGATAGATACTTTTATTGATGGTTCGATTTTAACTATTTCGGATGCTCCATGGCCAGGATTTACACCAGACTTATTAAGTATTGTTTTGGTAACAGCTATCCAAGCTAAAGGTAATGTATTGATTCACCAAAAGATGTTCGAAAGTAGATTGTTCTTTGTCGATAAATTGATCGATATGGGTGCTCAGATTATATTATGTGATCCACATCGTGCAACAGTTATTGGGCTGAATAAACAGAATAAGTTGAGAGGTATTCCAATGTCGTCTCCAGATATCCGTGCGGGTGTATCGTTATTAATTGCCGCATTATCGGCTCAAGGAAAATCAACGATTTTCAATATTGAACAGATTGAACGTGGCTATCAAAATATTGAAGAACGTCTGAAAGCATTAGGGGCAGATATCAAACGTGTGGAGGCACAGCCACTCGGACATTAATGAATTGTCGTTTAAATGTTAATAATGCATAAATGACTTTCTATTAACTCTAAGAATACTACTTTTGTATATTAACTATTAAAAAAACACTCTATTTAGGCATGAAAAAATTAGTTCTATTCGCAGCTGTAGCTTCTCTTGTATTAGCTTCATGTGCTGGAAATCCAGATGGTAAAAAAGCTGAAACTAAAGATTCAGTAGCAGTAGCTCAAGCTACAACGGGTACATCTTATACAGTTGATACTACGCAATCACAATTAGTATGGACAGGTACAAAAGTGACAGGTGCTCATACAGGTACTGTTACAATTAAGTCGGGTTCATTGAATGTAGATAACGGTACTATCTCTGGTGGTAACTTTGTATTGGATATGAATACAATAAACAGTACTGACTTAGAAGGCGAATACAAAGATAAATTAGATGGTCACTTGAAAGCGGACGATTTCTTTGCTGTAGCTAATTTCCCTGAAGCTTCTTTCGAAATTACAGAAGTAAAAGCTGGAGCTACTGCTGCAGATGTTGTTATCTCTGGAAACTTAACTATCAAAGGTCTTTCAAAAAATATCACTTTTGATGCTAAAGTAGGCGAAGTGACGGACGCAGTTGCTAAATACACAGCAGACTTCAATATTAAACGTGAGGATTGGGGTGTAACTTATGAAGGTAAGAAAGACGATTTAATTTCAAAAGAGATTAATTTCAAAGTTACTATTGTAGCTAATAAGTAATAATTACTACTTCAAGTAATTAAATAAGAGGTTTGCAGTGTTTTGTAAACCTCTTATTTTTTACCAAAAATTACATTACGATGCTCTTGACCCCAGTTTACAAGCATCGAAATTATGGATTCAAGACTTTTACCGTATTCTGATATTGCATATTTGACGGTTACAGGTTTGGTTCGAAATGCTTCTCTAATGATTAGCTTATTGAGTTCTAATATTTTTAATTCTTTTGAAAGAACCTTTGCTGACAATCCCGGAATATCCTGCTCTATCTTTGTAAAAGTATTGATTTCTTGCCTACGGCTTAGCAGATAATGTACAATTAATAAAGTCCATTTGCCGCCGATAATTTCTAAAGTATCCTGTAATGCTAAAATATCTGTAGCACAAGCAGGAGGGTCGGAAAGAGGTTTTGCAATCATATTTCAATTTACAAAATCTAAATCCAAGTACGTAGAGTAATTGACTATTAATAAAAAATGTGGTCTGTTAGACCACATTTTAGCAAACTAATTTTGATATAAATTAAGAATAGTTTTTGCAAAATTTTTGCCCAATTGTCGATATCCAGCAGGACTAAAATGAAGACCATCAGGAATACCTTCACAATCTTTGGATGATACTACATGAGCATTTGGTATAGTTTGAGGTAATTTTTTAATTATTGCATTCATGCTTGCACATTTACCTCCCTGTTCTGCAGATAGTAATTCTCCAGCAAGAATTGGAACTTTATTGGAATTAAGTGATAGATCATTTAATAAATTAGTATACACTTTGTTTACTTTATTTGGCCAATCTTTATCGCCTGTATTCGATTCTCCTTGATGTAACAAAATACCTTTAATTACACCAGATTTTTGTGCAATTTTTGCCATTTCGATTAGTCTTAGGTAGGGATTATCATCGTATGCGGACAGTATGCCTTTCATCCAATTAGGGGCTCTCGTTACATAATTTGCTGTACTATCTTTATCAAATAATTGGATATGACAACCTCCCACCGATACATTAATAATTCCTATACGTACATTTTCTTTGGTGTTTTCAGCTAAAGTTTTTGCAAAATAATCAGCAGGAGTCAATCCTGTGTGGCAACGTGTAAGAGGAGATTGGGCTGTATACCATTCACCTTTTTTGCGGTTGAGATCTGGACAATCTATACTTTGTAATAGCACGACCCTTTTGTTTGTAACCGTATCTTGAGGTTCAAACTTACCATGCCCCTCCATATTGGACTGACCAAAACAAAGGTAGATGTGGAAATTTGGATCTTGGGCAACACAAATTCCACAGGTTAGGATCGCTAATAGGAGCAGAATATTTTTTTTACTTATCATCGATTTAAATCTTATAAATAATTATAAAAATTAGCAAAAGGGAGGAGTAATCAGCTGCCTCCCTTCCTAATGACCTAGATCTGTCATTATATTTATCACAAGTTATTTTTTTTGTTTTTCTAATGCTTCTGATATAGCTTTGTAAGCTGGTTTTCTGACGAAACCTTCTGTCCATACACCAATTGGCTCACCTCTTCTCCAGAATGAATATTCGTTGTCTGGACTATCTAAAGGACTCCAAACTGTAATACCATATTGTTGTGCTTTTGGGATAATTTCGAAATACTTCTCAAATACAAACTTATACATGTCTGCTTGTCTTGCATACATTTCTGCCGTTGCTTGAGGTGTTTTAATACCACTACCCATACCAATATCTAGCTCTGATACTTTAATTAATTTGCCAGTAGCAGCCAAAAGTTGGAACATATTTACAATGTTATCTTTATTGGCATTGATGTCAATGTGCATTTGCGTTCCAATTCCGTCAACTTTTGCCCCTTTGCTCTCCACATATTCGACGTAGGCAATCAATCCTTTACACTTATTTCCGCCACCTTCTAGACCGTAATCATTGATGAATAAAATGTCATTTGAGTTACCGTGTTTACGGGCAAATTCTATTGCTTTCACAGCATAGTCTTTACCCATATAGTCTTGCCAGTAGAATTCATCAGCTGCCATTTCGGTTTTACCAACTCCTGTTTTTAGCGCATATTGATCAGGCCAGTCGGACATTGGTTCATTTACCACGTCCCAAGCTTTTACATAATCTTTAGAAACAGACATCATACCAGCAATAAATTCTTCAAGCGCATTGGTTAAGATTTCTTTTTTCTCTTCAGGTGTTTTTTCAATAGTGTTTCCACCTAATCCGCCAAAACCTTGGCCATCAGCTGACTGGCTACGTGATGAATTATTACCCCATCCGATCCATCCATCAATTCCTGTTTCAAAGGTATTATTCCCTATTAGGTTTGTAGTACTGCCGGCTTTTACCAATTTGACATTATCGACAAATACAGTACCGTCATATTGCCCAAAATTGAAAAGAAAACGGTTACGATTATCAGTAGTCGTAAGTTTTAATTCGTATTCTTTGTATTCTGTTGTTAGAGCTATGGAACCAAATGAATTTCCTGAGTAGTTTGCAGTTTTTTGTAGATCAGCACCTATTGACCCTGCTTTACTTCCTTTGGCTGCTAATGTCAAAATATATTCAGTATTATTGTCAGTTGCAGTAATGTCATACGCTGTTTGCGCTTCCCATGTGTTTACAGCAGAAGGATTAGTCATCTTTAGTGCAAATCCTTTTTCAATAGGGGTACTACCGCCACCTCCATCTTCATTGTATTTTTCTATTTTGAAATTGTCAAAATAAAATGTTGTTGCTGCTTTACCCAAATTGAAAGCTATGGTTGTACAGTTTTCTGTTTGATCGGAAATGATCACCTCTTTTTCGAATTTTACCCATTCATTGGTAGTTTTGAATGAACCAAAGAAATCATAGTGTTTGTAGGAGTATGGAACAGTATGTGCTTGGGATCCGAATTCAGCTGGTGCATCTGATTTCGCATACATTGTGAATTTGTATTTTTCTCCTACTTTTGTCGCCGTTGGAAACTTGATAAACAATTGTACATCCCAATCATTTGCTCTTACTTGAGCATTTACTAATTTTAGCGCACGCCCTTCACCATTTTCTCCCCCACCATTTGCAGTGAAAGATACGACTGCATTCGTATTGAATTCATAATTGCTATTGTTGGCTGACTCAAAATTATTAGATGTAATCGCATCCCAAGTAGGACCTCCGGCGCCTGGTACTTTCACAGGTGCTATTAATTTATTCAAATACACAGCATTTTGTCCCGTGTGCCAAGTCAAGGTATGACCAAATAAAGCAATATTATTTTCTTTCGCAGTCTCGATTAGTTTTTCTACGCGTGCCAAATCCATAGTTCCATCATCTTTTACTATGGAAGCATGCTTCATCTCATAGCCCATGACCATTTCGTTAAAGTTGCGATTCACTAATCGATACATGACACCTTTGTTGATATAATCATCGATATTGAGAGCCACACCCAGTTTGAAATTCGGATGTATGTTTTGATCTATATATGATATTAAGGGTTCATAGGAATTAATATCTTCTTGTGCGATTACACTTTCTGGTTTTTCAGCATAAAAGTCGAGAAACTCTTGTTTTGCACAAGAGAAGAGTAAGAGACTTACTATTAATCCATAACCTAATTTTGTATGTAAACGTTTCATAATTCTAATTGATTAATAATGTTAGAATATATTTTAAGGTTTCAGTGCTACAGTGAATGTTTCCATTTTCACACCTCTATCCCGCATCACCAAGGTATCTTTTGTGGATACGCTCATTTGAGACATTTCAATCTGGTATTCGAGATACAAACCATCTCTATCTGTATTACCCCAACTATTTTTTTCTCCTTTTTTTACAAAAGTTCCTCTTCCTGTAGCCGTCACACCGGAGGAACCAGAGCTAATTGTGCAATTGTTATTATTATCGAAAGCTAGTACTAATTCGATATTTATATTCGTACCATCTACATCTTTAAAAGTTAAGGGTAGTTTCGCATTTTGACGAGATGCAGTTATTATGTTTTTAACTTCATCTTTCTCCACATATGCATTTCTTCTGTTTTGAGTTTTGTTCAATGATGTATTATTGTTTTTTCCAACAATAACATCTTGCCCCCTTCTTAGGTAATTACCATGCCATGTATTGACATATTTAACAGCGTAGAAAGTGTAATCTTTTGGTTGCACATCCCAATCATCTGCTACCGCTCTACGTTGGAGACTTCCAATCTTAGGTACTCCTGAGAGAACAGAATCTGCATTGGTTACGCTTGTAATACGTAGGGGTAATACATAAGTAGTGCTAATGGATTTAGGATCGGCGAAAAATGCATCTGTAAATTGGACTTCTACACCTCCTGCAGGTTTTCCCATTGGAATTATCATTTGATTTGATGCTAATGTATAGTAATTGGCTGGCAAAGGAACGATATCAGTTCCTCCTGAGCTATATACCATATTTTGTGTCATTGCATTATCTACTACGAAATCAACTTTTACCTCTTCTTTTGAGCTATATACGCCACCTGTGGTAGCCATTACATTAATCTTTCCTTGATTGTCTAAACTTGTGTCAAATATATCTTCGCCCATTGTAATCGTGCGTATAGGATATTGGTAAGCGAAATAGACCGTCTGATATTCATAATCAGGAAATTCCCACTCTTGATTTTTACAAGAGCTTAAAGCTATAAGAAGTATAGCTGAAAATATATGTTTTCTTTTCATATGTTCAATGTTGAAAATGTTACCAGCCATTATTTTGTTGAAGATTAGAATACTTCAATATTTCACTATATGGAATGGGTCCGTACTGCATATATGGTTCAAATACTCTGTTTTCTACTGTGATAATATTATGCGTATTGTTTTCTATACTAATGCCTTGTGCAGGGAGAGTGAAGTTTTCATTCCATCTACGAAGATCCCAGAATCTAAACCCTTCAAAGCATAGCTCTAACCTTCGTTCATTACGAATTAGTTGACGCATTTGATCTTTGTCATTTTTTACTTGTTCTAAATATGGGTCTCCGTTAGTAGTACCTACACCTGCGCGCATTCGAATAGCTTTGATGATATCATACGCTGAAAAAGTGAATGAACCTCTTCCTGTTGGTCCCCAAGCTTCATTAGCGGCTTCTGCATAAGCTAAATAAATTTCGGTCATACGCAGGCGAGGTGTGATATGATATTGACCAGATACAGATGATGGGTTAAGATTGACATCTTGACGCAATAGTTTACGCATGTAAAAACCTGTACGTGTAGATGTTTCGACTTTATTTAACCCATCATTAGTAGGACTATTCAATGCAGTATTAATTGCTGTATTATTTACACCTGCAGTACCACCATTGACTAGAATGTAGTTTTTCAATCTTGGATCACGATTTTCATAAGGATTGTTTGTATTAAATCCACTGTTTTCAGCATGAATAGGGTAACCATTTGACATCGGAAATGCTTCTACTAAATTCTGCGTTGGGTTAATACGTCCACGTCCAAAAAGTGTAGGGGGAAAGTGATCCGCTTCTAATGAAGAAGATACATCACCTCTGTCTACACGCCATAGTATTTCAGACGTATTTTTACCTTCGGTCATTTGATTGACACTACCCGATTGATAGAATAAGGCACCCTGTGCATCAATGCCTGTTGCTCCACCTTTTTGTTGAATAACCAATCCTGCAAAATTTGCTGCTTCCTCCCATTTTGCTGCATTGCCCGAATTAAACGCGGGACTTGCAGCTAGTAATGCTACTTTTGCGCGAATAGCTTGTGTAATGCGTTTTGAAATACGCAATCTAAAATGTTCACCGAATACACGATTATAATCCGTCAATGTGATGTTTAAAGATTGATATTTTGTTGGAATTTGAGATGCATTAGTAATATCCTCAAAATCTAACGGTAAATATTCTTCCGCTTTCTGTAAATCCGAATAGATCTGCTGTAATGATTCCTCGAAAGTTGCTCTAGGTTTATTAAAATCGGAATCCAATGTCTCATGTTCTAATACGATTGGAATACCCAATATTTCGCCACTACTCGTTTTTCCACCATGAGTTTGCAGTAGATGATACATAAACAACGCACGTAATCCATGTGCTTCTCCTTTCATTCGATCGTTGAACATTGTAGTAACGGCGGGCGATGAAGCCCAAGCTACTTTGTCATTGATCGATAGGAAATTATTTAAATATTGAATTGCCGATCGACTATTTCGCCATTGCTCTAATGGATTATTCATGGCGGTCCATTGACCCGTTGCGATTTTTAAAAAGTTGCTGGCACGATCGTTTGTTACCGCATCATCTGTTGCTACATCATTGAAAGACCAACTGTTTGTAGGTACGCGATTATAACCATTGAGTAATAAACCTTGTGCATACAATGGTCTTTCGTATGCGGTCTCAATGTCTAGAATATTCTCAATAGCAGGTGTAAACATATCTTCACAAGACGTGAATGTGATAGTCGATGTAACACCTAATATGAATAGTAATTTTTTCATGTCTTATCTTTTAGTCTTGTCCTAGAATAAAGCCTTAACGCCAAAGTTGAAAAATCTGGACTGTGGTGCAGAGCCAACCGATAGTTGCATGGTCTCTTTTTCTTGCGCCAATGTCAACAGGTTAAAGCCGTTTACATATGTTCCCAATTCTTTAACAATTCCTTTTCCTAAAATTGATTTTGGAAAATCATAGGATATCTGCACTTTGCTTAAATCGAAACGATTGGTTTTATACATCCAGAAATCTGAACTTCTAAAGTTATTGTCACTATTATTAGTTGTAAGCCTTGGATAAGTGGCCGTTGAACTCGTCTCAGGTGTCCATCGATCGCGTACTGTAATAGAGTATTTATCTTCACCATCTACCCAGAAATAAGAATTATTACGCATCGCGTAAGATCCATGACGACTTGTCGCTACTGCAAATAGTGTTAAGTTTTTCCATTTTGCAGTCAAATTGAAACCTAACGAGAATGGCGCACCAGCCCATCCACCTTTACCTAAATAGACTTCATCGCGATTATCAATTGTACCATCGCCGTTTTGATCTATGTATTTAATGTCTCCAGGTCTTACTTCTCCAAAAGTACTTACAGCCGACGTTTCTATATCAGCTTGATCATTATAGAATCCATTGCTTTGAAGCCCCCACATGGCATCTAATGGTTTTCCTGTGCGGTTTTGATAGTCGAATTCATATAATTCGTCACGTTTCGAAGCTTTTGTATCGTAATACAATCCAGTAACACCAAAGGATATACTGCTATTATTGAACGATTTATTGATGTTCAATCCAAAGTCTACTCCTTTACGCTCATCGATATTATAATTTACAAAAGGCATATCTGAATAAACTGGCCAATATGACATAAAATACATCGGATATAAGGTACTTGGTTGTACTAAAAGTCCATTCATTTGGTTGTAGAAATAAGATGCATTGTAGCTAATTAAGTTATTAAACATACTTGCTTCAAAGCCAAAATTAAATTCTCGTCTTTGCGGATAGCGCATATTCATATTTTCGCCACGGAAACGATCAAAAGTTCTTATTAATTCACCATCTCTCCAGCTATACCAAGCCGCGTTGTTAAAAGTATAATAGCCTTGGTACATATAGAATTGTTCTATATCTAAATCCGTATTTACTATACCGGCAGAAGCTTTTAGTCTAAGGTCAGAGAAAATGCCTCCTTTCATAAATTCTTCTTCACTTAATCGCCACGCTAAAGAGAGCGTAGGGGAGAAAGCCTTTCGTTTACCCTCTGGCAATTTTGCTGAATGAGGCAAAGCACCGCTAAAATCAACGTAATATTTGTTTGCAAAATTATAACCTATATGTAAGCCTAAGTTCGCATTACTTTGCTTATGGTAATCTGCTGATCTACCAATTTGGAAAGCATTGGCAAGTAAGATTGCTGATACGTTATGGTTGTCATTATATGTACGGAAATAGTTCAGTTGAGCAGTAAATCCTAATGTTTGACGATAAGAGCTACCACCAATATTCTGAACACCACTTCTACGATCCTCACCATACTTTGTTAAGCCACTTATCAAATCTTCGCCATTGTAATTGTTCCACCCAGCTTGGTAAACAGCATATGTATTATTGTAGGATTGGTTGTATTGATTTTGGTAATCAATTGCTAATGCAGTCTCAAAGGACAAACCTTCTGTAATACCTTTCAAATCAAAATCTAATCCCGTATTGAATTGAAATTGTCTATTCATGTGTCGGCTGTTCCCTCCAGAATAAATACTTGCAAAAGCATTAGATTGATCCAGTTGACTTCCTCCTAATAGATATTGTCCATTTACCAAGAAGTTACTGTTATTTACATATATCCACGAATTTTCATCACTTTCTTCCAGCATATTGATGGGAATAAGAGGGGAAAAGCGATGCGGTCTTCCCGTTGCAGATGCTGCCCAATAATCGGTGTTTACGCCTTTTTGTGTATAGAAGCTCGCTGCTGCATTCACATTTAGTGACATAATATTGTTGAGTTTCACATCAATATTACCGCGCATATTAAATCTATTAGAAGTATTATTTTCTCTTGCTTCTCCAAAATTTAATAACGATCCCGCTGACCAATACCCAAAATTCGTATAGTATTTGGTTCTATCGCTACCTCCAGAAACTTCAGCTGTAGCATCATATCTATTGAAGCTATTTTTGATGTAATCAGATGAAAAATAATCAACATTAGGATAGCGATATGGGTTTATTCCTGCTGCATGATGGTATATAGACTTTTCGCTATATAGATTTGGCAATCCATCATTTCTACGCGCCTCATTATAAAGCGTCATATATTCTGCAGATCCCAAATATTTAGGGTAACTAATTGGAGTATTGATACCCGCATTCGTACGGATGTTAATTTTTTGGTTGTCCGAAGTTCCACGCTTAGTTGTAATGTAAATTACACCTTTAGATGCTCTACTACCGTATAATGCTACTGCGTTTATGCCTTTCATTACCGAGATTTGTTCGATCTCCGTAGGCATTACATTATTGGCATCTCTTGGAAATCCATCAATCAGTAATAGGTAACCTCCTGTCCCCCATATGTTTCCATTGTATCCGGAAATCAAAGCATCTAGATTATCCAAACTGTAGGTGGTATAATTTTTATTTAAAAGGTTATTAAGATTAACAGCGTTTACTTCGCCCATTAAATCTTGTCTTTTTACTTTACGGAAAGCTACCTGTATGAGATCAGTACTATCTGATAAAGAGCTATCTTGTAATTGTCCGCTATGTAAATAAGATATATGATTTGGCGAATGTGTTATTAAGTGGGCATTCGAGGTTTGGTTTCCCAAGAAAGTAACCGCACTTAAGCACATTGCTAGTTTTAGGTTTTTATACTTCATTGTCTTCATAATTTAATGAATTGATCATATATAGATTACCAACCTGGATTCTGATAAAATTCAGGATATAAACTCACATCATTTACTTTTAAAGGCAACCAATAATGTTTTGCTGAAAGTTTACGTTCCAAGATTACATTTTCACGTATATTCACAATACGATTTTTCGTTGGATCTTCAGGATCAAATGCACCTACACGATCAAATTCTACTGATGTTTTTAGGGTATATGGTCTTTCGATTAATAATAACCATCTTCTGAGGTCATTAAAACGATGTCCTTCGTAGGCTAATTCCACAGCACGTTCACGTCTCAATTCACCCAAGAAAGCATTTACTGAGACTTGGAAGTTTTGATGTATAGGAGATACATCAGCACGCTCACGAATGACATTTACCGCATCCAATGCTGTTTTTGAAAAGTTAGATGATTTACCACTGATACTATTATTTCCCATTAACGCCGCCTCAGCATACATTAAGTAGACATCTGCTAATCGCATATATGGTATGTAAATGTGCATATTGGTTCCCCAATCATAAGCTCTATCAAATTTATTAGTCGACAAAGGAATGAATTTGCGTAATGTATATCCTGTACGGCTTCCATTTTGAATATTTCTATAGGTTCCACCTGTGTATAGTTGCGCATATCTCGCTTGATCTTCAGTTACATCAACATTGGTAATTGTACCTCTAATCACTTTTACACCGTCAAAAAGTATATCGTTATAAAATCTAGGATCTCTTCCTTTCCATGGGTAATTAGGGTCATATCCAGATTCTGGGTCGGTTTTAGTGATATCTTTTATAGGTAAACCATTTGCCATACCGTAGTTAGCATGTATATAGTTCGCCGTAGGATTGAATTTTATAGCATCACCGTCAGAAATTAATTGTGGGAAATATTGCTTACTTAAGCCATAATGTGTTTGATTGGCAGCATTGTATGGACCTCTAAAAATAGCTTCCGTACCGCCTGGTAAAGCCCAGTTTTCACTTGTGGTATAGAAATTAGTATAGTATTTATCAAAGGTTACTAATTGATATGGAGTTTGTCCACTTTCGGTTAGTGAAAGCAATTCACCGAAAGCTTCAGCTGCTTTTTTACAATAGTCCGCATGATAATTACTATTACCCGTTACTGTTTGGTTCATTAAAGGACTTCCTGCCCATAGGTAATTCTTTCCTAGGTAAGCAAGAGCCATGATTTTGTTGATACGCAATTGGTTTTTACCAAGTGTGCGTCTGCCAGCAGCAGTATTGTCCCAATTGATGGGTAGTAAATCAGCTGCTTCCCGAAAATCTGCTGCTGCTAAGTCTGCGCACTCGTGATAATTAAGACGAGGCAATGTCAATTTTTCATCGCTGGGTAATGCATAATTAATATATGGCATTCCACCAAAATACTCCATTAAACGGTGGTGAAACCAGCCTCTAAAAAATAATAACTGACCTTTAATAAGGTCACGTTCTTCTTGCGTAGCCTCGGTCATTTTGTCCATGTTTTCTAGAGCAATACTAATCTTACGCAGACCAAACCAAGCGGCATTCCATAGATCTTTGCTGGCACGATCACCTCCCATAGTGGAGCTAAAGTCACCCTGCTCCATCCATCCAGATCCCCATCCATCGTGTTGCGATTGCCATCCCCAAAAGTTTCCATTGTCAATCTTGTGGATAAAGTGATAATCTCCAGCTGTTGTAGTGATTTCATCTTCCCCCCAGTTCCATGAATTTGTCCAGTAATTATTACTGAAATTTACAACACAATGGTAGAGCTCTTCTGTATACCCTTGGAAATTCACGAAATTTTTGAAAGCATCATCTGGAGATAATATAGATTCTTCTTCTTTGTCTAAATATTTCTCGCATGATACGAGAGCGGTAGTGCCCAGAATACCACAGGAAATAAGGATTTTTATATATTTAGAATATTTCATAATAATTGCGATTAGAATGTAATGTTAGCACCCAAATTAAAACGCTTTACAGTAGGGTATGCTCCTTGTGAAGCCCATCCTGTGCCCGCATAATTTGACTCCCTATCATCTGGCATTTTTGACCAAAACAAGAGGTTATGACCATTTAAGAATACACGTATATGCTGTAGACCCATTCTGCGGATGAAATTGTGCTCAGTAGTTAGATTGTATGCTAATTCTGCAGTTTTTAGACGTACGTAGGATCCGTCATGCATAAATCTATCCGCAGGAGAATAGCTGCTTGCGATGGATAACCAACGTGGCATAGGAACATCTGCATTGGTATTGTCACGAGACCAATAGCTCCCTTCCTCATAAGCCAAATTACGTTGACGTCCAAAGCTATCAAATACTACTTGTCGAGTTACATTGTTAACCCCATACCACTGTGTCATTAGACTGAAGTTTTTGAAATCAAAACCTAAAGTAAGGTTATACGTGTTTTGCGGAACGGAAGGAAATGCATAAGGTATATTATCCTTAGTATCTATTATACCATCGCCATTAAAATCTACAATGTGATAGTTTCCTGGGATTTTTGTTGCATCGTTGTTATCATGTGGTGTGCTGGAATATAATTCATCCCAAGTATTGTAATAGCCAGCGCTTACATGCGTATACGTTTGGCTAATTTGTTTATCTTCAATTTTTTGGTATTCAGGTAATAGCATAGGACTGTCCCCTTCAATTACTTTGTCTTTAGCATGGGTGAAATTCAAATCCCCCCATAGTCTCCAATCCTGGTTTAAAGATTTATTGGCTTTTATTTCTACCTCATATCCTTGGTTTTCTACAATCCCCAAATTGGCAACGGGAGCAGCCACACCAAAATAATCAGGAATTGCACGACCACTACCAGGAATAAGTACATCGGTTCTTTTATCTTTGAAAATATTTACTTGCCCCGTTAACAAATTATTGAAAAGCCCAAAATCAGCTCCGAAATTCAATTTTCTTACTTTCTCCCAACGTACATTTGGATTGCCTAATACATTCTCTTTGAACCATACGTAAGAGCTTCTTTCTGGCGATTCACCAATAACACCCATATGGGAGTTGCCACCCATTGCCCACTGCGTCAAATAGAGCCATCTTCCAGCGACGTTGTCATCACCAATATCACCTAAGGATGCTCTCAGTTTTAGCATATTTAATACCGAATTGCCTTTAAGAAAGTTCTCCTCAGACACTAACCAACCTATACCCCCCGAATTAAAGAATCCAAAACGATATTCTGGAGCAAACTTTTCCGAACCTGTATACGCTCCATTGTACTCAATCATATACTTATTCTTGAAATTGTATGTCGTACGGAATACCCAGTCTTCGCGAAAGTAAGGCTGCATACTTCCTGTTGCATATTCATTACGATTGAATAATCCCATGGCAGTGAAGTTGTGGTGTTCAGCAATTTTTTTGTTATAATCCAACTGCATTTGGTAAAATATTCGGCGATAGGTCTGGCCATTATTTACAGAACCAGATTGCTGTGCCCAGTTAATACCTTCCGCAAATTCAAAACGACTTCCGTCAATATTTTGACCGTATGTAGCCAAACCAGTCGTTGGATCAATCCATTTCGATTGCGCATTGTTATATAAATCATTTACACCTCTACCAGCTTCTACGAATGTATTATCTAAGGATAATGTTCCTCTAGCAGTCAATCCATTCACAAACATGTCAAGTTTCTGTTCCAACATGAAGTCAGAGGTAATGCGATTGGTAGTAGTTAGTTCTACACCTGAAAGTGCTAATACTTGAGCTGAGTTGATACCCGCTTGCGTATCAGGTGGATAAAAACCCCATGTGCCATCCGAATAACGTGGGTAAATTACATCAGGAGCAACTGTATAGGCTGCAATCCAGTACGAATATTGGTTACCACCACCCCAAGGACTTTTACGTGTGCCATGAGAACCGGCTAAGTTTGTAGAGAATTTTGTAGTAGGTGTTAATTGAAAATCAAGATTAGATCTGACGTTTATACGGTTAAAATTGTAACCTGCGTCATATCCACGATTATTATCATTTAGGCGGAACATATCTCCTTCATATAAATAATCTGCACTAGCAAAATATTTCACTTTGTCTGTACCTCCTGCGATGTTAACATTACTATTCTGTGAGAGAGCATATCCTTTGAATAATTCTTCGGCCCAGTTGGTATTTACATAACGTTCTTTTTCTTCAATATTCGCCGGGAAGCGATATTTGTCAATTATGTTTTGTGGCTGATAATATGACCAACTGTCTGGTGATAAGGCTAATTCGGCTTCAATTGCTCGATTACGTAACATCATCGCATCATAAGAATCCATTTTACCAGGCAATTGAGATACTGTCTTTACAATATTGTTAACTGTACCGCGCACTGAAGCTCTTCCTTCGCGACCTCTTTTGGTTGTAATGAGGATTACACCATTTGCACCACGTACACCATAAATTGCGGTGGCAGAAGCATCTTTTAATACAGAAACTGTTTCAATTGAACCAATATCAACGCTTGACATCGGACGTTCTACACCATCCACCATAATCAAGGGTTCGGTATTGTTCCATGTACTGCGACCACGGATTACAATACGAGGATCTTCTTCTCCGGGCATACCAGAACTAGCAGTTGTAACTACCCCTGGTACATTACCTGTCAAAGCAGCACCTACACTTGAGACACCTCCTGCACGTTCTAAAACTTTTCCAGATGTTTGCGCTACAGCGCCGACAACTGTTTCTTTTTTCTGTGTTCCATATCCAACAACAACTGTTTCTTCGATTTCAATTTCAATTGATTTCAGAAGTACTTCAATATTTGTTTGGTTTTGTACATTTACTTCCACTGTTTCGTGGCCAACCTTTCTTATAACTAGGATGTTATTGTTTTGGGACACTTGAATGGAAAATTTTCCACCGTCATCTGTGATGACTTGAACATTAGATCCTTTGACTAAAATTGAAGCCCCACTAACGGCTCCATTGTTCTGATCTAGCACAGTTCCTTGGACTCTTTTAGTGCTTTGCGCCCAACTCGTGACAGAAATACTCAATAGTAGAAGGAAGATAAATAAGTAGGAAATTATTTTTCCTAAAAAACTCCTCCAATGCATAATGAGCGAGATGGTAGATGTTATCATCATAGCATTCTTTAAGTTTAAAATTAATTGGTTATTAATTATAGATAAGTTCTATTATTCTCTACTGGTTTCCACTACTCTGTTATAGTCAGAGTGAAGGTGCACCACATAGAACACAAGGTCCATGTTTGTTTTTCATAAGTATAAGTTATTATAATGGCTATATAGAATTATAAACTTCCGTGTAATTGCATTTATTAATGCACAGAAGGCTTACTTCATGTATAATGAAAAGAATTTCACCTCTCCTTGTAGTTTATAATTGTTATATCAAAAATATGATATGTTGGTTTTAAGAGAGAGTAAGAATGTCAAAATGAATGATAATAATGTCTAAAAGCATATCATTAGGAGGTTTATATGGTTTTACCTTTTTTTAAGATTGGTCGGAAATAAAAAAATATTTTTCAATTCAGTGATGTACTACAAGTAATTTTGTAGCATCATAATATTACAGAATAGGCATAATATATGATTTATTTTATGAATAATTAGAAATGCAAATAGGGTTCGAATAAAGAAAATCGAACCCTATTATAATATAGTAAAATGGTGTTTTTATTTATTTTGGAAGGCTTCAATTACGCCAATATATGCTGGTTTTCTTTGGTATCCATTCCTATTTGTAAATATACCTATAGGTTCGTTTGGTCTCCATGTAGACGATGTTAATTGATCTACGGGACTTCTAAACGTAATACCACCTCTTTGATTAGCTGGAATATTTGAATTATAAACTTTTACAAACCATTTGTACATTTCAGCCTGTTGAACATAGAATGAAGGTGTTGCAGAAGTTATATTGACACCAATACCAATGTCTAATGCAGAAATTTTTATAAGTTTTCCTGTACTAGCCAATTTTGATAATGCATTTTCTACTTTTGATTTGTCAGAATCAAAGCTTAATGCAAATTCTGTAGCAATTCCGTCTACTTTGGCACCTTTTTGTTCTGTATAGGCAATAAAATCTTTCAGACCATCTATTTTATCAGGATATTCATCCAAATTAGTTTCAGTTATATAAATTTTGTCTGATTGATTTGAATATTGTTTAATCTTATTAATGGCAATCGCAGCATAATCTTTACCTAGAAAGTCCTGCCAATAAAATGTATTTGCAGGCAAGGCTGCTCCAGATGGATTTCCTCTTAATAGTGAAGGGTTATTATTGTCCATAGGCTGGTATACAACACTCCATGAATTAATTCTATTTTTGCCAGTTTCTCCAATCGATTTTAACCATTTGTCCATTTCATTGGTAATAATTTCTTTTTTCTCTTCTGGTGTTTTTACGATTGTTTGACCTGGGATTTCCCAATTCATTTTTATATTGTCAATCATGTAGTCAGGTGCACCTGTTTGAGAACCAATAGTTAAGACAAATGTATTTAACTCTTTTTGTGCAGGGGTCAAATTGAGATTTGCTATCGGCAAAATCATCATTCCTCTTCCCCAAGCATTAATTGGAATGCCAAAACTTTGCGGAGATCCGTAACCCGTCAAATTGGGATTGCCGTAATTTTCTGTAATGGCCATTCGCATTCCAGAACCATAAAATCCACAACATCCATCACCTTTAAAATCGATAGTCACATTTTTATAGTAAGCTAATTTTCTACCCGCTGGAAGCGTAATCTTAAATTGAGGGAAGACTGTCGATGGATTTTTCAAAATGTGTAATACTTTACCACTGTTACCTGTCGCGATCGGATCAAGGGCTACTTTGGCCGTTGCGTTATTAACATTAGTAGGGTAGGATGTACCGACTGCATCTTTTTCAAAATCAACAACATTATCAATACCAGAAATTCCGGGCAATATTACATTTGCTATCAATTTATTTAAGTAACCATCCTGTTGATTTTCATGCCATACTAAGTGCCCCGCATGAATAAATCTTGGCGTAGTGTCATTTTTGGATAATGCATTGTCAATTGCTTCTGTATTTATTGTTCCGTCAGTCAATACATTTGTATTATGATTTAGCGCACCTAATGTAATGCTGTATTCATTAAAATGTGTATTTAGTAATCTGTAGAGTAATGTGTTATTTTGTATATCTGCTATATTAATCTCAGCCCCTAGTTTAAAGTTCGGTTGAGTACTGTAATCAATATATTTTTTTAATACTTCATAACTGTCTCTGGTTTCTTGATCTATGATACTTTGAGGTTTATCAACAAACATCTCTCTATTCTCAAATTCAGCACAGGAATTTAAAATACCCAGTGTTGCAATAGCTAACGTAAAGCTTTTATGAAATTTTATATTTGTTTTCATAGTTGTTTAGATTTATTATTTCTGTACTGGGTTGAAATATTCAGGGACTACCGCACGGTCTCTAGCAACTAATGTGTCTTGGGTAACTATTTTTCCACTAATTTGACGTGCATTCGCCCCACTTCCAATATTAATATTTGTGTAATTAATTTCATAGTTTAGGTATAAAGCGCTTCGATCTTTGTTTCCCCAACTGTTCTTTTCACTTTTTGTTGTGTATTGTCCAGTACCTGTTGCTGTGTATCCATTAGATGAAGAAGTAATGGTGCAATTCCCGTTTTCATTAAATGTTAGGAGTAATGTACAATTGAAAATATTACCGTTATCTGCATCTCTAAATTGAACAGGAAACTCTACTTGATTTAATGCTTTTGTTCTTAATATGTTGACTTCGTCATTTTCTACGAAAGCCTTGTGACGAATGACATTTCTAGACACACTACCACTCATATTATCAATACCTCTACGTAGGTAGTTTCCATGCCATGGGTTAATAAACTTTAAAGCGTAGAATACAAAATTCTTATCTTCAAGTACTGTGTCTGCATTACTTACGTTATTAATCTTAATCGGTAACACATAGTAATTTGAAATAGCTAATGGATCATTAAAAAAGGCATCTGTTAATTGAACTTGTACACCGCCCATAATTTCTCCTTTTGGAATTACTATATCCTGTGATAGTAATGAGTAGAAATTAGTTGGTAGTGGTGTTAGTTTTGGTCCATTAGAAGCAAAATATAAATTCGATAATAAATTATTATCAACAGAGTAATTTATTATTATATCTTTTGTATTATCCCTAGTTCCTCCTAATGTAGCTTTTATCTCAACCTTACGTTCATTATCAAGTGTATTGTCAAAATTATTATCCTCACCTAAGACTATGGTTCGTATAGGATATTGATTTGCAAAATAAACTGATTGATAGTCAAAATCAGGATGAACTATTTCTGAATTCTTACAAGAAGAAGTCATGGCTATAATAGATAATACTAGAAGTTTTAGTATAGATTTTTTACTTTTCATATTTGTTTAAATATTGAGTGAATACAATATTGAATTATTCCCATCCCTGATTTTGCTGAATCAGATTATATTTAAGTATCTCTGATTGAGGTATAGGAGCGTACAGCATGTAATCTTGATATGAGCGTGTTTCCACAGTTATTTGACTGTAATTTCCGCCGATCAAATCAATGCCATTTGCAGTCTCATTAAGATTTAGTTTCCAACGTCGCAGGTCCCAAAAGCGAAAACTCTCAAAAGATAATTCTAATCTTCTTTCATTTCTGATTAATTCTCTCATTTTATCTTTATCGATTTTGCACTCTTCTAAATAGGCATCATTATTCGTTAGACCTATACCAGCTCTTCTTCGAATTGATTTTATAATATCATATGCTGAGAAGGCGTGTTGACCTGTACCTGTTGGACCCCATGCTTCGTTGGCTGCTTCAGCGTATGTTAAGTACATCTCGGTATACCTAATACGTGGTAGGTAGCGGCTTTTATTCAGTGTGCTATTTGGATTTCTGTTGACATCCATTCTCAATCTTTTCTTCATATAATAGCCAGTTCTTGTGGAAGTCTCTCTATTATTCAATGCATCCACTGTGCCGGATTCGCTAGTCGTAAATATGGCTGTGTTGCTTATTCCAACAGGAGCTCCATTATAGACAATATAGTGAGTCAATCTAGGATCTCTATTTGCATAAGGGGTTATCGCATTAAAGCCACTGCTTGGATGATTGATAGGGTAGCCATTAGTCATTGGAAATGCATCAACTAGATTTTGGGTTGGATTTATAAATCCATTACCAAATAGACTAGGAGGGAGATTCTGTGCTTCTTGATCTCCATTATTTGTCTGAATGTTCTCTCTCCAGATGATTTCAGGAGGGTTTAAACCTTGAGAAAGACCATCAATTTCACCTTGATTATTATAGAATGTATGACCATTTGCGGGTAAAGCATTTGCACCTCCTTTAAAGTTAATTATCTCTGCGGCTACATTGGCTGCAGCATCCCATGAGAATGTATTAGTAGCATGTTGAAATGCAGGACTAGCAGCTAATAACGTTGTGCGTGCTCTGAATGATTTGGCAATCAGTGCATTGAACAATTGGCGACTATGTGTACCCATCACTCTACTGTATGTACCTACATTAGTGGTGATACTTCTGAATTTTTCTGGAATTTGATTTGCATTACTAATATCGTTGTATTCCATAGGTAAGTAAAACTCAGCACTATCTAAATCTGTTAGTATTTGTTGGATACAATCCTTAAAACTAGCACGTGGAATATTGAAGTCACTTGATGAAGTTTGATATGCTGTTACCAATGGTACACCTAGTAATTCTCCACCGTTAGACAAGCCAGCATGATTACGTACTAAATAATACATATACAGCGCACGAAGTCCGAACGCTTCACCGCGTAGCCGCATATTAAACAATTTAGCTACTTCTGGCTCGTTTGCCCAACTTACTTTTTCAGAATTAGCTAAGAAAAGGTTTAAATATAATAGCGATCCATATCCTGTGTTCCAAAAATTGATTGGGTTGTAACTTGCTGTCCAGGATCCTGTTGCTACCTGTAGGTAGTCGTTTGTCCTCACGTTGGTTACAGCATCATCTGTTGCTATGTCACTATTGTTATAATAAGCTGGAATAGTCCTATATGTCGTATTCAAGAAGCCCTGTGCAAACCGTGGATCGTTATACATTTGATCCTCTGATTTTAAATTTTCAGGATCGGGCTCAAACCACTTTTTACAACTCATGAAAGAAAGGGCACACAATCCTAAAATAAATATTTTGATTTTCATGTTATCTAAATTTTAATGATTCCTAAAATGATGCAACTAAACCTAAATTGTAAAAGCGATTTTGAGGAGCCGAACCAAAATTTGTTTCCATCATTTTTCGCTCTTTAGATATGACAAGTAAATTATCACCATTAACGTAAATCCCCATTTTCTTAATAGTTGAAGAGTTTTTGAAAAGCTGCTCCCGCAAATCATAAGTGAATTGAACTCTTGTTAGGTTGAAACGGTTATTGTCGTACATCCAAAATGTAGAATTTTGAAAATTATTGGCACTACTTGTACTTGTCAATCGTGGGTAGGTCGCTGTGGTAGCCGTTTGCTCTGTCCATCTATCCAATACAACATCTGAATATTTGTTAAGCCCTCTGACCCAGTAATAGGAATTGTTTTTAAAGCCTATGGCACCATGAATACCAGATCCCATAGCAAAGAATGTTAGATTTTTATACTTAAGTGTTAAGTTGATACCATAGCTAAAGGGGTTTGCTGCCCAACCATTATGACCTAAATCAACTTGATCTCTTCCATCTACCAGCCCATCCTCATTGACATCTCTATATTTGATGTCTCCAAGTTTTAAGGTGCCACCAAATGTTTGTCTAGCATGGTTGTCAATTTCATCCTGAGATTGAAAAAATCCTTCCGTTATGTATCCGAAGTATGCATCTAATGGTCTACTAACGCGATTTTGATAAGCATATTCATAATTTTCTTCTCTGCGTATTACTTCAGAATTATATATCATTCCTACAAAACCTAAATTGTACGAGAAGTCATTGATCTTTTGATTAAGATTCACGGAAAAATCAAAGCCTTTGCGCATTTCTTCACCAAAGTTGAAATTTGGTAGAAAATCGCCTTGACCGGTAAAATACGATGGAAATAATGTGGATCCTCTAGATAATAAACCCTTGATGTTTTGTTTGAAATAATTTGCACTTATTATTAAGCTATTGTTGAACAGTGAAGACTCAAATCCAGCTCGAATTTCATCACGAGTTACAAATGAAAGATCATGGTTAGCACCTCTACCTGACATTGTTGTGTAGCCTCCACTTGCCCCATCTCGCCATGTAAACCATCCTCCCAGACCATCTTGGTTTCCAAAGTTTCCTGAGTATAAGTAATGACCATTAATATCCAAATCTTGCTTTAATGAAGCGTAACTACCCGTTAATTTTAAATCATTAATAAAAGAAACATTGTCTTTAATAAAGTTTTCTTCATTAACTCTCCATCCAATAGTTCCAGTAGGTGAAAACCCTTTTCTATTGTGTTCAGGTAGTTTAGAAGAATGGACAATATTTCCATTGAAATTAAAATAATATTTGTGACTGTAATTATAGCCTGCATGTATTCCTAGGTTCGTATTTCGGTATGGATGATATTGACTTCCTCCATCTGTGTCAGGATCACTTGAAAACTGCGATATGTAACCAAATCCAACTAATTTACCACTAACATTGTGCTTATCGCTAAAGGTCCTTTGGTAATCAAGTTGGGTAATAGATGTTAATGTTTGATCATACAATGATGTTCCGATGAATTCATTCGTACTGTTTCCATCATTACCGAATTTTTGAAGACTTTTTATGATGTCTTTACCATCAATAGTCACCCACTCTGGTTGATATGTCGCATAAGGTACAGTATAGCCTTCAGTATACCTAGAGGTATAATCCATACTAAACTGGGATTTCAATTTCAAACCAGGTGTAATAGCTGTTAGATCAGCCTCAGCACCCACATTGAACATGAAAGTTCTATGTTTGTTTTTAATATAACCAGAAGCTATCATTTGGGACAACTGATTGGTCTGAATTGTAGAAAGTCCACCTAATAAGTATTTTCCATCGATTATATTATTAGAGTTTTTGACCAGGATTTGTAATTCTTCATTATCAGGATCCAGCATATCGATAGGCACCATAGGATGAAACCAGTCGTTATTAGGACGAAAACTACTTGCCATTCCCCAAAAATCTCCTCGTGCATAATATTGATCAGTCATCACAGCAACAGCATCTGTCGATGCTCTTAGCCAGTCTGTCAATTTCATATCGACATTGGAACGTATATTTAATGAGAAATCATTGTTTTTATTAGCTACGCCATATTTTACAATATTATTGTTGTACGCCATACCAATATTGGTATAGTATGTCGTACGATCGTTACCTCCACTGATTTCTGTTGTCAAATCAGTTTTATAACTCAATTTACGCAAGTACTCATCTGAATATAAATTGAGATCAGGATATTTGTATTTGTTTGTTCCAATTGAAGTATTGTATATTTCTTCATTCGAATATTTTTCTGTTAATCCATCGTTGCGAAGAGCTTCATTGTACAATGTCATGTATTCAGATGCATTCAAATAAGATGGATATATTTTTGGAACAAATACACCTGTATTGAGCCTAATATCAACGCCTAATGGTTTTATTTCACCACGTTTTGTTTTTATTAATACAACTCCTCTAGAGCCAGCGGAACCGTATAGGGCTAGGCTACTTGCATCTTTAATAATAGATATTGTCTCAATCTCGTTTAAGCGAACGTCGGATGCACGGCGTTCAACACCATCTACAAGTATTAGTGGACTTTGTCCCCAGATATTGCCTGTGTAACCTCCTATAAAGCTTTGCAAGTTATCAAGGCTATATGTACCAAAACTTTTTTCGATTAGTTCCTTAACATTAATACTTGAGATCGCTCCAATAACATCTTTTTTCTTAATACTTCCGAAGGCTACATTTATAATACTATCTCCAGAAGCATTTGGAATCTGTGATGAATTTTCTTGTCCATTGGAAACCGATAGATTTACTGTAAGAGCTAAGAGAATCCAACAAACTTTTATATTATTTTTTATCATTTTACCAATATTTAAAATTTTACCATCCAGGATTCTGCGAAAAACCTTCATAGATATTGACATCCGACACTAGGAAAGGAAACCAGTAATGTCTCTTTTCATATTTTCTTTCGAAAATGGTATACTGTCTGAAATTTAAGACTCTCGCGTTGATAGGGTCTGCATATACTTGATCATTAGGCATACCTCTGTCAAAGTCGATTCCTTTTTTATATACATAAGGTTTTTCTGACAATAGTAACCAACGTCTTAAGTCATTAAACCGATGTCCTTCGAATGAAAGTTCAACAGCGCGCTCTCTTCTATATTCTGAGCGGAAAGCAGTTTGAGATGCTAAAAATTTAGAAGCAACATGTCCTACATTTAATCCAGGTCTGTCTCTGACAAAATTCACAGCATCTACTGCTGTTTTATTATAATTTGATGATTTACCTGTTGGAGAATCATAGCCCTCGGAAGCGGCCTCTGCATACATCAGATACATATCTGATAGCCTCAATAAACTTAAATACATCACATTGTTATCCATAAAACCTTCCCAGTCATTCGAGAATCTCGCTATGTACTTAGCAAGCATATATCCTGTGATTGGTGCACGATGTGAATTATCAGTCCTGAAGAATCCTCCAGTATGCAAACTAGCATATTGTCTGCGATGATCATTTTGTACATAACTGCCGTTATTCACGACCTTTTCTCCGTCAACCATAATATCATGATAAAATCTAGGGTCACGATTTTTCCAAGGAAATTGAGGGTTATATCCAGATTCAGCATCCGGTTGTGAAGGATTTTCCATATTTATTGGCAAGCCATTAGCCATTCCATAGTTATCTACATAGTTAGCAGTAGGGTAGGCTTTGATACCTCTTGCGATAATGGCATATGGACGGTAATCTGTGGCTTGATTCCAACGGAATCTTCCATTCGATTCGGCATGGTTCTCAAGCATTATTGCTTCTCTATAACGTCTCTCAGTACCTCCTTCTTGTATACTTATTGCACCGGGAATAGCTCCGTTTTGAGAAAATGTATAGAAGATCTTTGAATAATGTTCGAATGGTATTAGTTGATATCTATTTGTCGACTCTACTATTTGTAGTGCTTCACCAAAAACATCAGCAGCTCTTTTGCAAAAATCAGTATTATAGGTGTTACTACCGGTTGACTCTTCATTCATTAGGGGGCTACCAGCGTATAATAAATTTTTACCTAAAAAACCTAACGCCATAATTTTATTGGCACGTCTATCGTTTGTTCCTCGTGTTACCGAACCAATGGTCGTTTGATCCCAGTCAACAGGAAGTAAATCTGCAGCTTTACGCAGGTCTTCCGCTACTTTTTCAGCTGTTGCTTGATAATTTAATCTTGGTACACGTGGTGGTTCTGCTGGAGAAAGAGCCACATCGATATAAGGAAGTCCTCCCCAGTATTGCATTAACATGAAATGAAACCAACCTCTGAAAAAGTATAGTTGACCTTCTATTAATTGTTTTTCTTCAGGAGTAGCTTCAATAAGCAGGTCCAAATTAGCCAATCCAATATTTGCTTTTCTTATGCCATACCATGATAACCCCCAAAGATTACCTTTATCACCTCTGTTGTTACTTGTAGGGTTACCTCCAGCTTTAAACCATGATCCAAAAACTGCAGTATTCCATGCCCAATAATCTCCATGATCAATATTGTATGCAAACAATCTGTTATCTCCCATTTCCCATAATTCATCTTCACCAAAATTCCAGTTATTGTGTGATCCAATGGCTGTTAGTAGAGGGACACAGTTGTATAATTCCTCCACAAATCCTTGAAAGTTTCTATAGCTTTGAAAAGCTTCTCTTTCATCGATATCGGCTAGGGGAGATTTATCTAAATATTTTTTACAGGAAGTAATTCCCACTAATATTGACAAAATCAGTAGTGGAAAAACCAACTTTTTACTATAATTCTTCATAATCTGCAAGTTTTAAAAAGTAATGTCTAATCCAATGTTATATCTTCTTAATGTAGGGTAAGCACCACCTGATGAGCCGCCTGCAAAATTGGACTCTCTATCATCAGGCATCTTAGTCCACAATAGAAGGTTATTTCCATTTAAGTAGATTCGACATGCATTTAATCCTAATTTTTTTATTGAGTTACCCTTTACTGTGTAGGCAACCTCTGCATTTTTTAGTCGTACGTATGATCCATCATATAAGTATCTTGTACCTTCACCACCAAAGGGAATGGCTGACGAATAACGTGGTAATGGAATGCTGCCTCCTCCATTTTCTTTTGTCCAATAGGTGCCTTCTACATAAGCTACATTGGATCCTGAGTAGGTATTGAATGTAGGGAATGTTACTTCGCGTGTTACATTATTTACACCGTAGAATTGTAAGAAAATAGATAAATTATTCCATTCTGCACCTACGCTAGCATTATATGTATTTCTTGGTGAACCAGAGTATTCATAAGGTGTAGAGTCAAATCTGTCAATCACACCATCGGCATTGAAATCGATAATGTTATAATCTCCAGCAAGTTTCATGTTATCATTTGATGTACGTTTTGTACTGCCATAGATATCATCCCAAGTTTGTAAATAGCCGTGATTTAAGAATGAACGAGCTTGACCTAAAGGCATGTTTTGTTGTTTTTGATATTCAGGAAGTAGCGATGGATCGTCTCTGAATAAAACGGTATTTTCGGCATAGGTCAAACTTGTATTTGCCCATAATCTCAAACCTGAGGCAAATTTATGATTAAGGTTTAACGTGAATTCGTAACCTTTTCCTTCTACACTACCCAAGTTTGCGATAGGAGCAGATTGTCCAAAGTATGAGGGTACAGCACGAGAGCCTCCCGAAATTAGAATATCTGTTCTCATATCTTGAAAGAAATCTATATCTCCTGATACGAACCCATTGAATAAGGAATATTCAATACCAAAATTTCTTTTCTCAACTTTTTCCCAAGCTATATAAGGGTTACCTAACGTATTAATTCTATAGAATGTATACGGGGTGTTTTGTAATGGACTTCCCATTTGTGTATTCCCACCAAAGCCCCATTGGTCATTATAAAGCCATCTACCTCCACCATTGTCATCACCAATTTTACCCCAAGATGCCCGTAATTTTAGGTTTCGTATAAACTTTACATTTTCCATGAATTTTTCATTGGAAACTATCCATCCAGCAGCTAAAGAAGGGAAGAAGTCGAAACGGTAATCTGGTCCAAATTTCTCAGATCCATTGTATGCACCGTTTGCTTCGAATAAATATCTTCTGTCATAATCATATACTGTACGGAATACCCAATCTTCACGATATCGAGCAAACTCACTACCTCTAGCAAATTTTTCACGCATGAAGACTCCTGTTGCACTAACTTCGTGTTTTCCAATAGTTTTGGAATAGTTTAGTTGACCTGAATAATTGATGCGACGATATGTAGCACCTTTATCAACTGATCCACTTTGGTTACTCCAACGAATCATATCCATTTGATCCATGTTAGTTGATAGATCGATAGGATCAAATATCATGTTGCCAGTTGCTGGATCAATCCATTTTTTTACAGGTTGATTGGGATCTGTGACACCACGACCATTTTCTCTAAAAGTATTGTCTATAGAGTAATTGGCTCTGAATGTAAGTCCAGGCAGTAAACTATTTAAATCCTGATTGATAGTAAAGTCGGTCGTTAGTTGAGTTTGTGTGCTTTTTTCTGCTCCAGAGAAAGCTAGTATATACATAGAGTTGGGTACATCATGGTCACGCTGTGGATAATATCCCCATGTACCATCGGAATATATTGGACGCATTGCATCTGGTGCTGTACGATATACAGATGTCCAGAAGCGTCCATCATTACCCCCAACTCCAAAAGGATACTGCCTTACTCCATTAGAGCCAAATAATTTGGTGGAAAATTTAGTTGTTTTTGATAAACTAAAGTCTAAATTACTTCTAACGTTTAGTCTATCATATCTAAAATTGGACTTGTAGCCGCGATTATTTTCGAAAGTTTTGAACAAGTCACCTTCACCAACATAGTCAATTGAAGCAAAGTATTTTACAATATCGCTTCCACCTTGAACATTGACGTTGGCTCCGTAAGAGGTTGCGTATTCACGAAACAATTCTTCTTCCCAGTCCGTATTTGGATATCGATCCCATTCTTCATCATTCAAAGGATTGCGGTATTTCAATAATATTTCTTCCGGTCTGATGTGTGCCCAAGTAGTAGGCAGTACCATTAATTCATTTTCAACAACTCTGTTTCTTAGGGATAATCCATCATAGGAGTCATATTTACTTGGTAGTTTTGAAGGTACTTTAGCAGTCGAGTTTACTCGGCCACGTATTGTTGCTTTACCTGCGATTCCTTCTTTGGTTTTAATTAAGATAACACCATTAGCGCCTTTTACACCAAAAACAGCAGTAGCAGAAGCATCTTTTAGTACTGAAATACTTTCTACTGAGGCAATATCTATTGTACCTATAGATCTTTCTATACCATCTACTAAGATGAGAGGAGAGCTACTATTCCAGGAAGTTTGCGCTCGAATTAGTATTTGTGGGTCTTCCCCACCAGGCATACCGGTCGATGATGTAGTCACAAGACCAGGCAAATTACCAGTAAGTGCCATCCCAAGATTGGTAACACCACCGGTTCGCTCTAGAACTTCACCCGTGGTCTGTGTTATTGCTCCTACAACACTTTCTTTACGTTGTTTTCCGTATCCTACGACAATGGTTTCTTCTATTTCGACAGAAGATTCCACAAGGATGATGTTTATATCCGTTTGGCTACCGATATTTTTCTCAATGGACTTGTATCCAACCATAGAGATTATAAGTGTGTTTTTACCTTGAGGAACATTAATTACAAATCTTCCCTGTGCTGAGGAGGTTGTAATCGTGTTTGCGTCTTTGACTCTTATGGACGCACCTTCAATAGCTTTATTGTTTTCGTCTAGTACTGTGCCTTGTATCCGCTTATAGGATTGGGCTTGTACTATTGAGGTAGTAAATAAGAATAATAGCAGAAAAAATCCATAGGATAAATATTTTAGTTTAGATTTTTTCAAATGCCAAATGTGACTGATAGTATATTTTATCATCATAGCATCTAGTTTTATAAATTGGTTAATTATTTCTGATGAATATTATTCAGTACGTAGTACTTTTTGGGGTCGGTTATTACCACGAGGTTTATTTTTACGTTTTTGTATCATTTTTTCATTTCATAGGAGTTTATTTATTGGTTAAGGTTGATGTAAAATTTCAGACAATAAAAAATGTTATATATCTATAAGCATAGAATATTCATTTAATACTGTTGAGAATTCATAAGTAAATAAGTTTATAATTGTTGTATCAAAGCTAGTATAATGTTATTTTTTGGCAAGAGTAAGAATGTCAAAATGAATGCAAAGAATGTCAAATAATATTGCATTTGAATCGTTTTCCTAAAAATGTGTTTCAAGCTTTGTATTATTTAATTATATTCGAACAACGATGCTTTATCGTTAATAAGCTTGCATAACCAATACATCTATCTAGTAAAATTTAATAATGAGAAAATATCTTTTGCCGTTACTGTTTTTTGTTTCTATAGGATTTCTATTTGGACAAGAGTTGCCTGTATCCTTTCAGCGGTATTACTCTAAGGATGGACTATCTTCAAATACTATTTATAGCATTTATAGAGATTCATATGGTTTTTTATGGTTAGGTACGGAAGATGGACTTAATAGGTATGATGGACGCACATATAAGGTATATAGACATGATACAAATAACGAATTAGGTCTAAGAGCGAATCATATAAATTCCTTATGCGAAGATGAAGAGGGGAGAGTTTGGATTGGGACTACAGGTGGTGGACTTAGTTATTATGACAGAAAATTAGACAAGATAATAGCATATGAAAAAACACCCGACAATAGATTACTTAGTCCTGCTATTACATCATTGGGAAAGGATTTTAAGGGTAATCTCTGGGTAAGTTCGTATGGTGATTTAAGCATTATAAATACAAAAAATATTAATTCTTTACCTGATAAATCGTACGCTAAAGTTATCAATTTCTTTCTAGCAAAATTTACTCGTTTCATTTACAGAGATCGTAATAATCAAATGTGGGTATCCACAAATGGATTTATCTATAAAATCTCAAGTGATTTTAGTGAAATAATTGAATATAAGATTCCTTCAACTGGCGGTATTACTATTGAGATCAGTTCTATAACGGAGGATAAGCAGGGTAAAATATGGGCAGGGTCATCGCATGGATTGTTTTTTATCGATAAGTATAATACAAAGTTTAAAGCTTTGGAGGAAGTGTCCAACATTCAGTTGAGTAGTAAAAGGGTATATGCATTAGGACAAGATAATAAAGGTGGTGTATGGATAGGCACGGATAATGGGTTAGATGTGCTTAATACTGAGCGATTTGCGATAGAGAGGTTTAAGCCAGATGTATCCAATATTCATAGTTTAAGTCATAAATCTATTCGGAGTATATTCGTGGATCAATTTGGAATCTATTGGGTTGGAACGTATCAAGGCGGATTAAATAAATATGATACGAATCTAAGTCAATTTGGACTAAAGGGGATTAACGTCTGGGATCGTCGAAGTGAGAGTACAAGCATGATAACTTCATTTCTTGAGTATAATAATAATGTTTTAGTGGGGGTCGATGGTGGAGGATTGTACTTATATAATAGAGCAAATGATAAGATCCAAGTTCTAGATGAATTCAAAAGCATCAAAAACTTGACGGTATTGACTTTACAAGGTAATCAAGATGAGGTGTATATTGGTACATATCAGCAAGGCGTGATCCGCTATAATTTTAATTCAAAAATATTTAAACACTATAAAGCTGGAAATAGCATTGAGGAGCTTAACCATAATGAAGTCTTTTGTCTTACGAAAGACTCAAAGGGAAACTTATGGATCGGAACGAACGGTGGAGGTATTAATATTTTGGATGCGAAAACAGGAACGGTTAGAAAATATCTTGCTGAAGAAAAATCTGACAATGCTAATATTAGGCCACCTAGTAACTTTATTCGGTCTTTAAAGCAAGATAACGAGGGTAGAATGTGGATAGGAACATATGGAGCTGGAGTCTCCATATATGATCCTAAGTCTAATCAAACTGTTTTATACAATAGAGAGAATTCGGGCTTACCTAGTAATTATATTTTATCAATTCATCACGATATGAATGGTACCACTTGGGTTGGGACCAACGGAAATGGTGTTGGGGTACTAACGAAAGGTGATTCAAAATTTAGCGTCCTTACAGAGCAAGATGGGTTAATTAATGGCGTTATTCAAAGTATTGTAGAGGCATATCCAGGAAAAATTTGGTTTAGTACGAATAGAGGATTAAGTTGTTACAATACAACGAAAAAGGTGTTTAAGAACTATACACAAGCTGCAGGTTTACAGCAAGGTTCGTTTATGCTGGGGGCGGGATTGAAAATGTCCGATGGAGAGATGTTTTTTGGTGGACAGAATGGCTTTAATCACTTTTATCCGAACAATTTAAAAATCAATAAAAATCCAGCTCGTGTGGTGCTGACTGATTTGAAAATTGATAACCAGTTGGTTTTTCCTTCTGAAGACGGGCCTATTCAATCTACCCTGCAAACTTCTGACATTATAAAATTAGATTTTAAACAGAATTTTTCAATTTCATTTGCTGCGTTAAACTTTACTGTACCCGAAGAAAATCACTACGAATATCGTCTGGTAGGGTTTGATAAAAATTGGATAAGTGTAGATAATGATCTGAGTGCTTATTATACCAATTTAGATCCCGGAGATTATGTTTTCGAAGTACGAGGAAGTAATAATGATGGGATTTGGGATGATACTATAACACATATCAAAATAGAGGTCGCGCCACCATTTTGGCGGACAATTTATGCCTATATATTTTATTTAATTGTCATTGCAGGAACTCTATTATTTATAAGACATCGTGGTATTAAGAATTTGAAGCAAAAGTTTGCTATAGAACAGGAGCGCATAAATGCGAGCCAGCTTATTGAACAACAAAAGAGAGAAGGGGAGGCATTGCACAAATTGGATCAGATGAAAATTAAGTTTTTAACCAATTTAAGTCACGAATTCCGAACACCAATTTCATTAATCGTAGGTCCTATCGATAACCTTATTCATCAAATACAAGATGCTAATGCAAGAAATCAATTAGATTTAATTAAGAGAAATGCGAAAAGATTGTTAAATCTTGTGAACCAATTGCTGGATTTTAGAAAAATGGAAGAGCATGAACTAAAACTGCAAAATTCTGATGGCGATTTGGTTGCTTATGTCCAAGAGGTATTTCAATCTTTCAATGATATGGCTATACAAAGAGATGTAGACTATTCATTTTATAGTTCTCAAGAAAAGTTATATGCCTCATTTGATGAAAATAAGATTGAACGCATATTCTTTAATCTTATTTCCAATGCTTTCAAATTTACGGAAAAGGGCGGCGATATTGCCATTCGTATAAGTGCCGTGGATTATCAGGAGAATAACAAAGTAAAAGTCTCATTTGAGGTTCGAGATACAGGAATAGGTATTCCTAAAGAAGTTCAAGAAGCAATTTTTGATAGTTTTTTTCAACATGATACAGCAGGTAAAGTGCTTAATCAAGGTTCTGGAATAGGACTTTCGATTGCGGAGTCATTTGTGAACATGTATGGAGGAAAAATAAAAGTAGATAGTGAATTGGGTAAGGGGAGTGTGTTCTATTTTGATTTGTTGTTGGATTCTTTGGAAAGAACAATTGTTGATTCTATGAATGTGAGTATAGCAGAAGAGCCCGAATTAGACCCTAATTTAAGAAATAAGCCATCTTTATTAATTGTAGAAGATGATGATGATTTCAGAGATTACTTAAAGGAAATCCTTAATGATTCCTACAAAGTTTTAGAAGCTAATAATGGTAAAGAAGGATGGCAAAAGGCGCTTTTTCATCATCCAGATATTGTTTTATGTGATGTACAAATGCCCTTGATGAATGGCATGGAGTTGGCAAATAAAATGGCTCAGGATAAACGAACTAAACATATTCCAATAGTGTTGATGACTGCCTCTCAAGTGGAAAACGGCTTAATTTGTGGTTTGGAGTCAGGTGCTGTGGATTATATCACCAAGCCATTTGATATTGGCGTGTTGTTAGCGAAAGTTAATAGCTTGTTGATTTTGCATCAGGCATTTAAAGATGTGTACAGTAAGCAGGTTTCAATCGCCGTTCCAGAGATTGCAATTGTTTCAGAGAAGGATAAATTTTTGAAAAATGTGTTGAACTATGTGTATGAAAATATAGATAATCCGCAGTTATCTGTAGAGGCACTCAGTTCTCATTTATTTATGAGTAGAGCATCACTATATAATAGACTTTTGGAATATACGGGTATGTCACCGGTTGATTTTATTCGATCTGTAAAATTAGAGAAGGCAGCGAATCTATTAGAAAAAAGTGATAAGACAATTTCTGAAATAGCCTATGAAACTGGCTTTGCAAATCCCAATTATTTCACAAAGGTGTTCAAAGTAAAATATCAAATGACTCCTAGTGAATATATTCATGCAATGAAAAAGGATAAAGTTTAGGTTTTTACGTTAACCTAATGGTTAAGAGCCTTCAAAGTGGCTATTTTGACATTTTTACCCTTATTTTTTTTATATGTTTCAGTCCTTAGGTTTAGAATCATATAGATTTGTTTCATTGACAAAAGTCAAAACAATTATAAACTGAGATAATAATATCTATTAAAGACATGAAATTTTTTATTGATACAGCCAATTTGCAACAAATTAAAGAGGCCCAAGATTTAGGGGTATTAGATGGGGTAACAACTAACCCTTCCTTAATGGCTAAAGAGGGAATAAGCGGAGATGACAACGTAATTAATCACTACAAAGCTATTTGCGGTATTGTGGATGGTGATGTAAGTGCCGAAGTGATTTCTACAAAATATGAAGAAATGATTACAGAAGGTGAGCGATTGGCAGCATTGGATTCTAAAATAGTAGTTAAGGTGCCGATGATCAAAGATGGGATAAAGGCAATTAAGTATTTCAGTCAAAAGGGGATAAAAACCAATTGTACATTGGTTTTTTCCGCGGGGCAAGCATTGTTAGCTGCTAAAGCTGGTGCTACATATGTATCACCTTTTATAGGGCGATTGGATGATATTTCTGTTGATGGTTTAGGTTTGATTGAAGAAATTCGAGAAATATATGATAACTACGGGTTTCAAACACAAATTTTAGCGGCTTCAGTTCGTCATAGCACTCATATTTTGGGATGTGCTAAGATTGGTGCCGATGTGATGACTGGACCACTTTCTGCTATTTTGTCGTTACTTAAGCACCCCTTAACTGATTCAGGTTTAGCTCAATTTCTGGCAGACTATGAAAATGTAAAACAAAAATAAATTAACAACTGATAGAAGCTCTTTTGGTTTAGAGGGTAAATAAACTAAGTAAACTACGAGATAACATTATATAACCAGTATAAACCTCTTTTAATCATGAACATCAAAAGCCAATGCATTTTGCTTTGCTTTTTAATCTCATTAGCTTTCAAAATAAGTTTTGGACAGACAAAAAGTACTGTCCGAGAGCGGATTTTGTTAAAAGATGGATGGAAGTTTTTTAGATATGAGAATGCTACTGATACGCTAATATATGATGTTCGACCAGAAGTAAATGAAGATATTGACAAACGCGAAGCTGATGCAAGACCTGTTGAAGGTGACAAGGCTACAGCCAAGCAAATGGTGTTGAAATCGTGGATTTTGCCAACAGGAAATGATTTTTTGAAGGATTTGGCAAAACATCATAAAAGACCAAAAGGTAATCCAGGCGAAAATTTCCCCTTTGTGCAGCATGATTTTGATGATCAAAAATGGGAGAGTATTAGTATTCCGCATGACTGGGCAATACGAAAAGATTTTTATAAAGGTTGGGATGCTCCTATTGGAGGAGGTATGGGAAGATTGCCGGTGCATGGTGTAGGATGGTATCGTAATAAATTGGAAATTACAAATAGGGATAATAATAAATCTATCTATTTAGATATAGATGGTGCTATGTCCTATGCTATGGTATGGATCAATGGTAAGCTTGCAGGTGGTTGGCCTTATGGGTATACTTCATTTCGAATTAATTTAACTCCATATTTAAAGTACGGTGGAGAAAATCAAATTGCGATACGTATAGATAACCCTCCAGCATCCTCTCGCTGGTATCCTGGGGCAGGTATCTATAGAAATGTATGGCTTACCAAGACAAGTCTGACACAGGTGGGGCATTGGGGAACTCATATTACTGCTAGAGAAATTTCTGAAAAAACTGCTAAAGTTCATTTGGATGTCAATGTGAAAAATGAGAGTGATAAGTCTCAAAAGGTAAAACTAATTACTTCTTGTTATCATTTAGATCAAAATGGTAAGTATGGTCATAAGGCTGATTTTTCATTTGAGCCTATAGAAAAAAATATTCCAGCCGAAAAAGATTTTGTTTTTCAATCGGCTGTTTTGGTAAATAATCCTAAGTTGTGGGGGCCTGCTCCAGAGCAAATTCCAAACCGATACATTGCTATTACCAAAGTCTATGTAGGTACTGAATTAGTAGATGAATATACAACTAAATTTGGTATTCGCTCATTGAAATTTGATGCTTCAAAGGGATTATTTGTAAATGGGAAATCAGTAGTAATGAAAGGTGTTAATCAACATCATGATTTAGGATCATTGGGTACTGCATTCAATGTCAGTGCAGCAAAACGTCAACTGGATATGTTATTGGAGGTTGGCTGTAATGCCATCCGCATGGCGCATAACCCACCTGCTACTGAATTATTGGAATTAACGGATAGTCTTGGTTTTCTGGTTATTGATGAAATTTATGATAATTGGAAATTACGAAAAACTCCGTTAGACTTTCATCTAATTTTTGATGATTGGTATGAACAAGATTTGCGTGCTTTTATTCGAAGGGACAGGAATCATCCCTCTATAATCATGTGGAGCTATGGAAATGAGGTAGGAGAGCAATATACAGATCAAGAAGGTGCAATTCTGTCGTCCAAATTGAACGATATAGTCAAAGAAGAAGACTCTACACGTCCTACAACAGTATCGATGAATTATGCGAAAGCACATATGCCTTTCGCTAAAGTTGCAGATATTATTAGTCTTAATTACCAAGGAGAAGGAATTCGAAATGCTCCTGCTTATAGTCATCTTAAAGGAATTACAGCCCCACCATCTTTTCCAACATTCAGACAATATCATCCCGATAAAATGATTGTTAGTAGTGAAAATGCAGCAGCAGTAAGTAGCAGAGGAGAATACTATTTCCCTGTGTTCAAAGAAAATAGTGCACCTGTGGCCAATGGTCAAGGGGGAAATGATGAAATAGCTCAAGTGAGTAGTTATGAATTGTATACCGTACCATTTGGTTCTAGTGCAGATAAAGTTTTTACTACAATGGATGCAAATCCTTTCGTTGCTGGTGGATTTGTATGGACAGGATGGGATTACTTGGGTGAACCTACGCCATATTACCAATCCAAAAGTTCGTATTTCGGAATTATAGATTTAGCTGGATTCAAAAAAGATAGATTTTATTTATATCAATCTTATTGGCGTTCGGATTTTCCGATGGCACATATTTTACCACATTGGAATTGGGAAAATAGCCTTAATGATACAGTTCCTGTACATGTTTTTACTTCAGGAGATGAAGGAGAATTATTCTTAAATGGAAAGTCATTAGGCACCCGGAAAAAGCATGCTGGAGAATATCGTCTTCGTTGGGACGATGTGCGTTATCAGCCCGGTGATTTGCATGTAATTACCTACAAAAATGGCAAAAAATGGGCGGAAAATAAAGTTTCTACTTCTAGAGAAGCATATGCGATAAAAATGTCAGCGGATAAAAATGCAATAAAAAGAAATACTGATGATTTGATTTTTGTAACGGTAGAGGTCGTTGATAAAAACGGATTAACTGTTCCTACGGCAAAGCATGAATTAGTATTCTCTATAGATGGAGGTGCAGAAATTGTTGCGACAGACAATGGTGATGCTAATGATTTAACTTCCTTCTCATCTTTAAAGAGAAACGCATTTAATGGTAAAGCATTAGTAATAATTAAAGGACTAAAGAATTATGAAGGTAATGCAAAAATATGGGTAAAGTCTGAAGGCTTACTTAAAGGAGAAATTGAATTGAACGTGAATTAGTCAAATAAATACTAATTATGATGAAAAAAACTTTGATTATACTACTTTTCTTATCTTTTATTTTAAAAGGTAATGCGCAGCAAGCTAAAATTGCGCCTGAAGGTTTTGATGTCAAAAGGCAACTCTCGCATTATGGGAAAATTGATACTATTACTTATCCTTCAAAGACAGTTGGAGCAAATAGAAGAGCGTTAATATATACCCCTCCGGGATATTCTAAATCAAAAAAATACCCCGTATTGTATCTGTTACATGGTATTGGAGGGGACGAGAAAGAATGGTATAACAATGGAACTCCACAAGTTATTTTGGATAATTTGTATGCAGAAGGAAAAATCGAGCCTATGATTGTCGTTCTGCCAAATGGTCGTGCTATGAAAGATGATCGCGCTGTAGGCAATACAATGGCACAGGATAAGGTGGAAGCCTTCGCAACGTTTGAGAAAGATTTGCTAAATGACTTAATACCATATATCGAGAAGAAATTTCCTGTGAAAAAGGAGCAAACCAGTAGAGCTATTTTTGGACTCTCGATGGGAGGTGGTCAAGCATTGAACTTCGGTCTTGGTAACTTAGATGTATTTGCATGGGTAGGAGGATTCTCTTCTGCGCCAAACACACGTCAAAGAAAACAATTGCTTTCAAACCCTGATGTAGCAAGAAAAAAGCTCAAATTACTTTGGATTTCTTGCGGAGATCAAGATTGGTTGATAGCTAATAGTAAACGAACAAGTGATTATCTAAGGCAGGAAAAAGTACCTCATGTGTATTATTTAGAGCCGGGAGGTCATGATTTCAAGGTATGGAAAAATGACTTATATATGGTTTCTCAGTTATTATTCAAAGATGTGGATTATAAAAAATTAAATGATTTAAGTCCTATTGGGTATACTCCTGAAACTAACATCCGTAGAGCAAGATACCCACAAGTATACCCTAATAGCAAAGTACATTTTCAGATTCATGCTCCAGAAGTCAAGAAACTTCAAGTAGATTTTGGGAAAAAATATGATATGACTAAGGATGTGAATGGCACCTGGAGTGTAATAACGGATTCAATCAGTGAAGGAATTCATTATTATTCATTAATTGTAGATGGAATGTCGATAGCCGATCCTGCTAGTAAAACTTATTATGGAATGGGAAGAATGGCAAGCGGTATAGAAATTCCTTTTGCTGGCGGCGATTATTACGCCCTGAAAAATATTCCACATGGAGAGGTAAGAATAAGAAGATACTATTCACCTGTTTTGAGAGAATGGCGCCAATGTTATATATACGTGCCTGCAGGTTATGATCAATCCGCTGAAAGTTTTCCTGTTATGTATCTTTTGCACGGTGGTGGGGAAGACGAGACGGGATGGTTTAATCAAGGAAAAACGGATTTGATTATGGATAATCTTATTGCAGAAAAAAAAGCAAAACCTATGATTATAGTGATGATGGATGGGAATGTAAGTGTAGCGGGTGGAGGTAATGCATTTTCAGAAGCACCATTAAAGACGTTTGATAGAGAGTTAAAAGAAGTAGTAATGCCTTTTATCTCTTCCAATTATAAGGTAAAAAAGGGTCCCGAAAATACGGCTTTAGCTGGATTATCTATGGGGGGTATTCAAACATTATATGCAGGAGTAAAAGACTCACATTTGTTTTCAGCTTTAGGTGTTTTTAGTTCGGGATGGTTTGCGAATCAAAAAGAATTAACGGATCCGCAATATGCTTTAATGACGACCAATAAGGATGCGATTAATAAAAATATAAAATCATTCTGGATAGCAATGGGAGGTAAAGAAGATATCGCTCATAATAATTGTAAGATTATGCTGTCAAAATTTGACGAAATAGGCATAAAATATACGTATAGTGAATATCCTGGTGGACATACTTGGCCTGTTTGGCGTAATAATCTATATAAGTTTGCTCAAGTATTATTTTAAACATGAGACTTAAAAAAATATTTATTGTCAATTTTTTAATTGGAATTTTGAGTCTTTGCACAGTATTTCTATATGCGCAAAATCCAATAATCCAAACCAAATTTACAGCTGATCCAGCTTCATTAGTATATGATGGGCGTTTCTATGTATTTGCAGGAAGAGATGAAGCCTCTGAAGCAGGGAAATGGTTTAACATGAAGGAATGGAGAATATTTTCTTCTGCTGATATGGTTAATTGGACTGATCATGGACCTAGGTTAAAAGCATTAGATTTCTCATGGGCTAATGCTGACGCATGGGCAAGTCAATGTATTGAACATAATGGAAAGTTTTATTGGTATGTTTCGGTAAATCATAAAGAAATTAAAGGTAAAGCTATTGGTGTAGCCGTGAGCGACAATGTTTTGGGGCCTTATGTCGATGTACGAGGTTCAGCAATCATTACAAATGATATGACGCCTAATGGAGGTGATTTTGATGATATTGACCCATCAGTTTATGTTGATGAGGATGGCCAGGCCTACTTGTTTTGGGGAAATGGTAAATGCAAATACGTTAAATTAAACGCTGATATGATTAGTTTTTCGGGTGAAATCATGGATGTTGCCGTTCCTAAGTTTGGGGAAGCCCCATGGATTCACAAGCGTAATGGAATTTACTACCTATCATATTCATCGAGTTTGCCTTCGACAATAGAGTATTGTACTAGTAAATCTATTCATGGTCCTTGGGAATACAAAGGAAGATTATTAGAAACTGTTGAAAATTGTGCTACAAGTCATCAAGCTATATCCTTATTTAAAGACCGTTGGTACTTTGTTTATCATAACGGAAAATTGGAGACGGGTGGTAATCATAGAAGATCAGTGTGTATAGAAGAATTAAAATACAATGAAGACGGTACAATTTCGAAACTTACGAGTTCTAGTCTGGGTATCCATAATGCGATGAATACGATTAATCCTTATTCTAAAATAGAGGCTGAAACAATAGCATTGTCATCAGGAGTTCAGACAGTTGATTATGATAATTCAACGGTGTGTATAACTGGGATAAACAATAATGATTTCATACTGATTAAGAATGTTGATTTTGGCAAAATAGGGGCAACTAAGTTTAAGGCATCAGTATCCTCAGAGGATGATTTAGGGGCTATTGAAATCCGTTTGGGAAAACCTGGAGGAGAATTGATTGGTGTATATAAAATTCCAAATACTGGATCTTTCAAAAAATTTCAGGAAAAGGTAATTAACCATAAGAAGATAGTAGGTGTTCATGATCTCTATTTTATGTTTAAAGGGAGTTCTTCTAATAATTTATTTGATTTTGATTACTGGGTATTTGAGCAGTAAAACTATCTAGAATATGAGATTAATATCAGGAAATTTGATAATGACATTGGTTTTTGTAATATATTTTATTGCATTACCTGGATATGCTCAGCAGAATAATTCTTTGAGACTCCAATATTATGAACCTGCAGACGCAAAGGTTTGGGAACAAGCACTTCCTATAGGGAATGGTAGACTTGGAGCAATGATTTATGGTATTCCTGCTACAGAAGAAATTCAATTGAATGAGGAGACTATTTGGGCTGGGGGTCCATATCGAAATGATAACCCAAAGGCAGGTGTTAATTTGAAGAAGATTCAGCAATTGGTATTTGAAGGTAAAACAAAAGAAGCGGATAAATTACTCAACGAAACATTTTTTACCAAAACACATGGTATGCCATTTCAAACAGCAGGCAGCTTGTTAATTAATTTTCCAGGACATGATTCGTATCAAAAGTATTACCGCGAATTGGATATTGAGCAGGCCAAATCCATTTCGAGGTATGAGATAAATGGTGTTACATATACGCGAGAAATATTTTCTTCATTTTCGGACGATGTGATCATAGTGTCTATAAAAGCCAGCAAAAAAAATGCATTGACATTTGATTTGCAATACAAAAATCCAGCAAGACATACCGTCTCTGCAAAAGATAATATCTTGATATTAGAAGGTCGAGGTGGAGATCATGAAGGTATCAAAGGTGAAGTAATATATCAAACGCATACTACTGTAAAGAATGTGGATGGTCTAGTCAATATTGTTGATAACAAATTGCAGGTTAAAAATGCAACTTCTGTTGTCGTGTATATTTCTATTGGAACTAATTTTATTAATTATAAATCCGTAGCAGGTGATGCTGGACAGCAAGCAGAATCAAAATTGTCAGCAGCATTGAAAGTGAATTATTCGGATGCTTTGGAATCACATTCGAAGTTTTACAATGCACAGTTTAATACTTTTAAGTTAGATTTAGGAAAAACTACAGCTGTGGACGAGATTTCGACTACAGAGAGAATTCGACAATTTCAAAAAACACAAGATCCTTCATTGGTTACATTATTGACACAATTTGGACGATACCTATTGATTTGTTCTTCACAACCAAATGGACAACCAGCAAACTTGCAGGGAATCTGGAATAATTCGCTCTATCCAGCTTGGGATAGTAAATACACCATCAATATTAATACAGAAATGAATTATTGGCCTGCAGAATCAACTAATTTATCACATACGCACAGACCTTTGATTCAAATGGTTAAGGAGTTATCTGAAAGTGGTAAAGAAACTGCAAAATCATTATACAATGCAGAAGGGTGGGTAGCACATCACAATACAGATGTGTGGCGCGTAACAAGCCCAATTGATTTTGCTGCTGCAGGAATGTGGTTTACTGGAGGAACGTGGTTAGCGCAACATTTGTGGGAACATTATCTCTATAATGGAGATAAAAAATATTTACGTGAGGTATATCCAATACTGAAAAGTGCTAGTGATTTTTTACTATCTACATTGATTCCACATCCAAAATATCAAGATAAAGGTTGGATGGTTCTATCCCCATCGATTTCACCAGAGCATGGTCCTATGGCGGCAGGTGTGACAATGGACAATCAATTGGTATTTGATATGTTGACACGTACAGCTTTGGCTAATGAAATATTAGGAGAAGAGACCTCTTACAGAGACAAATTAAGAGCAATGGCAAAACGTATTCCACCTATGCAAGTTGGAAAACATACCCAATTGCAAGAGTGGTTGGAAGATGTAGATGACCCCAAAAATGAACATAGACACGTATCACATTTGTATGGTTTGTATCCAGGGAATCAAATTTCACCATATTCTACACCAGCGCTTTTTGAGGCATCGCGCAATTCTTTACGCTATCGTGGTGATTTTGCTACAGGTTGGTCAATTGGTTGGAAAGTGAATCTTTGGGCAAGATTGTTAGATGGCAACCACGCTTACAAAATTATCAATAACATGTTGACATTAGCGGATAAAGATAATAGAGACGGTCGTACATATCCCAATATGTTTACGGCTCATCCACCATTTCAAATTGATGGGAATTTTGGTTTGACTGCTGGTGTCGCAGAGATGCTTATTCAAAGTCATGATGGAGCAGTTCACGTATTGCCAGCGTTACCTAGCGCATGGAAAAAAGGTTCTGTACAAGGCATTAAGGCACGTGGAGGTTTTGAAATAGATATGCAGTGGTCAGATGCGTTAGTAAATACATTAAAGGTAAAATCAGTTATTGGGGGAAATTTAAGATTACGATCTTATGTTCCTCTAAAAGGAAAGGGTTTAAAAGTAGCAAAAGGAATGAACAAAAATATCCTATTAAATAGAGAAATCGGAGCGACAGCACTAGTCTCAAATCAAGCAAATTTAAAAGGAAATAACCTGCAAAAGGTATATGAATATGATATTCAAACTACGGCAGGGAAAACTTATTCATTCAGTATAAATAAGTAAAAAGCAGGGCATAATTATATGTTATTATTAGGAATAGATTTAGGCACATCTTCCATCAAAGTATCAGTTATTGATGCGCAAACAAATAAGAAGATTGCATCGACACAATATCCAGAATCGGAAGCAGCAATCTTATCCGAACAACCCGGATGGGCTGAGCAAGATCCGCAATCGTGGTGGAATTATACAAAACTTGCGATTCAGAAATTGAATGCTTTAGGTGTATATAATCCCAAAAATATAGGAGCTATAGGTATTGCTTACCAAATGCATGGCCTAGTAGTCGTGGACAAAAATCTTCAACCGCTACGTAATTCTATTATTTGGTGTGATAGTAGAGCGGTAGAGATTGGTAATAAAGCATTTTCTACCTTGAATGCACATGGTTTTTTGGAATCACATTTGAATTCTCCAGGAAATTTTACCGCATCCAAATTAGCTTGGGTAAAGGAAAATGAGCCTCATACTTATGAAAAAATCTATAAGTTCATGTTACCAGGGGACTATCTAAGCATTTGTTTTACAGGTGAAATCAATTCCAATATTAGTTCCATATCCGAAGGTATTCTTTGGGATTTTAAAAGTAAATCTATATCCGAAACTTTGTTAAGTCATTATGGGATTTCAGCAGAAATGGTTCCTGAACTATTACCTGTTTTCGGTAATTACGGTAGAGTAAAAGCTGATATAGCTGAAGAATTGGGCCTGTCAACGGAAGCTATAGTAAGCTATAAGGCTGGCGATCAGCCTAATAACGCGCTGTCGTTGAATGTATTTGAAGCGGGGGAAGTAGCTGCTACAGCAGGTACTTCTGGTGTTATATATGCAGTGACAGATCAATTAGCATATGATCAACAATCTAGAGTGAACACGTTCGCACATGTAACCCATGAAAATGAAAAACCCAACTTAGGGGTACTGCTTTGTATCAATGGAACTGGCATTCAAAATAGTTGGATTAAAAAGAACACTGCACAATCTTATGATTATATGCAAATGAATCAATTTGCATCTGATATTTCGATAGGATCTGATGGATTGCTGTTTTTACCATTCGGAAATGGGGCTGAGCGTATGTTGAATAATCAAATGGTGCAGGCGCATATGGAGAATATTGATTTTGTACGCCATTCTACAGCTCATCTTTGGAGAGCGGCACAGGAGGGAATCGCATTTTCATTTCGATATGGGTTGGATATTTTGAGAAGCAATGGTATAACACCTCAAATTATAAAAGCAGGACATGCGAATATGTTCTTAAGTCCTGTCTTTCAGCAATCTTTTGCAGGCGTCACAAATACACCTGTTGAATTGTATGATAATGATGGAAGTGTGGGGGCAGCATTGGGTGCAGGTTTGGGTGTAGGAGTTTTTAAAAACCGTAATGAGGCGTTTGCTGGTTTGGAGAAGCATGCTACTATTGAGCCATCTCATGTAGCCCTGTACGATGAATTATATGAAAATTGGAAAAAAAGCTTAATCAAGAAACTAATAAATTAAGAGAAAATGAAAATTTTAGTAGGAAATCAAGAGTATTTCAAAAACATTGGTCAAATAAAATTTGAAGGATTAGAATCTGACAATCCATTAGCATTTCGTTGGTATGATGCGAATCGCGTTGTCGCTGGAAAAACAATGGCAGAGCATTTTAAATTTGCATGTGCCTATTGGCATTCTTTCAATGGAAATGGTTCTGATCCATTTGGAGGCCCAACACAATTTTTTCCTTGGGATGTGAAATCTAATGTATTGGATAGAGCAAAGGATAAAATGGATGCTGCTTTTGAGTTTATGACCAAAATGCAATTGCCTTACTATTGTTTTCATGATGTGGATTTGATCGATTACAGTGATAATATTGCTGAAAATGAGAAGCATTTAGATGCGATCACATCTTATGCACAAGAGAAGCAAAAACAATCTGGTATTCAGTTGTTATGGGGTACAGCCAATTTATTTAGTCACCACCGCTATATGAATGGTGCGTCTACAAATCCGGATTTCCATGTTGTAGCACATGCTGGTGCACAGGTAAAGGCTGCAATTGATGCTACTATAAAGTTGGGAGGAGAGAATTATGTATTTTGGGGTGGTAGAGAAGGTTATATGTCTCTATTGAACACAAATATGAAACGCGAACAAGATCATTTGGCTCGTTTCTTACATATGGCAAAAGATTACGCAAGAAAAAATGGATTTAAAGGAACATTCTTCATCGAACCGAAACCATGTGAACCATCAAAACATCAATATGATTATGACGCGGCTACAGTGATTGGTTTCTTAAGAAAATATGATTTGTTGAATGATTTTAAATTAAATCTAGAAGTAAACCATGCTACATTAGCAGGACACACGTTTCAGCACGAGTTGCAAGTTGCTGTAGATGCAGGTTTGTTAGGTTCTATCGATGCAAACCGTGGTGATTATCAAAATGGATGGGATACGGATCAATTTCCTAATGATTTGAATGAATTGACGGAATCCATGTTGATTATTCTCGAAGGTGGTGGATTAAAAGGTGGTGGTGTTAATTTTGATGCTAAAATCAGGAGAAATTCAACCAGCCCAGAAGATTTGTTCTATGCTCATATTGGTGGAATGGATAATTTCGCTCGTGCTTTAGTTATAGCGGATAATATTTTGCAAAAATCAGATTACAAATCTATTCGTCAATCGCGTTATTCAAGTTTCGATAACGGAGCAGGTTTTGATTTTGAAAGCGGTAGATTAGGGCTAGAAGATTTAAGAAATTATGCTGTACAAAATGGCGAACCAAATTTAGTCTCAGGAAGACAAGAGTATTTGGAAAATGTAATTAATAGATTCATTTAAGATAAAATTTTTCACAACCCATTATTGGATTTATTGTAAATAACGGGTTGTGAAATTGTTGATTATCAAGGTTTTTAATAGACGGATTGTAATAAATAAGTTAGAGTAATTGATACACAAAAAATAAATGTTCATTTGACATTTATTTTTATAACCAATATAAAACCCAAATTATCATGATTTTTAAAGCTTCAATAGTAAGGCTATGTTTAGTGATTGCTTTTTTTGTAAATAGCTTTGTTTTTGCTCAGAAAGCAACAAATCCAATCATTTTTGCTGATGTTCCAGATTTGTCAATGATTCGTGTAGGTGATTCCTACTATATGAGTAGTACAACCATGCATATGAATCCTGGCGTACCCATAATGAAATCCAAAGATTTAGTGAATTGGCGTGTTATTGGCTATTGCCACGCGTCTTTACAAGACATGGATGAATTGAATTTGGACAATGGCAAAAGTACCTACGGAAGGGGGACATGGGCAAGTAGTATTCGATACCATAATGGAATTTATTATGTGAGTACCTTCGCTCAGACGACAGGAAAAACGTATATCTATACGACAAAAGATATTGATAAAGGAGATTGGAAGGTACATGAGTTTTCACCTTCATTACATGATCATACTTTGTTTTTTGAAAACGATAAAATATACATGATTTGGGGTGGTGGCAAAATTAACATTGTGGAGATTAAATCAGATTTGTCTGGTATTAAGCCTGAAACACAACGTGTACTTATCGAAAATGCAACTGCACCTAGTATGCCTGAAGGCAAATCTGGTGGACTTCCAGCCGAGGGTTCCCAACTGTTCAAGGTAAATGGAAAATATTATTTATTAAATATTTCATGGCCTCCAGGTGGTATGCGTACCGTAATTGTTCATAAAGCAGATAAACTTGATGGTCCTTACGAGGGACGTGTCATGTTGCAAGATAAGGGAGTCGCACAAGGTGGTTTGATTGATATGCCGAATGGTAAATGGTTTGCTTATTTATTCCAAGATTATGGAGCGGTAGGACGTATTCCATTCATGGTGCCTGTAGAGTGGAAAGACGGTTGGCCAATTATAGGTATTGATGGTAAAGTTCCAATGGAATTAGATCTACCAGCGAGCAAAGGTTTGATTCCACATATTGTGAGCTCTGATGAGTTTAATAGAAATATAGGCGATGCAGATTTGCCATTGGTATGGCAATGGAATCACAATCCAGCCAATGACCTTTGGTCTGTTAGTGAGCGTGTGGGGTATTTACGTTTAAAAACAGGAAGATTAGATAATAATTTTTTACAAGCTCGTAATACGTTGACACAACGCACTATTGGACCTACTTGTATTGGGGCGACTTCATTGGATGTGTCCAATATGAAAGATGGTGATTTCGCTGGTTTATCTCTTCTTCAGAAAAATTATGGTTTAGTAGGTGTTCGTATTGTAGGGAATAAAAAAACAATTGTAATGGTAAATGGGACAACAGGTATTCCTGAAGAAGTAGCGAATGTTCCATTGGACCAAAATATAGTTCATTTTAAAGCTGAATGTGATTTTACCAATAAAAAAGATGTAGCAAACTTTTTCTATAGTTTGGACGGATCAGATTGGAAACCTATTGGTACTACATTAAAGATGGCATATACGATTCCTCATTTTATGGGTTACCGATTTGGATTATTTAATTATGCGACTAAAAATATTGGTGGGTATGCAGATTTTGATTATTTCCATATCAATCAATAATCAAAACTAAATCAATTATAATCTTTCATTATGATAAAGCATTTTGTTGTGACTGCGCTAATATGCGGTTATGCAAGTATAGAATTATTGGCACAAAATCCTATAGTACAAACTAATTATACACCAGACCCAGCACCTATGGTCTATAAGGATAGAGTATATGTGTATGCAGGAGATGACATACCAGGATTTGATTTCTATTATATGACCAAATGGAGATTGTATTCTTCAGCTGATATGGTCAATTGGACGGATCATGGTGTTCCATTGGCATTAGAAGATTTTAGTTGGGCAATAGATAGGGCTTGGGCAGCACAATGTGTTGAACGTAATGGAAAATTTTACTGGTATATCTGCGCACAGACGGATAAAAATAATATTGGAATTGGTGTAGCTGTTTCCGATAGTCCAACTGGACCTTTTAAGGATGCCATAGGTAAGCCTTTGGTTATGAATGGTAGTTGGGCTAATATAGATCCGACGGTACATATTGATGATGATGGACAAGCTTATATGTATTGGGGGAATGGGAGCTTGTTTTACGTGAAACTCAATGCTGATATGGTTTCTTATTCTGGAGATATTATAGAAGTCCCACAGACAGTAGAATCGTTTGGAGGAGTCAGAGGACCAAGAGGGGAAACGAACCAAACACCTCCTGCGGAGCCGAAAAAGGATATGTTTATAGAAGGGCCGTGGCTTTATAAGCGCAATAATATTTACTACCAAATGTTTGCAGGCATGGAGAAGGGAACAGAATGTTTGTCCTATTCCATAAGTGAAAGCCCAATAGGACCGTGGAAATATCAAGGTCGAATAATGGTAAATCAACCTACGAATAGTTTTACAAATCATGGTGGAATAGTTGACTTTAAAGGTAATTCTTATCTGTTTTATCATACTGGATTGCTGCCAGGTGGAGGAAGCTATGGAAGAGCTTCAGCGGTTGAAGAATTTAAATACAATCCTGACGGAACTATTCCATTAATTTCTATTTCCAAAGAAGGACCTAAACCTGTAGGCAAATTGAATTCTTATATTCGAAACGAAGCTGAAACTATCGCTTGGTCTGAAAAATGTAAAACTACGCAAGATGAAAACGTAGGCGTGTATGTCACAAGTATTCGTACTGGGGGATCTATAAAGGTACGTGAAGTCGATTTTGGTAGTACATCTCCTAAAAAGTTTAAAGCTTCACTAGCTTCTGGATTAGGCGCGGGTATATTAGAGGTTTATGTGGATAGCATCGGTGGACCTAAAGTAGCAACCCTTAAAGTTCCTCGTACTGGAGGCTGGAAAGCGTGGCAAACTCTTTCGACTACAATCGAAACTCCTGTAACAGGCAAAAAAGATGTTTACTTCGCCTTCAAGGGGGAGAATCTAACTGCAGGTCGAGAGTTGTATAATTTTGATTATTGGATTTTTGAAAAATAGATGAAATTGAGAACGTTATTATATATCCAGATTACTTTTGTGTGTTTTTCTGTACAACAATTACACGCACAAAATCCTGTAATTCAAACTATGTATACAGCTGATCCAGCACCATTAGTGTATAAGGATACACTGTTCTTGTATGTTGGTAGAGATGAAGCGGAGGCTCCAAAAAATCATTATCTAATGCGTGAATATCGCTTGTTTACTACAACTGATATGGTGAATTGGACGGATAGAGGGGCGCCATTAAGAACTTCACAAATTAAGTGGTCAGTAGGCGATGCAAGTGCGGCTCAAGTTGTAGAGCGAAATGGAAAGTTTTACTGGTATATATCTACAATGAATAATACGCCAGGAAAAGGAGGTGTGTCAGTAGGCGTTATGGTAGCAGATAGTCCTCATGGACCATTTAAAGATCCACTAGGAGGTGCTTTAGTGACCAATGATATGACCACGCATGCTAAACATTCGTGGGATGATCTGGATCCTTCGGTTTTCATTGATGATGATGGACAAGCTTATCTATTTTGGGGCAATGGTGTATGTTATTGGGCAAAATTAAATCAAGATATGATTTCATTAGATGGGCCAATTCATGTATTAGATGCAAAGGATAAATCCATTTTTGGTCCAGGATTTACAGAGGCACCATGGATATACAAAAAAAATAAAATGTATTACATGCACTTCGCATCTGGTTTTCCAGAATCACTTCATTATGCAACCTCAAAAAGTATTACAGGGCCTTGGAAATACGAAAATGAGGTAATGGCCTTGGAACGAGGTAGTAATACAAATCACCCAGGGGTGATTGATTATAAAGGGAAATCATATTTTTTTTACCATAATGATGCACTACCTGCTGGACATAGTTATGCAAGATCAGTAGCTGTGGAGGAATTTCAATATGGTGCTAACGGTGAATTCCCCAAATTAAAAATGAGTGCGGGAACTATTACAGCAATGGACAATATTAATCCTTATAAAAGGGTACAGGCGGAAACTATTGCTTTTTCTGAAGGAGTTAAATCTATCGATGATAAACAAAAAGGTGTAATAATAGGTGATATTCATAACAATGATTACATCAAAGTTAGAAATGTTGATTTTGGAGAAGAGGGGGCAACGAAGTTTAATACGGAAGTATCTAGTAGATATCATGGAGGCAATATTGAAGTCCGATTAGGGTCAGTAGATGGCGAGGTTTTAGGCAGCTTGAAAGTACCCTATACTGGTGAATGGGATAATTGGAAAACAGTAAAAACTAATATTAAGAAGATTACAGGAATTCATGATTTGTTCTTTGTTTTTAAAGGAGGATCACCTCATACATTATTTTTATTTGATCACTGGCAATTTGAACATTAAGATGAAAATTATAAGGAATAAAATACTTCAAATAGTTATTGGGGTCATGGGTATAAATACAGCATTTGCCCAAAATCCAATTATTCAGACTAATTATACAGCTGATCCAGCGCCATTGGTATACAATGATAGGTTGTATGTGTATACCACACATGACGAAGATGAATCTACATGGTTCAATATGAACAACTGGCGTGTGTATTCGACTAATGACATGGTAAATTGGACAGATCATGGCGTAATCCTTTCGTATAAAAATTTTGATTGGGCTAAAGGTGATGCGTGGGCTCCTCAATGTATTGAAAAAGATGGTAAATTCTATATGTATATACCTGCTGTTTCCAAAGTAAATAATCAACCTGCTATTGGAGTTGCTGTTGCTGATAGCCCATTAGGTCCTTTTTATGATGCATTAGGAAAACCACTAGTGCAGACCGATAGGGGAGATATTGATCCTACAGTATTTATCGATGATGATGGAGAAGCACATTTGTATTGGGGTAATCCAAAACTGAAATATGTAAAATTAAATAGAGATATGATTTCATATTCGAGTAGTGTAGTCGAGGTTCCGATGGTCGAAAAGGCTTTTGGAAGGCGTGAAGGAGATGCTCAACGACCTACAGAATATGAGGAGGGGCCGTGGTTATATAAGCGCAACCAGCTATACTATCTTTTCTGGCCAGGAGGTCCATTGCCAGAATTTATTGGTTATTCTACAAGTAAAAGTCCACAAGGACCTTGGGAATATGCTGGTGTGGTAATGGCAAGAGAAGGTGGTGCATTTACGAATCACCCAGGCGTAGTAGATTTTAGAGGAAAAACTTACTTTTTTTACCACAATGCAGCTCTACCTGGAGGGTCAGGATTTACACGTTCTGTAGCAGTAGAAGAACTTAATTTTAACAAAGACGGAAGTATTTCTCCAATAAAAATGTCCAAAGGAATTACTAAAGCGCTAGCAACAGTAAATCCTTACCAACTTAATCAGGCTGAAATGATTTCGTGGTCTGAAAATGTTAAAGCATTTCAAAATGATAAAGTTGGTGTATTTGTAAAAGCTAAAAAAAATGGAGCATTCACAAGTGTCAAAAATATTGATTTTGGTAATGTAGGCGCTAAGACTTTCCATGCAAGAGTAGGTACTACACACAACGGTGGTGTTACTATGGAAGTTCGTTCAGGAGCTGTCGATGGAATATTATTAGGTACTGTAAAAATACCAATGACTGGAGGAGATGATCGTTGGGATGTGGTGAATGTGACATTAGATAGCGCAATAAAAGGAATACATGATTTGTATTTTGTATTCAATGGTAAGGCACAGTCAAATATTATGTTTTTTGATTATTGGCGATTTGGTAATTAATCATACAGCGGTTTAAAAATAAGTCAAATGAGAATATCCATTTTATTTCTTGTTGCGCTCTGTCAAATACAGCTTTTATTTGCTGCTATACGCTTGCCTTCTTTGGTTGGTGATAAAATGCTATTGCAGCGTGATGCAGAACTCAAAATTTGGGGTTGGGCAGACCCTAACGAAAAGGTAACCGTTCGTTTTGCCGGAAAATATATTTATACGGAAGCTGACAAAAAGGGTAATTGGTATGTGTTATTGCCAGCACAGCAAGCAGGCGGGCCGCATGTGATGGAAATAAATGAAATCATTATTCGTGATATTTTGATCGGTGATGTCTGGCTATGTTCTGGTCAATCCAATATGGAAACACCTATCATAAGATTATTAGAGAAGTATCCCGAAATAAATATTTCCAATAATCACATGATACGGTATTTCAAAGTGTCTACACAGCAGACAGTTCAATCTGTTCAAGATGATATTCCTAATGGTGGAAAGTGGTTCTCTGCTGTAGCATCAGAAGTTACTAATTGGACTGCGTTGGCTTATTTTTATGCTCAGGAAGCCTACAACCATACAAAAGTTCCTCAAGGGATGTTGGTTTCTAGTCTTGGAGGATCAGCCATAGAAAGTTGGATCAGCCAAGACCATTTGAAAGAATTTCCAAATCTAATCTTGGATAGAGTCGCTTTAGATAGTCTTCGATATGTGGAGAAAGATCATGGTGTACATACTTGGATACAGAATGACTGGGATGACTCAAATTGGTTAGATTTTAATCTGCCCGGGACTTTGCGTTCACAAGGTATACGAAATAGAGGTGTGGTTTATTTTAGAAAAAGTATAGCTATCCCTGAAAGCAAAGAAGGTCGACATGGTCGACTATATCTTGGGACGATGACGGATAGTGACTCCGTATTCATAAATGGCAAGTTCATAGGCTCAACTTCATACATGTATCCTCCTCGCGTCTATGATATTCCGGCAGGTATTCTCAAAGCAGGTAAAAATACTATTACGATAAGATTGCGTTCAAATAGTAGAAATGGAGAATTCATAGCGGATAAAGAATACAAGCTGAAAGTTGATGATTTTGAGGTTGGTTTAACAGGGCTTTGGAAATATAAACAGGGACTAAATTTGGATGCAGGTACATCATACAAATCTAGGCTGCGAAATATGAGTGTCGCTGGATCGGGCTTATATAATGGAATGATTTACCCATTGAAAAATTATAGCATTAAGGGGGTGGTATGGTATCAAGGAGAATCAAATGCTGGACAAGATAATTATGCACGTTACCTGGAGCTACTAATAGCTAATTGGAGAACATTGTGGAATAATGAAAAACTACCTTTTTTATTAGTTCAACTTCCAAATTTTATGCAGAAAAATGATATGCCTTCCGAGTCTGGATGGGCTAAAATTCGTGAAGCACAATTCAAAATTTCTAAAATTATACCACATACAGCACTTGCTGTAACATACGATACAGGTGAATGGAATGATATTCACCCGTTGAATAAAAAGGATATTGCAGAAAGGCTTTTTTTAGGTGCTAGGAAAATAGTTTATAATGAAAAAGTTGTGCACTCAGGTCCACAGTTTCAAAATTACACCATCGATAAAGACAAGATTATCTTAACATTTGAGACTTTAGGTGCTGGACTAAAGACTAATGATGGTCAAATGTTACGGCAGTTCGCTATAGCCAATGAAAGCAAAAAATTCTTTTGGGCGAACGCTGTTATCAAGGGAAATAAAATAATTGTATCACACCCTGAAATTAAAGAACCAAAAGCAGTGCGGTATGCATGGGCAGATAATCCGGAGGAGGCAAATTTAATCAATCATGAAGGGTTATTAGCTTCTCCGTTTAGAACAGATAATTGGGAATAAATCAATTCGATATGAAAATACATAAATATACATTTAGAAAGAAAATGGCTTTGTTATTAGGTTCTACTTTCGCTTTGCTTACGATGGCAGAAGCGCAGGTAGGAAGTACAACATTACAGCCAAGTAAAGCAGCTACAACCAAATTTGTACATAAAGCTGCTGGTAACCCTTATTTACCACTGTGGGAGCATATACCAGATGGTGAACCACGTGTTTTTGAGGATCCTGATCGACCGGGTAAGTTTCGTGCCTATATCATTGGGTCACATGATTTGCGCATGACAAGTTATTGTGGACCAGATATTCGAATGTGGTCAGCACCAGTAGAGGATTTGTCTAGTTGGAGAGATGAGGGTGCTATTTTTACGTATCAAATAGATGGTAAATGGGATGTTATGTATGCTCCAGATCTTGTCGAAGTAAAAAGAAGAAATGGCAAAAAGGAATATTATTTGTACCCTCATAGTAGGGGGCAACATCGTGAAGCCATGGTGGCCAAGAGTGATCGACCTGATGGACCTTTTAAACCAATAAATTTGACCGACGACGGTCGAAGAACTTTACCTGGGAGTATACTTGGATTTGACCCGGCTGTTTACATCGAACAAATAGATGATCCTAAAGATCCTGATTATGAGATTGGTTTTAGAGCTTATGCATATTGGGGATTTCAAAGGTCATTAGCAACAGAACTAGATCAAAATACATTGTATTCCGTTCGTCCAGAAAGAAAAGTAATCGATCGTTTTATTCCTGCTAGTGCACGATATGGCGTGTTGAGAGATCCTGAGGGGACAATATATCCACATATTTTAAAAGGGGAAGATTTAGGTTCATTTAATTTTTTTGAAGCATCATCTATTCGTAAGGTGGGAAATAAATTCGTTTCTGTATATAGCGGATACTCTGGCCCAGAGTACGGTATGGGCAGTTCAAATTCAACATTACGCTATTTAGTAGGGGATTCGCCATTAGGACCATGGAAAAGTGGTGGTGTATTGGTGGATTCAAGAGGGCCGGTGCTTAATGAAAATGGCACTGGTTTAATAGGAACAAATGGAGGTCATAATACACACGGGAGTATTGAACTTATCAATGGTCAATGGTACGTGTTCTATCATCGTCCACCGCGCAATTTTGGTTTTGCACGTCAAGCAGTAGTAGCCCCAGTAAAAATAGAATGGGATGAAAAATCTGTTGCTGATGGTGGTACTGTTCGTATTCGTGCATTTAATCCATATGGTGAAAATAATATTTGGACAGCAAAAGATAAATCAGGAAATGAGTATAAAGGTGCTGAAGTGACATCTGAAGGTTTTCATATGTATGGATTAGATCCTTATCAATACTATTCAGCAGGTTATGCGAGCTATTTGTCAGATGTTAGTAGCCAACAGGATTCATGGGATATCTGGGACAATCATATGCCAATCAATGTGAAAAATGGAAATATTATTGGTTATAAATATTTTGGATTCGGTGGATTGGATAAAGATAAGTTTGGGCTTAAAGCATTTAAAGGAGTACAAAAAGGAAATAATACGGCATTTAATCTTTTTCTTATTCCAAAAACAAAGAAATCATTTAAAGTTAATGTATGGTTAGATGGTCCGTGGGCGAATGATACATGGAAAGGAACAAAAATCGGTGAGATCTTAGTGCCAGCAAATACACATGGAAAGGAACAGAAATTCACCTTAGATGTAGCAAAATTCGTAGATAATTTAAATAATAAGCATGCTGTTTTCTTAGTAGCTGAAGGGGAAGATGGAGAAATGCTATGTGAATTGAGTGGATTGGGATTCAGTTCCAAAAGTAAAAAAATTGATAGGCCAAAAGTTCCAAGCGCGAATATTTTAATCAATGGCAAAGCGATTGAATTACCTAAAACTCCAGTTAGATCTACAGAAGCGAATGGTATAATTGATTATAATACCTACGAAGCAAAAGTTACAGTTAATACGACTGAAGTTCCAAAAGTATCGGCTACATCGGATAGCAAAAATGTAAAAATCGTAATTAGTCAAGCTAAGAATAAAAATGAATCAGCTGTTGTAAAATTTGATTACAATGGTGTAGTGAAAACATACCATATAAATTTTGCTCCATAATTAGTTGTTATATAATTGTATCGTGAAATCGAGGGGGTATATTTGTTCTGCAAATATTCCCCTCTTTTTTGTTTGAAATTATCAAAAAGGTGATTTTAATAACATAACACGCCTTTTATCCTCCTCAATAATTACCATTTTAAACATTTTTATTCTTTAATAATACATATGTATCACTAGCTCAATCTTGGTACAGGTATTTTTACATTATGAAAGGTTAGCACAATTGCTAACGATAACTAATTGTAAACTTTATCTATTTATGTATTCGCTGAGGAGTAGTGTGAAATATTTACTGGTATTTTTTTTGGTGTCAAGTATCAATCTTTTGGAAGCACAGACGTCCAATAAAGATCGATTTGTGGTTTCACATAATGATAATGCCTATTTCCCTATTGTAACAAATAATTTGCCCCTTCCAATTGTTTTCGATGATCAAGATTGGAAAGGAGTGGTACGGGCAATTCATAATTTGAGTGATGATTTTCAGAATGTTACTTCAAATAGACCTTCGCGTGTCGTTGGGAAATATTCCATAATAATTGGTACAGTAGGTCAATCAAAATATATAGATCAACTTGTTAAAAACCAAAAAATTAATAAGGGGGATTTACAATCTAAAAATGAAAAATTCATTATTCAAGTTGTTTCTAATCCTATAGAAGGAGTCGACAAGGCTTTAGTCATTGCGGGAAGTGATAAGCGAGGTACTATTTATGGGATATATGAATTGTCAAAACAAATTGGTGTATCCCCTTGGTATTATTGGGCAGATGTGCCAGTTGAAAAGAAATCAAATTTATATGTCATACCAGGTGCGTATACTCAAGGAGAACCTGCTGTGAAGTATAGAGGAATATTCTTAAATGATGAATATCCTGCTTTGACTAGGTGGACTAATCACACATTTGGAGGATATAATAGTAAGTTCTACGAAAAAGTCTTTGAATTGATATTAAGGTTGAAAGGAAATTTCCTATGGCCTGCGATGTGGGGGAGTGCATTTTATGACGATGATAAGGCAAATGGGGCATTAGCAGATGAAATGGGGATAGTGATGAGTACATCACATCATGAGCCATTGGCAAGAGCGCAAGATGAATGGAAACGTTATGGTAATAAGGGAGCTTGGGATTACAGTAAAAATGAAAAAGGATTAAAAGATTTTTGGCGAGGAGGAGTAGAAAGAGCAAAAGATTGGGAAACAATCTATACAATAGCAATGCGTGGTGATGGAGACGAACCCATGAGTGAAGAGCAAAATGTGAGTCTTTTAGAAAAAATAGTCAAAGATCAGCGCCAAATAATTGCTGATGTAACTAAAAAAAAGGCGTCAGAAACTCCTCAAGTTTGGGCTTTGTACAAAGAGGTGCAAGATTATTATGACAATGGAATGCGTGTGCCTGATGATGTAACACTGTTATTCTGTGATGACAACTGGGGAAATGTACGTAAACTGCCTGAATTGGACACAAAACCGCGTAAAGGTGGTTACGGAATGTACTATCATTTTGATTATGTCGGTGCTCCACGTAATTCTAAATGGTTAAATGTTAGTCAAATTTCTAGAGTGTGGGAACAGATGAATCTAACCTACGAGCATGGAGTCGATCGTATTTGGGTAGTAAATGTAGGGGATCTGAAGCCTATGGAGTATCCTATTACATTTTTTTTGGATATGGCATGGAATCCAAAACAATTTAATCCTTCAAATCTTATTAATCATACTATTTCTTGGTGTGGCGAGCAATTTGGACAAAAGCATGCTCAAGAAGCAGCGAGACTAATTGATCTGTATACAAAATATAATCATCGTGTTACACCTGAATTATTAAATCATAGGACATATAGTTTAGATAATTATAATGAATTTGAAACTGTAGTTCTTGATTATAGACAACTGTTGATTGATGCTTTTAGATTGTATAATCAACTTCCTAATCAATATAGAGATGCTTTTGATCAACTTGTATTATTTCCAATCAATGGAATGTCAAATTTATATGATTTGTATTATGCAAAGGCCAAACACGATGCATTCAGCAGAGATAAAAATATAGAGGCAAATTTTTGGGCTGATAAAGTGAAGGAACATTTTGAAAGAGACTCATTGTTAACGGTACATTTTAATAGCATCGCAAATGGCAAATGGAAGCATATGATGGATCAAGTACGTATTGGTTATCGAAGTTGGAATAATCCGCCAAATAGTATTATGCCAGCTGTCACTTATCAAGATTTACCATCTCCTAATTCAAAGGTGTTTGTAGAAAAAGATGGTTATGTCGCTATTGAAGCTGCTAATTATAATAAAGTAAATAATTCAGGAAAAGTGCATTGGGAGGAAATTCCTAACCTAGGGAAAACAATTTCCGCAATAACTACACTTCCTGTAACAGCTCCTTTGGATTCAGATGTTTATGTAGAATATAAATTATCGTTGGCTACTGCTGGAAAGCATAAGATACATGTATTGACTTCACCTACATTAAATTTTAATGCAAATAGAGGGTTGCGTTATGGAATAACAATAAATGGAGGAACTGAGATCGTACATAATATAAATGGACATTACAAAGGTGAGTTGGGCATGTGGCAAGCCGAACGAATAATTGATAATGTGACTGAATACAATTTTGATTCTCCAGGAGAATATACCATACGCATACGACCATTGGAACATGGTATTGTAATACAGAAAATTATTATAGACGCAGGCGGGGTAAAGCGATCTTACCTAGGTCCTCCGCAAAGTTCGACTACAGCACAATAACCAATTATAAAAATAAATATGGATAATACGGAATCATATTCGAAAAATGAATCAAAAGGCTTTTACAAGCTATCCCAAACTCAACGAATTGGTTTTGGTTCGGGAGATTTGGCTCAAAACCTAATATATCAAACAGTATCTATGTATCTGTTGATATTCTATACTAATGTTTTTGGTATTTCTGCCGCTGCTGCAGGGGTAATGTTTTTGGTAGTACGTATTATTGATGTGATATGGGATCCTATAGTAGGTGCAATAGTAGACAAGAGCAATCCTAAACTAGGTAAATATCGTTCATATTTAGTATGGGGAGGGATTCCTCTTACTGGATTTGCTATACTTTGTTTTTGGAATGGGTTTTCAGGTTCATTGGCATATGCTTACATTACCTATGTAGGTTTGTCGATGCTTTATACGTTGATTAATGTACCCTACGGTGCGTTGAATGCATCGCTTACGCGCGATACTGATGAAATAACCAAGCTGACTTCTACACGAATGTTTATGGCAAACTTGGGTGGGCTAGCCGTTGGATACGGTGTTCCTATTATTGTCCAGTATTTTTCTCCTGATGGGAAGATTAATTCAAGTGCTTCAGGTGAGGCTTGGTTTACTACTATGACTATTTACGCACTTGTGGGCTTGGTTCTGCTGATATTTTGTTACAAGCAGACCAAAGAGCGTGTATTGATGGATGAGAAGGAAACAGAAAATGTAAAAGTTTCGGATTTGTGGGTGGAATTCAAGCATAATGGTCCGCTGCGCATATTAGCTTTTTTCTTTATTACAGCATTTGCAATGATGGCAATTGGGAATTCAGCAGGATCATATTATATGATTTATAATATTCAAGCACCCGAGATGTTACCCTATTTTATGGCTTTGGGGTCAATTCCTGCATTTATTTTCATGCCGCTTGTACCTGCCATTAAAAGAGCAATTGGTAAGAAGCAAATGTTTTATGTTTTCTTAACTATAGCAATCATAGGTATGGTCATGTTGTATATCATATCTGTGATACCTTCACTAAAATCGCAAATATGGCTTGTATTTGTTGCTCAATTCGTTAAATCTACTGGAATAATAGTAGCAACAGGATATATGTGGGCTTTAGTACCTGAGGTAATATCCTTTGGTGAATACACTACTGGAAAGCGTATTTCAGGTATTGTTAATGCGTTAACGGGTATATTTTACAAAGCAGGTATGGCGCTAGGTGGGGTAGTACCAGGATTGGTATTAGCCTATGTTCATTTTGATAAAGATAATGTATTAGAGCAATCTGAATTTGCACAGCAAGGTATTCTTTGGCTTGTTGTTGTCATTCCAGCTATCCTATTGATACTAGCGATGTTTATCATTTCTAAATATGAATTAGAAGATGATGTCATCGACAAAATAAACTATGAAATTGAATCAAGAAATAATTAATTAATAAATATATTTTCATGAATATAATTAAGACAATCCTATTAGTTGGTGTTGCATCTGTATGTGTCTCATGTTCATCAACAAAATCCAAATCCAATACTAGTATCTCGACAGCTACAAACAATGTGTTAAAAGATGCATATAAAGATAAATTTCATCTTGGTACAGCTCTCAATTTAGATCAAATTTGGGGAAGAAATCAAAAGGCTGTAAACGTTATTGAGTCTCATTTTAATTCTATTGTTGCAGAGAATTGTATGAAAGGTGAAGTTGTTCAGCCTCAAGAAGGAGTTTTTGATTTTAAGGACGCTGATAAATTTGTAGAATTTGGAGAAAAAAATCGAATGAAGATCATAGGGCATACGTTGATATGGCATTCTCAACCTCCGAAATGGTTTTTCACAGATAAAGATGGTAAAGATGTGAGTAGAGAGGTGATGATCGAGCGTATGCGCAAACATATTTATACCGTGGTGACAAGATATAAAGGACGTGTCCATGGCTGGGACGTTGTAAATGAGGCGATAGTAGATAATGGTGAATGGCGCAAAAGTAAATACTATCAAATTGTAGGTGAAGATTTCATTTCTTTAGCTTTCAAATTTGCACATGAAGCTGATCCTAATGTAGAATTGTATTACAATGATTATTCGACAGCTGTTCCAGCTAAGCGCGAGGGTATTTATCGAATGGTTAAGAAGTTGATTGAAGACGGTAGACGTGTGGATGGCATTGGTATGCAAGAGCATAATGGATTAGATTATCCATCTATTCAAGAAGTAGAAAATACGATAAACCGTTTTTCGAGTTTAGGAACTAAAGTGATGGTTACAGAAATGGAGATTACAGTGTTGCCAAGTGCAAGACCGAATATGGGTGCTGAAATTAGTGACCGCGAGCAATACCGTAAAGAGTTAAATCCTTATGTTGATGGATTGCCTGCTGATAAACAAAAGCAAGTTGGAGACCGTTATGTTGAGTTTTTTAAATTATTTCTTAAACATCAGGACAAAATTGATCGAGTAACTCTTTGGGGAGTAGGTGATGGTGACTCTTGGAAAAATGGATGGCCAATACCTGGTCGTAAGGATTATCCCTTGTTATTTGATCGCAACTATGATGCAAAACCATTCGTCCAAGATATTATCAATTTAGTCAAAAAATAAATCACACATTAACTAGAAGAATCGTAAAGAAATGAGTAAAGGAAGATATTTGTGTCCTAAAGATTATATGGCTGATCCGTCAGCGCATGTATTTGATGGTAAAATTTACATTTACCCTTCACATGATTGGGAAAGTGGAGTGCCAGAAAATGATAATGGAGATCATTTTAATATGAAAGACTATCATGTGTTTTCTATGGAGGATATTGATGGGGAGGTTATTGATCATGGTAAGGTTTTAGGTGTTGAAGATATTCCTTGGTCTGGACGTCAATTGTGGGATTCTGATGTCGCGCACAAAGATGGAAAATATTACATGTATTTTTCGATGAAGGACAAGAATGATATTTTCCGATTGGGGGTTGCAGTTAGTGATTCTCCGAATGGACCATTCAAACCGCAAGACAATCCTATTAAAGGAAGTTACAGTATCGATCCTTGCGTCTTTAAAGATGATGATGGAACATATTATATTTATTATGGAGGTATCTGGGGTGGGCAATTACAGTATTATCGCAATAATAAATTAATTGATGGTTCAGTATTACCACATTTTGATGAAGATGCGTTAACAGGTAAAGTAGCTAAGCTGACCGATAATATGTTTGAATTCTCGGAAGAACCACGAGATGCCATTATTTTAGATGAAAATGGCAACCCATTGAAGCAGGGAGACACGGATAGAAGATTTTTTGAAGCATCTTGGATGCACAAATACCAAGGTAAATATTATTTTTCTTATTCTACAGGTGATACTCATTTGCTGTGTTATGCTATTGGAGACAGTCCATATGGACCTTTTACGTATCAAGGTGTGATTTTGACACCTGTTGTAGGGTGGACTACACATCATAGTATTGTTGAGTTCAAAGGCAAATGGTATTTATTTCATCATGATTCAGTACCATCAGGTGGAAAAACGTGGTTGCGTAGTATGAAAGTAATCGAACTTCAATACGATGAAGATGGCAAAATTCTGACTGTTGAGGGTCAATAATATACATATTTTAGCAAGGGGAAATAAACATAATATCTTATTTTCTCTTGCTTACAATCTACCTAAATGTTTATAACCAATTCTTAAATCCAATAATTTATGCTTTTGCTAAGATTACGTCTTATAGTGCTGTATTTATGTTTTTCAATAGTTAATTCTCATGCGGAAGATGGCAGGAAATTGTGGTTGCGGTATATTAAAGTGTCTGATCAACAGGCTTTGAATCGGACGATTAAAACAACATCTAATCATCCTGTAGCGCAACAAGCAAAACAAGAATTAGACAATTATTGGAAAAGTACAAATTTGCAACTCACAATTAATCGTAAGGCTACAAATCTTAAGGACGGGTTTAGAATTCAACAAAATAAAAATGGATTAGAGCTAATTGCACAGCATGCTGTTGGGTTATTATACGGTGCTTATCATCTATTAAATGAGCAAGAATTAGGACGTGATTTTTCATCGTATCAAATTGAAGAAATTCCATCCTTTGATATACGAATTTTGAACCATTGGGATAATCTTGATCGAACAGTAGAACGTGGGTATGCAGGTTATTCTTTATGGAAATGGGAAGAGTTACCTATACAAATTAGTCCTCGATATGAGGAATACGCTAGAGCAAATGCTTCGATAGGTATAAATGCTACCGTATTAAATAATGTAAATGCTTCGCCGCAAATTTTGTCATCAGAATACTTGAATAAGGTCAAGGTTTTAGCAGATATATTTAGAAAATATGGTATTAAGGTGTATTTATCGGTTAATTTTTCTTCACCAAAAGTTATTGGTGGCCTAAAGGATTCAGATCCTTTAAATAAAGATGTACAACATTGGTGGAAACATAAAATTAAAGAAGTGTATCAGTTGATCCCTGATTTTGGAGGTTTTTTAGTCAAAGCGAATTCAGAAGGTCAACCTGGACCTCAAGATTATGGAAGAACTCATGCTGATGGTGCGAATATGTTGGCCGATGAGATGAAGCCATATGGAGGTATGATTATGTGGCGAGCTTTTGTATACAATCCTACAAAAGAGGATCGTGCAAAACAAGCCTATCAAGAATTCGTGCCTTTGGATAATCAATTTAGAGACAATGTCATCGTACAAATCAAGAATGGACCTGTAGATTTTCAACCGAGAGAGCCGTTTACATCACTCTTTGGTGCGATGAAAAATACAGCTCAAATGATTGAGTTTCAGATTACACAGGAGTATTTAGGGTTTTCAAATCATCTTGTGTATTTGGCTCCGTTATTTAAAGAGACCTTGGATAGTGATACGTATGCTGATGGGGTAGGTTCTACTGTCGCTAAAATAACAGATGGGACACTAAGGAAGGTGCAAAAAAGTGCTATCGCAGGAGTAGCAAACATTGGGGAAGATCGAAATTGGACAGGTCATCATTTTGGACAAGCAAATTGGTATGCATTTGGGAGATTGGCGTGGAATCATCAGCTAAGTTCTGAAGAAATTGCTGATGAATGGTTGCGGTTGACTTTTTCAAAAGAAAAAGAATTTGTTCATACCATGTCAAAATTAATGATTGATTCCCGTGAAACGGTTGTGAATTATATGATGCCAATGGGCTTACATCATATTTTCGCTTTTGATCATCACTATGGGCCTGAGCCTTGGGGAGATAGGCCTAGTGGACGAGCTGATTGGATGCCTTGGTATTATCATAATGCAAATGTTAATGGTATAGGATTCAATAGAACTATTTCGGGTAGTAATGCTGTAGGACAATACAATGAACCCTTGCGTACTATCTACAATAATATTGATTCTTGTCCTGAGAATTTATTGCTTTGGTTTCATCATGTATCATGGAACCACAAGATGAAAAGTCAACGGACACTATGGGATGAACTATGCTTTTACTATGATCAGGGCGTACAAGAAGTTCGAGAATTCCAACGAACATGGGATCAGATGGAAAAATATGTTGACGCAGAGAGATTCAATGCAGTACAATCAAAATTGAAAATTCAAAGTAAAGATGCGGTGTGGTGGAAGGATGCTTGTCTACTTTATTTTCAAACTTTTTCAAGGCAACCTATTCCGTATTCTATAGAGCGTCCGATTCATGAACTGGAAGAAATGAAGAAAATAAAATTGCCATTAAAACACCATAATTAGCCAATATGATGAATAGATTTTTTGGGGGTACTCTATTTTTAATTTTATTAAGTCTCATTTTTGGATGTAAAAAAACATCTGATACCAATGATCTAATAGAGCTAAGATTTCAAGAAAATGAAATCTCATTAAGTTCGGAACCTGGAGCAGCATCGTTTACTATTATTTGGAAAAATACCGAGTGGGAAATACAAACGGTTTCAGAAGGGTTTTTATCAAATTTTAACTTTCTAAAAGGAGGAAGCTTTACACATAATAGTTCTACTCGAGTTGAATTTAAAGTTTCGGAAAATCTTACTTCCAGTGAGAGAAGTCAAATTATAACACTAAAAAATGTCTTAACGGGTGAGTCTACCGAGTTTACAGTAAAACAAGCAGTAAAGCCACCTGTGATATTGAAAATAAATTCAAATCTATCATATCAAAATATAACTGGCTTTGGTGGAATGCTTAACCCTGCTTTATGGCAAGGAGGCAATCAATTAACAACAAATGAAATAGATCAGTTGTATGGAACAAATGGATTAGGTTATAAAATGCTACGTATGATGATCTATCCGAATTCAAATGATTGGAGTCGTGATTTGGCTATAGCCAAAAAAGCACAGTCTCTAGGGGTTCGGATTTTTGCTTCTCCTTGGTCACCTCCAGCACACATGAAAAGTAGTAAACAACAAGGAGGTGGGAATAGAGGATACCTTTTGCCAGAATATTATGAAGATTATGCAAAACATCTAAATGCCTTTGTGGATTACATGACTGCAAATGGAGTTACCATTGAGGCCGTTTCTATTCAAAATGAACCAGATTGGGATCCTGATTATGATGCATGTGTATGGACAGGGCAGCAGATCCTGAATTTTATAAAAAACCATGGAAAGGATATTAAAGTGAAAATTATTGCAGCAGAAGCTGTTAATTTCAAAAAGGAATACACTGATTCTGTACTACAAGATCCTGTTGCTAGAGAGCATTTGGATATTATCGGTACCCATTTATATGGTGGTGGTATAGGAGACTATCCTTTAGCAAGACAGTATAATAAGGAAATATGGATGACAGAACATTTGATGAATAATAACAACGCTAATGATTGGAGTTGGAATGACGCATTGGTGTTTGGTAAAGAATTACACGGCTGCATGGAAGCTAATTTCAATGCCTATATCTGGTGGTATCTCAAGCGTCATTATAGTATGATAGGAGATGGTGAACATGGCACCACTAAAGGCCAGATTATGCATAGAGGGTATGTATTGTCACATTATGCTAAATATGCAACAGGCAGAAGAAGAATTGCTGTGGATAAAATTACCAATAACGCCAATGTTTTTATTACAGCTTATGAGGGCGTAAATGACGTAACATTAGTGGTTCAAAATCAAAGTGATACCGTAATCCCTGCTTTACAATTTGATTTACCGGTTACGGCTAATAGTGCATCGGCAGAGGAAAGCACAGCAACAAAAAGTATGCAAGTAGCACCAATAAGTGTTTCAGCTAATAAACAAGCGATTACATGTTCTCTGCAAGCTAAATCCATAATATCCATACGAATTAATAAGTAACAATCTATAAAGTTTTCAGCATGAGTAAGTTCAGGAAATTATTTAAGTATTTGCCAATCCTTTCAACAAGTTTTTTAATAAGTTGTCAGAATGATTCTATTAATAAATCAAATCCCGGAGAACCTATATTTAATAGCTTTACCTATGAAGGTAAAGATCAGATATATATTGATAATCCTTTGATTGATGGACATTTTTATAGTCCTATACTGCAAGGTTGTTATCCTGATCCGAGCATTACGAAGAAAGGTAATGATTACTACATTGTAAATTCTTCGTTCTCTATGTTTCCAGGTGTACCAATTTTCCATTCAACTGATTTAGTGAATTGGAAGCAGCTTGGTCATGTTTTGGATCGTGAATCACAATTGAAAGTTTATACAGCTGGGATCAGTGAAGGAATATATGCGCCAGTTATTCGCTATAATCCGAATAACGATACGTTTTATATGATCACCACGCAATTTGCCTCTGGAATAGGGAATATGGTTGTAAAAACAAAAGACCCTAAACAAGGGAATTGGTCTGATCCAATCAAACTTGATTTCCATGGTATTGATCCATCATTGTTTTTTGATGATGATGGAAAAGCTTATGTTATTCATAATGATGCACCAGACCCAGGAAAGGAATTATATACAGGTCATCGTGTGATTAAAATTTGGAATTATGATGTAGATAAGGACCAAATAATTGCAGGAACTGATAAAATTATTGTAGATGGAGGTGTAGATATTACAAAGAAACCAATTTGGATTGAAGCGCCTCATATTTATAAACGTAATAACAAATATTATTTAATGTGTGCAGAAGGTGGAACAGCCGATGATCATAGTGAAGTAATTTTTGTAAGTGATAATCCCCGAGGTCCTTACAAACCAGCACCACAAAATCCGATTATGACGCAGCGTCATTTGGATAAAAATAGACCTAACCCTGTAGAGTGGGCTGGACATGCAGATATTGTAGAAGGTCCAGATGGAGGGCTTTATTCCGTTTTTTTAGCTATCAGACCAAATGCTAAAAAACGTGTCAATACAGGTCGAGAAACTTTTATGCTTCCAGTAGATTGGTCGGGCGAATTTCCAGTATTCAAAGGAGGATTAGAACAATTTAAACCTTATATTCCAATGCCAAATGCTGTGGTTAATAAAATGAATACGGAAGGTTTTTTTCCGAATGGAAATTTTATTTTTACAGATAAATTTCAATCCAAAAAATTTGATCATCGATGGGTAGCGTTAAGAGGTCCTCGTGAGTCTTTTTCAGAATTTAATGAAAACGGGGTAGTTATAAAACCATATGATGTATCAATAAAAGAAAAGAAACCTACCTCTGCATTACTTTATAGACAGCAACACAATAATTTTACAGCGACAGTAGAGATCGATTACATACCGAATTTTAATAAGGATTTTGCAGGAATTACGTGTTTGCAAAGTGAAAATTTCAATTATATATTCGGAATTACAAAATCTGGAGAAGAAAACTACCTAATACTAGCACGTACAGAAAAGGGTGAAACTAAAATTATAGCATCTCAGAAGTTAGAGAAGTTAACGCCATTAAAACTTAGGGTTTCGGCAGATGGTGATGATTATGCCTTCAGTTACGCTTTAGCGAATGAGGAATTCCTTAATTTGGGTGATCCGGTGTCAGGAGATATACTGTCGACAAATGTAGCGGGAGGTTTTACAGGAGCTTTAATCGGACTGTATGCAACGAAAAATAACGACATAAATTTGTAATCATATTAGTAGTATAGTTAAGCTTGCGATTCGTTTGATTCTTTGCTCTCCCAAAGATGATAATGAATCGCTCTTTTTTCATTAGGGACATAGCCAGTAATGAATAGTCTAATGAAAATTTGTATAAGCCAGAATATTAAGGTGTTATTTCGAGTTTTGTTGATCTAATATAAGGTAATATAAAAGAATAAATTTATACATTTGGAGTTACTAATTATAGAACCAATTATAAGTTGATTTACTCTTGTTAAGTAAAAGCAGATAAAATCAATACTTATTTTGTTTAAAAACCTTTACCTATGAACCGAAGAAATGCTATCAAAGCCTTGGGGGCTATTTTACCAACACTGTATCTAAGTAAATCGTATCCATTATTAGCAAGTGATACTTGGAGTAAAGTTCCATTCAAGCCGACCTGGACATCGCTAGAAAATTATAAAGTGCCTAATTGGTTTCGTGATGCTAAATTTGGCATTTGGGCACATTGGGGACCACAATGTCAACCAGAGCGTGGAGATTGGTATGCTAGAGGAATGTACCAAGAAGGATCTGACCAATATAAATATCATGTCGAAAAATATGGTCACCCATCAAAATTTGGCTTCAAAGATGTAATCAATATATGGAAGGCAGAAAAGTGGGATCCTGAAGCTTTGATGGATTTATACAAAAGGACAGGAGCCCAGTATTTTATGACATTGGCAAATCATCATGACAATCTTGATTTGTACAAGAGTAGCCACAATAATTGGAATAGCTTGAATTTTGGTCCCAAAAAAGATATTGTAGGAGGCTGGGAAAAGGCTGCACGAAAACGTGGATTTCGATTTGGTGTGAGTGTGCATGCTGCCCATGCTTGGACATGGTATGAGACAGCACAACGTGCGGATAAAAATGGACCTATGCAAGGTGTGCCCTACGATGGAAAATTAACGAAAGAAGAGGGAAAAGGTACATGGTGGGAAGGTTACGATCCTCAAGAGTTGTATGCGCAGAATCATGAATTAAGTAGAGATAGCCTTAAAGATCATAAAATTCATGAACAATGGCATTGGGATGTCAATACAGGGGTGAGTGTTCCCACGGAGGCGTATTGTACTAATTTTAAAGATAGAACTATTGAACTAATAGATAACTATAATCCGGATGTCGTTTATTTTGATGATACGGCATTGCCATTATGGCCAATAAGTAATGTAGGTTTGGAAATTGCATCTCACTTATACAATAAAAGTATAAAGGATAACAAGGGCAAGCTTGAGGCTGTTATCAATGGTAAGATTTTGAATGAACAGCAACGTAAATGTATGGTATGGGATATTGAGCGAGGACAGAGTGATAAGATTGAACCAGAACCATGGCAGACATGTACTTGTATTGGTGCGTGGCACTATGACCGTAGAGTATATGACAGGGGGCGTTATAAATCTGCAAAAACAGTGATTCATATGTTAGTGGATGTCGTGAGTAAAAATGGAAATTTACTATTAAGTGTTCCTTTGCGCGGAGACGGTTCCTTGGATGATAAAGCACAGCAAGTAGTGGAGGGGATTGCAGATTGGATGCAAGTCAATAGTGAAGGGATAATAGGTACACGACCTTGGCACTCCTTTGGTGAGGGGCCCGCACAGAAAGAGGCTCCTGCATTACACGCACAGGGTTTTAATGAGGGTAAGGGTAAGCCTTTTACAAGTGAAGATATTCGTTTTACACAAAAAGGAAAGGTTACATACGCGTTTGTGATGGGGGTTCCTAGTGACAAATTTATTAGAATACAATCTTTTGGGAAAAATAAAAATAATTCTTTTGAAGTAAAAAAAGCAAGACTACTAGGGTACAACAAGGGTTTGAAATTTCAACAAACGAATGAAGGTTTAACGATTGCTTTACCAGATGATTTTACGCCTAATCCAATTGCACAAGTGTTTAAGTTATCTTAGATTTTCTTTACTTTTTGTCTATTATTTAAATAATACTGATCTAAATATGTGTAAACCTATAAAAATGTATTTGATTCTGCTCTTCATATTTCCTTTTAAAATGTATGCACAGAATATTTTGAGATCAGAGCCTTTAAAAATCGAAATACATGATGCTGAATTACGAAAAATAGTAGATTCGGATGCAAAAGTTGAGGTTTTAGTGGAGGGATTAAGATGGACAGAAGGTCCATTATGGGTCGAAAGAGAAAAAATGTTATTATTTTCTGAAATTCCTTCCAATACTGTATACAAATGGACATACGCTAAAGGCTTGGAAATTTATCTGCGCCCAAGCGGTTATACAGGAACTGTTCAATCACCTACACGAGAACCAGGTAGTAATGGGTTAATTTTAGACAATAAAGGGAATCTTGTGTTGTGCCAACATGGAGATCGTTGTATGGCAAAGATGGAAGCAGCCCTCAATACTCCAAAATCACAATTTGTAACTTTAGTAGATAGATATAATAAATTACGGTTAAACAGCCCTAATGATGCAGTATATGACAAAAAGGGCAATCTTTATTTTACAGATCCTCCATATGGACTTCCCACACAAGGGGATTCTGATCCTTCAAAAGAAATAGATTTTAATGGTGTATTTGTTTTAACTCCAAAAGGAAAATTAAATGTACTTTCAAAAGAACTAACAAGGCCAAATGGTATCGCTGTATTTTCATCGACGAAAAAAGTATTAGTAGCTAATTCGGATCCTAAAGCTCCTATTTGGTATTTGTTAGATCCTAATAAATTAAATCAAAAGCCCCAAATTTTTTATAACCCTACAAATGAACTTAAGGGAGAGGGTGGTTTACCTGATGGCCTCAAAATCTCTAAAAAGGAATTCGTTTTTGCAAGTGGTCCTGGGGGTGTTTGGATTTTTGATCATAAGGCAAAATTATTAGGTAGGATAAGATTCAATAGTCCTGTATCTAATGTAGCTCTATCTGATGATGAAAATTTTTTGTATTTAACTAACACAGGAAGAATAGTACGTATTCCATTGAATTAAAATAAGACCGATATATCAATCAAATTTAACTACCATTTTTATTTAATCATAACATTATCAACCTCAAAGCTGGTAATGTTATGATTTCAGTAGATGATATGCTCATATACAGTTCTTACAACACTGACGATCCTCCTGATTGAAGCATTTTTTGTAAACTTCTACCAATTTTTATTTAAAACGGATCGGCTACCTCAAATTCAATCATTTTCTTGGTTGTGGGGTGTACAAATTGAATATACCCTGCATGCAAATGCAATCGGTCAGCTCTTTTGCCATACAAGTCATCGCCTACGATTGGTGTATTTAAACCTTTGCTATGTGCAGAATGTACTCGCAACTGATGGGTTCTTCCTGTCAAAGGGAAATAATGGATTCGGGTTTTGTTATTTTCGATAGCTACTACTTTAAATTTTGTGCGAGCTGGCTTCCCGTATTCGTAGCACAGCACCTGTCGAGGTCTATCTTCTAAATCTACGCGCAAAGGCAAATCAATTAGACCTTCATTTTTCGTAATTATACCATCTAATAATGCGGTGTAACGTTTCTGAATGGTATGTTGAATAAATTGATCTTGAATAAATTGGTGAGCTTCTTTGTTTTTCGCAATAACCAAAATCCCGGAAGTAGACATATCCAAGCGATGAATGATGACCGGTCCAGTGATTTCAGGACTTCTTGCCAGAATACGTGTTTGCACGCTATCCTGCACATTGATGCCAGGTACTGAAAGAAACTCTGCCGGTTTATTCACGACAATTATATCTTGATCTTCATAAATAATTTCAATATCCACATCAGCCGATGGATTTTCTAGCATTGGATTTGGATCGACTACCAATCCTTGAAGCATATGTCCTAAAATTGGTTCACATTTACCACGGCAAGAAGGGTAAAAGTATCGGTGTTTGCGAACTTCTGAGCCTGGAGGAGCACCCCACCAGAATTCAGCCATACAAATCGGCTTTAAATCGTGCAAATACGCATATTGCAATAGTTTAGGCGCTGCACATTCCCCAGCTCCAGCTGGCGGTAGCAAATTAATCGCTTCTTCAAAAATGTCTAATACCGCACGTTTTTCGCCTTTGGCATTCAAGAAATGGTATTGGTCGAAAAGTTGATTTTGCAGGTTTGAAGATTTAGATTTTCTACTTTCTTTTTTGTGTTCTATTTCCTTCACCAAGGTATTCAACTCATGCTCAATAGCCGTCAATCGATTTTTACAAGTCATTTTCAAGACATCGTATTCATGTTGGTCTCTATAGCTTTGCTTGATTAAATCCAGTTCTAATTCTTGATAATCTTCAGTTCCTAACACTTCTTTTTGCACAGTTCGAATGGTTTTGCGTTCCGCTTTATTTTTTTTGTGTAAGGCGCGAGCTTCTGCTAATTCTTGCTCATTTAGCTTTTTGCAAAGCTCTATTTGTTCTTTTAATGCTGAAATCTTTGGGTTAGATTCCAAATTTTCAATTTCTCGATTCAAAGCATTGATCGTAGCTTCTTCTTGCAAGAAAAATCCTTGCGGATCCAACATGTCAAAAATGGGTGGGATAAAATAGCGGTGTTGATTCGTACCCGCTAATTTTCCTGAACAAGCTGCAAGATATCCTAGATTGCCATTTTCATCTTCTACAATTAAAACCCCAAACATCTTTCCTATTATAAGACCCTCTTGTCCCTCTGTTAAGCCAAAATTGTGTTCAAAATCAGTTTGAGTAGCTAAATAATCTTGCACCTCTTGTGCGGCGATAACACTTAGTGGATGCGGTTCATAACAAAAGGGAAAAGTGAATTTTTCGGGCTTCGCAATTGCTGAAATATTTTGTCGGAATGTATGTAAAAATGGGGTGCTAGATGCCATTATTATTTTAATGTTGAAGGACAAAATTACTAAGAAAAAATCATTGCAAAGCATATGAAATTCAGGAATCCATTATGACAATTTTATGTCTTGTATTATTCTCCTTTGGGCACGGTTTTGGTTAAATTAGTGTTGTAAAAGCTACTACTTATGGCATTCGATAAAATTCAATTTGGACAATCTGATTTACAAATTATTCCTTTAATTTTCGGTGGAAACGTGTTTGGCTGGACCTTAGATGAAACCCAATCTTTTGAGATTTTAGATGATTTTATAGACAAAGGATTCAACGCAATTGATACTTCCAATAATTACTCTCATTGGGTAAAAGGAAACACGGGGGGAGAGTCCGAAGCTATTATTGGCAATTGGTTGGCGCAGCGAGGAGGGCGAGATAAAGTTGTGTTGATGACCAAAGTAGGGGGGAGATTTGGCTATGATTCTTCATTCGACACCAAAGGAGCTTACATCAAAGAGCAAGTTGAGCTTTCTCTTCGTCGATTGAAAACAGACTATATTGATGTTTATCAGACGCATTATGATGATGAAGTTACACCTATTGAGGAGACCTTACGTGCATACGAAGATTTGATTCATGAAGGAAAAGTTAGGTATATCGGTGCTTCGAACATTAGTCCAGAGCGTTTGGTCGAAAGTTTGAATATTGCCGAAGAGAAAAATCTTGCTAAATATATTTCATTACAGCCCGAATACAATCTTTTTGATAGAGCAAAATTTGAGAATTTGTATCAAAATATAGCTTTGGAAAAACAAATTGCCGTTATTCCGTATTATTCCTTAGCAAGTGGTTTTTTGAGTGGAAAATATCAATCGGAGGATGATTTTGCACAATCGGCAAGAGGAAAAGGAATCCAAGAGAAATATTGGAATGAACGTGGAAAAAGAATTGTGCAAGCGCAGAAAGAATTAGCAGCACAATATAATGTTGAGCCTTCGGCTGTTGCGTTGGCTTGGTTATTAGCTCAACCTTCGATTACAGCACCCATCGTGAGTGCTACTAAATTTGAACATATACATGCATTTGTGGATGCTTTGCATATAAAATTAGCTAAAGAAGATGTTCAAAAGTTAAATGAAGCAAGTAAATATTAACAACTTAATATAGATAGAATGAAAACAAATATTGGAATCAAAGAGAAAGATACTGCAGCAGTTACAGCGATTTTAAATAAACTTTTAGCAGATCATAATGTGTTGTATACAAAAGCGAGAAATGCACATTGGAATGTGGTAGGTCCTGATTTTCATGCACAGCATTTGTTTTTTGAAACAATTTATGATGCCTTGGCCGAAACGATTGATGAAATCGCCGAACGCGTTCGCTCTATAGGTCATTATGCGGTTGGCTCATTAAAAGAGTTTTTGGATTTGACACAGCTTTCGGAAGATAAACCTACAAAAAATGATAGCCAAAGTTATATAAAAGCACTGTTGAATGATTTTGAGTCCGTGATTATTTCTATTCGTGGAGATTTAGAAAAAGTCGAGAAAACGGGTGATGCAGGAACAGAAGATTTCTTAGTCGGCATTATGGAAGCACATGAGAAAACGGCTTGGATGTTGAGATCACATTTGGCTTAGTCTGCTGTTTTGTTTTATAAGGTTTTTATTTTATTTTTTATAAATATTTATAGAATTATGATAGTTTAAAATTTTGGTTTAAATTCAATGTATTGAATTTAAATATCGATTTACCCCAAAAATTCCGTTAATTTGTAGCTTAATAAAAGTGTAAATAACCTTACAACAATATCAATATGATTATTCAACCACGTGTAAGAGGTTTTATATGTTTGACGTCACACCCTGAAGGAACGGCTCAAAATATCCAAAACCAAATCGAGTATGTAAAATCAAAAGGCAAAATTGCTAATGGTCCTAAGAAAGTGCTAGTTATAGGAGCATCAACAGGATTTGGATTGGCATCACGCATTTCAGCGGCTTTTGGTTCTGATGCAGCTACTATTGGTGTATTTTTCGAAAAACCAGCTGCTCCAGGCAAACCTGGTACTGCAGGATGGTACAATTCTGCTGCTTTTGAAAACGAAGCACAAGCGGCAGGTCTTTATGCAAAAAGTATCAATGGTGACGCTTTCTCGGACGAGGTAAAAGCGAAAACTATTGAATTGATAAAACAAGATTTAGGTCAAGTGGACTTAGTGGTGTATTCATTAGCATCTCCTCGTCGTACGCATCCTAAAACAGGTGTAGCTCACGCTTCTGTATTGAAACCTATTGGAGTGCCATTTACGGATAAAACGGTAGATTTTCACTCGGGTGTAGTATCGGATATTACTATTAATCCAATAGAGAATGAAGAAGATATTGCAAATACAGTAGCGGTAATGGGTGGCGAAGATTGGAAATTCTGGATTGAAGAATTGAAAGCTGCTGGTGTATTAGCTGACGGTGTGAAGACTGTTGCTTACTCGTACATTGGCCCTGAATTGACATACCCTATCTACCGTAACGGTACTATCGGTCGTGCGAAAGATGATTTGGAAGGAACAGTTCCTGCATTGAATGAGTTGTTGAATGACATCAATGGTATTTCTTATGTTTCTGTAAACAAAGCATTGGTTACACAATCATCTTCTGCTATTCCTGTAGTTCCTTTATATATTTCATTGCTATACAAAGTGATGAAAGAAAAAGGCATTCATGAAGGTACAATAGAGCAAATGCAACGTTTGTTTGCAGAGCGTTTGTATACTGCTGATGGTCAAGTCGCTTTGGATGAAAAAGGACGTATCCGCGTTGACGATTGGGAAATGCGGGCAGATGTACAAGAAGAAGTTGCTAAATTGTGGTTACAAGCTACTACTGAAAATTTGGAAGAGATTTCGGATATCAAAGGATACCGCGACGAATTCTTCCATTTATTTGGTTTCAACTTCCCAGAAGTAAATTACGATGCTGACTCAAACGAAGTGGTGAACGTTCCAAGTATCACAGAATAATATTTTTTATTACTAATATGTCAAAAGCTCATCAGAACCTGATGAGCTTTTTTGTTGGGAAATCATTCTATTGAAAGACTGTATTTACCCTTTTCTAGTATTTCAAATCTTACTCTGTTACTATTGATTGGAAGTTTTAATATAGTAGATTCTTTTATGTTTTTTATTACCAGTATTCCGTCTTTCGGGTTGATTTTTAGTCTATTGTCTCGATTGCTTCTTGTGGTATTGAAGTCTTGTGCTTCTTGACGTGTAGGGACAGAGTCATTTGATGAAGTGCCATCAGGTTTGGTTTTCAGTCTATTGTCACGATTGCTTCTTGTGGTATTGAAGTCTTGTGCTTCTTGACGTATAGGGATTGAATCATTTGAAGAAGTGCTATCAGGTTTGATTTTCAGTCTATTGTCACGATTGCTTCTTGTGGTATTGAAGTCTTGTGCTTCTTGACGTTTAGGGATTGAGTCATTTGATGAAGTGCCATCAGGTTTGATTTTCAATCTATTGTCACGATTGCTTCTCGTCGTATTAAAATCTTGTGCTTCTAATCTAGTTGGTTCATTGATAGACAATTCATAGATACCCTTTTCCAATGCTATGAATTTGCCTTTTGTTTTATTTTCATTAAGTTTTATTTTTTTTGATGTAGTATTTAATTGATTCAATGAAGTCAACATCACTGTTTTAGTAAATGTAGATTTCGACTTTTGCTTGCCTAAATTTAGTGCAATTCCTAAATTGAAGTTCAATAATCTGTTTTTTACTGTTTGTGTGTTACTTTCATAGGTCCCATTAAGTAATTGAGTCGTACTGTAGGTGTTTATTTCGTTAAATCCTCCCTGAGGAATTAGCTTTCTTACTTCAATTTTGGATTGTGGTCCCACAATGTACGAACTGTTCGCATAAATATTTATTCGTGAGGATATCTTATATCCAATTTTCAATTCCGGACTAAGCACTGTGCCTTTTGATTTGGAATTAATACGTTGTTGTAAGTCTATGTGTTTAACATCTTGCATTTTATCTCTAAAAACAGCTTGGATAGAGTAGGAGGGTATATTTAGACTAAGATATCCAATTTGCACAGCAGGAGAAAGGTTAAATTTTCCAAAAGCGATAAAACTTTCTAATCCAGCAACGAAAACCCCAACCTTGGTTTTATTACCATCCATAATTGTATTAACAGGGTATGTCTCTCCTCGTAATTGATATTGACTTACTATTTGATCAGCATTGCTAAAAGTAGTACTCAAATTACTCATACTAGCGGAGGCACTTACTCCCAAACTCGTGTTTTTTATTGAAAGAAATGGCTGATAAAAGGTTAATTTACTGTTATAGCCACTGCGTAAAGGAGAATTTGTTTTATTAAAATTATTGGTAATACCGCCTTGAAGTGAAACGACTGGATTTAATTTTTGTGCCACGCTTGGTAGTATAGAGGTAAGTAGGATACTAATTGTAAAAAGCGTTTTCATAATCTTATTTTTTAGGTGTACTAAATACTAATCAATCTCATTTGAAAATTGTTACCTGTCTAGGAAGTGTGATATTGTTAGTGTAGGAGGTGGAATATGGTGAAAATTTTTGATGTATTTAGAGAAGTTTAGGTAAATAATTGTTAGCGGAAAGATAATTCTTTCTTTTTAATAAAATGATAACTAACTTTATAGTTTAAATACACCAATTATATGAGAATATTTATAATTACTATGTTTTTGAGTTTTGGGCTCAATTTGACGGCTCAAAATTTAAATCAAGTTTTACCAACAGATTATACAGGCAATTGGTATAATCCTAAAACCAATGAATGGAGCTATGGTTTTTTTGAAAAATTTGCTGTTATCAATGGTAAACCTATATTTTACAAGGAAATAAAAAAAAATAAAAAAGGTATTAAAATCGTATTCAAAGATTCTGAGGATGTCAAGCCCTTAACTCTTCATATTTCTAAGGATCAATTATCAGTAGGCAAAATAAAGTATAATAAAGTAGATAAGTTTTTGCCAAATTATTCAGGAATAGACACAATATCTTTTTATGATTCGAAGTTCCAAAAATATGATACTGCATATATTTCTGGTTACATAAGGAATTATGATAAAGAAAAGCCTTTTAATGTTTTAATAAAAGATTGGATAGCAGGGAAAGATGAAGCTATTTTAGCAAAGATTGATGATAAAGGGGAATTCTCTATTAAGGTACCCCTATTAAATACAAGTGAAGCTACATTTAAGTTTGGAAATGTTAATCATTTCTATACTGTATTGACTCCTGGAGAGAATATGTTTTTGTTTCATGATATGGGATCTTCTGAGACTGTATATGCAGGTCAACATGCTCGGGTACATAATGAGTTGAGGAGGTACGAGAAATATATAGATGACCATAAAAAGCACTTTAAAAATCAGGAAGAAATCGACAAGCAAAATGCATACGAAGCTAGTTTAAAGGATACTTCATTTCTCAATTTAAAGCTTGCTCAATTAGATAGTGTTGAATTTCATAATAATACGTTTATAAGCTCTAATAATCTATCTGCTAGAAGTAAGTATTTTATTGCTAATTATGAAAGACTTTATACTGCTTTAAATATTATACGAAAAAAATCTAGTTTGGATCAAAAATCTGATGAGAAATTTTCTACGAAATATATCGACTATATTGAAGCGAATTTTGTAAAAAATAACGTTAGTCCAGCGAGTAGCATTCATAATAATTTTGATTTTCTTCGAGATTTCATTAGCTATAATACTAATGGTGCCAAGGGATATAATTTTAATAGTAAATTACTAGAATTTGATACGAAAGGATTGCTTACACTTCCAGAAGATGTTAAGGAGTATTTACAGTTGCTATCAAATAGAAATACAGCAGAAAATAATAAATTAATAAAAGAATACCTAGCAAATAATACGGAGATAAAGGGTAAGGTAAACAAAGTGTTGAATGATAATTCAAACTTCATAGAACAATATGCTTTTTTAAGAATGGGGGTTTTAGATGCAGTACCAATTTATCAAAAGTATTTAGATAGGGATGTTGCGGAAGTGTTATATGCTAAAGACGCCATCGCTGAAGTGAAATATTCAGCTAAGGTTCTTAATGATGTTTTTCTTGAAGAAATTCTTGAGCCTATTTCGAATAAATTTTTAAGATCTAATATTATTACGCTCAATGATAGTTTTAAAGCAACAGAAAATTTAAGATTAGAATATCCCACACATCTTATTAATACTGAACATTTAAAAAGTGAAAATGATGCAGGTAAGATTATAGCTGAAATTTTGAAGCCTCATAAGGGAAAGATCGTTTATCTTGATTTTTGGGGAATTTGGTGCGCACCTTGTGTAGCAGAAATGGAATATGCTCCAAAGGTGAAGGAAGCATTAAAAGATAAAGATATTGTATTTATTTATATGGCAAATAGTACAGCTTCCGATACTTGGGAAAACTTTATTAAAATGAGAAAATTGGAGGGGAAAAATGTATATCATTATAATCTTCCAAAAGAGCAACAAAATTTAGTTGAAAATTATCTAGGGGTCAAATCGTTTCCGTCATATATGTTGTTTGATAAAGAGGGGAAATTGGTAAATTCTAAAGCACCTAGACCAAGTCAATTGCAACAATTAAAGGAAGAAATTGATAGTCTGCTTAAATAGTTGTATAATACAAAGCTCATCAAAATTTTCGATGAGCTTTGTATTATTCTATTTTTTAAATTTCTACACTAATTTCTAGTTTTCAATAGTTTTAATGTACAATATTTGTTGCATTAATAAGACTATAATCCTAAGTTAGAAAGACTTTCTTGCAAGATAGTAATCTTAGTTTCTGCATCAGCTTTTTTGTTTCTTTCGTTATCGATGATCTCAGGCTTTGCATTTTGAACGAAACGTTCGTTTGACAATTTCTTATCTACCGATATTAAGAAACCTTTTAAGTATTCAATTTCTTTAGTAATACGTTCTTTCTCTGCTTCTACATCAATGTTTTCGGCAGCTAGCTGAACATAACATTCGCTTTTACCTGCTAAGAAACTTAAAGCACCCGTTACTTTCTCTTGTACAAATGTTAATTCTGAGATGTTTGCTAATTTTATAATACTCTCTTGGTGTTTTTTGAAATCAATGTCACTAGCGTTAATTGCCAAAGGTAATGCTGTTTTAGGAGACATACCTTTCGAATTACGTACATTACGAACCTCTGAAATAATTTGTTGAACAGTTGCAAATTCTTTGGTGATTTGCTCATCAAAAGGAATAACTTTTGGATATTCAGTGACGATGATACAGTCTTTTGCTGTACGCTCACCGAAGATTTCATCATGGTAAAGTTCTTCAGTCAAGAATGGCATAAATGGATGTGCTAGTGCCAATACTTTTTGGAATAAGGCTTTAACAGTTTCTAAAGCCTCAGCTTCAATAGGCATTTGGTAAGCAGGTTTTATTAACTCTAGATACCAAGCACAGAAATCATCCCAAATCAATTTGTAAGTTGCCATCAACGCATCAGACAATCGGTAGTTAGCGAAGTGTTCGTCGATTTCTGCCACGGCCTGGTTGAAACGGTTTTCGAACCATACAGCTGCTGTTTTTTGAGCTTCTGTAGCTGGGGCATCTGTCGTTTCCCAACCTTTTACCAAACGGAAAGCGTTCCAGATTTTGTTAGCAAAATTACGACCTTGTTCACAGTAAGAAACATCAAACATCAAGTCGTTTCCGGCAGGAGATGATAATAACATCCCTACACGTACGCCGTCTGTACCATATTGCTCCATCAATTCGATAGGATCAGGTGAGTTTCCTAATGATTTGGACATTTTGCGTCCTAATTTATCACGGACTATACCTGTTAAGTATACGTTTTTGAATGGAGGTAATTGTGTGTAGTCATGGCCCATGATGATCATACGAGCTATCCAGAAAAATAAAATCTCTGGTGCTGTAACTAAATCATTGGTAGGGTAGTAGTATTTGAAATCTTCATTCTCCGGATTACGAACCCCATCAAATACGGACATCGGCCATAAGCCTGAAGAGAACCAAGTGTCTAATACGTCATCTTCTTGACGAATTGTTGAGACTGTTTTACCTAGGGCTTCGAACTCTTTACGAGCATCTTCTTCTGTTTTAGCAACAACCCACTCATTCTTTTCATTGTACCATGCTGGTATACGCTGTCCCCACCACAATTGACGTGAGATACACCAGTCTTTCACGTTTTCCATCCAGTGCTTGTATGAAGCAAAGAATTTTTCAGGAATTAATTTGATAGTTCCGTCTTCAACATATTGTAAGGCTGGTTTAGATAATTCTTCCATCTTACACCACCATTGCATTGACAATTTAGGTTCTATGGCAGCATCAGTACGTTCAGAGAAGCCAACTTGTGATTTGTAGTCCTCTATTTTTTCGATCTGATCAACTTCTTCTAATAGTTTTGCAATCTTTTTGCGTGCAATGAAACGGTCTTCCCCAACTAAGATTTGAGCATTTTCATTTAATGTACCATCATCATTTAATAAGTCGATGATTTCTAAATTGTGCTTTTGACCTAATTCGTAGTCATTTAAATCGTGTGCAGGTGTAACTTTCAAACAACCTGTACCGAATTCCATATCTACGTACTCATCTTGAATAATAGGAATTTCACGGTTTACTAAAGGAACGATCACTGTTTTACCTTTTAAATGTGTAAAACGCTCATCATTCGGGTTTATACATACTGCAGCATCCGCCATGATTGTCTCAGGACGCGTAGTTGCAATAATGATATATTCATCGCTATCTTTAATTTTATAGCGGATATAATATAATTTTTGATTTACTTCTTTACGAATTACTTCTTCGTCAGATAAAGCTGTTTTTCCTAGCGGATCCCAGTTTACCATACGCACACCACGGTAGATGTACCCTTCTTTGTAGAATCTGATGAATGTATCAATTACAGCTTCTGATAAGTCAGGATCCATCGTGAATTTTGTACGTTCCCAATCACATGAAGCGCCTAATTTTTCTAGTTGCTTCAGTATAATACCGCCGTATTTTTCTTTCCATTCCCAAGCATATTTCAAGAAGTCCTCACGAGTCAATGATTTCTTGTCAATCCCTTGCTCCTTAAGCATATTTACAACCTTAGCTTCAGTAGCAATTGAAGCGTGGTCAGTACCTGGTACCCAACATGCATTTTTACCTTGCATACGTGCACGACGGATCAATACATCTTGAATCGTATTATTCAACATATGCCCCATATGCAATACACCAGTGACATTTGGTGGAGGCATTACTATTGTGTAAGGTTCACGTTCGTCAGGAGTCGAACGGAAAAATCCATTCTCCATCCAATATGAATACCATTTATCTTCAGCTTCTTTCGGATTGTATGTCTTTGCTATGCTCATCGTAATAATTCGTTCAAAAAATCGAAGTACAAAAATACGTAAATAAATACTATTTAGAGATTTGAATGTAATAATTAATCAAGTAAAATCAACTAATTAAGACCGGAGAAAATAGATCAATTAATTTAAATTTAATATTCTGTATTTTTGCGCCTATATCATAAAATAAATATGAAGAAAGATACTAGTCTTTGGGCTATAATTCCATTCTTTATTAGCCTATTTTCTTATTGGCTATTATTAAGTTGTTTGGATCGCTGTTTGTTTTTGTTTTCGATACATGATAAACTAGGAGGCTCAGATATTGACAGTTTTATTGCTACAACTTTAGCAGGGTATAAGTTAGATTTTTCGTTAGCAGGATATTTATTAGCCTTGCCATTTTTGTTTTTCATAGTTCAAATTTTCTTTGTTAAGAAGCCGGTATCCAAGTGGTGGCTGAGAGGTTATGTGATGGTACCTACTTTTCTTTTTGCTGCGTTTACTGCAATAAACATCCCTTTATATCATTCATGGAATGAAAAAATCAGCAAGCGAGCTATTCAGATGGCAGCTAGCACACCTGAGGGCCTTATGGCATCGATAGATGTTAAGCTTGTAGGTGCGGTGATATTGATGTTAGTTGTGTATTTTTTCTGTGCTCATTTTTTTTATCACGGTATAGTTGTACGATTTGCAAAATATAGAAAATTATCATTGGTGGAATCCATTGTTGTTTTTTTTGTGGGGGTAGTAGTCGTGTTTAGTTTAATCAGAGGTGGCTATGGACGAGCTAATCTCAATCCTAGCGTTGCATATTATTCTGACAATACATTGTTAAATCATGCTGCAGTAAATACTTATTGGGCATTGTTGAAAGATTTAACAAAAAGTCAAGAAAGCAATCCATATCAGTTTATGCGTGAGCAGGATGCTGAGCAATTAGTAATCTCAATTAAATTAGAATCGCCAAAAGATTCATTACCTAAAATAACGAATACAGATAGACCGAATATCGTGTTGATTTTGCTAGAAGGAATTACGGCCCAAGTCATAGAAGAGTTAGGTGGCGAGTCTAATGTGACACCTGGCATGAATAAGTTGATGCAAGAGGGGGTTAATTTTAGACGAGCATACGCTGTAGGGGATCGATCAGATAAGGGAATGATTGGTACACTGAGTGGTTTTCCTTCACAGGGTCCAGAGAGCATAATTAAGCATATTTCTAAGCACGAAAAATTACCCGCTATTACTCAGTTATATGATTCATTGGGTTATTCAACATCATTCTATCATGGGGGACAATCAGAATTCTACAATTTTAAATCGTACATGTTAGCTCATGGTGTACATAGAGTGATTGATGACAATAATTTCGATATTAATACTAAACGAGTGTCATGGGGGGTTTACGACGATATAGTTGCTAATAGAATGTTTGACGACCTAAATAAAGAAAAGAATCCATTTTTTTCCATTTTTTATACAGTTGTTAACCATGAGCCATTTGATTTAGAAGGTAATCACAAGTTTGGAAATGAATCAAAGGCAAATGGGTATAGAAGTACAGTGTATTATACTGATTCCGTCGTATATGACTTAGTGCAAAAAGCTAAAAGTAAACCGTGGTATGATAATACGGTTTTTGTTGTAGTATCAGACCATGGACACCTATATCCCTCAGAAAAGTACGACTTGACAATGCCAGAGAGGTATCATATTCCAATGTTTTTATTTGGTGGGGGCTTGAAAGAGGAGTATAAAGGTCAGGTGGTAAATGGAGTAGTTAGTCAATCTGATTTGGTCACGACACTTTGGAATATCGTATCAAAGAATAAATCTCCGTTTGAATTTTCGACTGATTTGTTCGATCCAAAAAGGAAAAGCATTGCATTTATCAATTCTAATAATACTTTTGGGGTAGTGACAAATGATTTTTCTATTTCTTACGATTTACAAGGTCAAAGGACTGGTTATATGTACCCTCGTGATATGCCTGCGGATACAGCTAATCATTTACTGAGTTTATCAAAAGCGTATTACCAAACAGTTTATCAGCGTTTTTTATCTTATTAGAATATGTCAAAAAAGTGGGAGCTTAAAGGCTTTTTAAATACATTTTTCTTTCTATTAGTACAATTTGTTATACTAATGGTTATTTATACATTACTACGTATAGGTTTCTATTATTTCAATAGGGATATGTTTCCTCAAGTCGAAAGTAGTGATTTGTGGGTAATGTTATTGGGAGGGATAAAGTTTGATACTGTTGCAATTCTTTATATCAATATATTATTCATTTTACTTATGGCTTTACCATTACCATATAAATATAGTAATAGGTATCAAAGGGTGTGTAAATGGATTTTTGTGGTTACTAATGCTATAGGTATTTCCTTAAATTTAGTGGATTACGCTTACTATCCATTTACATTAAAAAGAACAAGCGGTACTGTATTTAGTCAATTTTCAAATGAGGAGAATATGGGCCAGCTAATCATTAATTTTTTAATTGGATATTGGTATTTACTAGTTCTTTTCATTGGAATAATATTTCTTCTCAACAGATTCTATGCCTTATTTAAGCTTGAGAGACCCAAGTCATTTAGTTGGTTATTTTATGGAGGTCAATTGAGTGCGTTTGTATTAAGTATTTTTCTATTTATTGGAGGAGTTCGTGGAGGTTGGGCACATAGTACAAGACCAATTACACTGAGTAATGCAGGAGACTATGTAAAAAATCCCGAGGAAATGAATATCGTGTTGAATACGCCATTTAGCATCTTGAAAACTTTGAAAGCCGTTTCGCTGAAAGAAGTTCATTATTTTTCTGAGGAAGAGTTGGACCAAAGGTATCCTGTGATACATCAGCCGAAGGACGCTGCAGATTTCAAAAAATTAAATGTGGTATTCCTTATTTTAGAAAGCTTTGGAAAGGAACATATAGGTGCATTAAATAAAGATATTAATAATGGAAATTATAAAGGATATACACCATTTTTAGATTCGTTAATAGGTCAGTCCTATACTTTTACTAGAGCATATGCGAATGGTAGAAAGTCTATTGACGCATTGCCTTCAGTCATAACAGGAATTCCTTCAATTGGTGAGCCTTTTGTGCTTTCTATCTATTCGGGAAATAAAACGACAAGCATAGCTAAATTGTTAGGGGATGAGGATTATGAGACAGCATTTTTTCATGGCGCACCCAATGGAAGTATGGGATTTTCAGCATACACCCAATTGGCAGGAATTAAGCATTATTATGGAAAGAATGAATATAACAACGATGCTGATTTTGATGGTATTTGGGGCATTTGGGATGAGCCATTTATGCAATTTATGGCTGATAAGATTAACGAAATGCCACAGCCTTTTTTTGCAGGATTCTTTTCTTTATCATCTCATCATCCATTCAAAGTTCCTCAAAAGTATAAAGGGAAATTTCCAAAAGGTCCATTAGAGATTCATGAACCCGTTGGATATACCGATTATGCATTAAAACAATTTTTTGCCAAAGCTTCAAAAATGCCTTGGTATGATAATACATTATTTGTAATCTGTGCTGATCATGCGACAGTAAGTCATTTGCCTGAGTACAAGACCGCGCCTAACTCTTTTGCTATTCCAATTATTTTTTATCAACCGGGTAGTGATCTTAGAGGTTTTTCAAATAAGTTAGCTCAGCAGATTGATATTTTGCCCACTGTTTTGAATTATCTGAATTATCCCAAATCTTACTTTTCATTCGGCTTTGATGCAATGGATAGTACGTCTAATAATTTTGTGATTAATAATATTGGTGGAATATATAATTTATTTCAGGGTGATTATTATATGACTCATGATGGTCTAAAACCAACGTCAATCTTTGATTTGAAAGATGATAAATTTTTAAAGAAGGATTTATTATCAGATACTATTTTGAAAGACTCTTTACAAAATACGCTTAAAGCTTTTATTCAGCGCTACAATTATAATATGATTCATAATGAGCTGACGAAATAATTTAGTAACATTGAATATTATATTTACTTTTATGAAAAATATGTCTTAATCGTATTTGTAAGGTAACCAATGTCTAGAGAACTTCTAAAATATAAATTGCTATGGGAGCGGATCATGCAAGATGATATTGATGCGTTCTTGGATTTATATAAAGAATTGTATTACTATTTGGTGAATGCTGGTATAAAAACATGTGCTGATCAAGATATTGCTTCTCAGGCAGTAGATGATATATTTTTTGATATTTGGGAAAAAAGAGCCAAGTTGTCTAGGGTAGAAAATGTACAAGCTTACTTATTAACATCAATAAAAAGAAGAATATTCAGGATTATCAATAAGCAAAAAAGAACTGAATTAGCGTTGTTGAACTCTTATTCCGAAAGTGATTGGATAGAAGAGGGGTACGAAACTTTTATCATAAGGATTCAGACGGATGAACTCTTGAAATTAAGACTTAAAGAAGCAATTGGTCAACTAACCTATAGGCAAAAACAACTTATTTACTATAAATTCTTTGAAGGATATTCTTACGAAAAGATTGCAGAATTAACGGACCAAACCATTAAAACTGCATATAATACGATATATGATGCTTTAAAAGTGTTAAGAATAAAGCTCAAAAGTTAATCTTAAAAACTTTGATTTTACCTTTTTATTAATTTTTTTATTTTTTTCTTAGGAAAAGTTGAATCATTAGGACTCTATCTAATTAAAGGGGGAGAAATAATGAATAAGCTGAATTCAGTTGAAGATTTTTTAATACAGAATTCATTTCAGCAATACTGCAATGGTAGTGATAGCAGAAGTGTAGCGTATTGGGAAAAATTCATACTTCAAAATCCACAGTACAAAAGTGAAATTGAGGAGGCAAGGAAAATGTATTTCATTCTCAATGGTAACAAGAGGCCTATCAATATAGCTGTAGAAACTATGGATAGTAGAATGAATGAAGAAAATATTCAATCTACGCGAAGTTATTTTTGGCTAAAAAATATTGCTGCAATTGCTTTAGTAACAGTTTTTTCGGTATTTATCTATAATTATTTTCAAACAAAGGAGTCAGCAAATACACTAGCAAATATTTTACATAATAATCCAAAACAAATATTTGCTACGAAATATGGAGAAAAAAGGTCAGTAGTACTTGAGGATGGCACAAAGGTTATTTTGAATGCAGGAAGTGTATTGACCGTTGGAAATAATTTTAATGGTAAAAATAGAGAAGTTGTCTTGGATGGTGAAGCATATTTTGAAGTGACACATAATAATTTTCCTTTTACTGTTTTTACTGAGAATTTTAATGTTAAAGTTTTAGGAACGACTTTTAATGTAAAGTCTTATAAAAATGATAATATTTCATGTGCGTCACTTCTAGAAGGGCAAATTGCGCTAGAGTTGGTCAATCGTAAAAATGATATTATAACGATCAAACCAGGTGAAAAGTTGTACCTGAAGAAAAAGGAGCAGCTTACAACTGATGCTGTATTAAATAATCCTGCTGAATTGGAAGAAATAACGTTAAGTAAAAATGTTGTCCTTGATGATAAAATTACTATCGAAAATGCATGGACAGAAAATCGTTTAGAAATTCATAATGAGCAATTTTCAGACTTGGCACATACGTTAGAAAGATGGTATGATGTTAAAATTGATTTTCAAGATCATGCTATTGCGTCTTATAAATATAGCGGGACATTTGTTGACGAAAGTATAGAGGAGGTTTTGCAAGCATTGCAGACAGCTAAGTCTTTCAATTATAAAATTGACGATAAAAAAATTATTATAACCAATTAATAATGAGATTATGATAAAGATTTTGAAAAGAAATTAGAGGAGTAACCAACCGAACCTTTCCTTTTAAAAAAAGGACGACGTAATAACGTCGTCCAAAAATTGATTTAAAATATTGAGCGAGATAGTTTGCGACACAATCGCTCATATTACGATAACCAAAAAACAAATTTATGATTAATTATTTACCACCAAAGCATAACTATGCTTTGAAATTCATTATTTGCATGAAATTAATGATTTTTCTGACGTGTGTATCCATGCATGTCACCGCAAATGTTTATTCACAAAAGGTTTCTCTGCAGTTAAAAAATGCAGCATTGACAAATGTTTTGAAAGAAATTGAAAACCAAAGTGGCGTACGTTTTGTCTACAGTCCAGAGTTTTTAAATAATAAAAAAAGTGTCAATATTAATGTACGAGAAAAGTCTGTAGCATCTGTACTTAGTACAATACTCCGAGGATCAAATCTTGAGTATTCGGAGTCAGGGAATAAATTAATTATTATCTCACCAAAGCAGGAAATTGTAGTTACAGGAACAGTAAAGAATGAAAATGGAGAGCCTTTAAGTGGGGCTACTGTACGTGTAAAAGGCACGACTGTAGCAAGCACGACTGATATTAATGGTTCTTTTTCTATTAGATTATCGAGTGGAGGTGGAGCAGTAGTTATTTCTTATTTAGGATATGCTGATTATCAAATTGATGTGAATTCGTCACAAAATTTGAACATCAAATTAACACCTAATGAAGCTACTGGTATAGATGAAATAATTGTTGTAGGTTATGGTACGCAATCGAAATCAAAAGTATCTGATGCAGTTGTATCTGTTAAAATGGATGAAATCATGCGTGATCGCCCTGTTAGCAGTGCTGGTGCAGCACTTGAAGGTGCTCTTCCTGGTCTGAATATTTCGATTGGTTCTGGCGAACCAGGAACTAAGCCAAATTTTAATATACGTGGTTGGGCTTCTATAAATGGTGGTAACCCTCTATATGTCGTGGATAATATACCTATGGAGGATATTTCGTTATTGAATCCTGCAGATTTTGAGAGTGTTACTGTTTTGAAAGACGCTTCGGCTTCCGTATTATATGGCGCAAGAGCTGCATTTGGTGTGGTATTGATTACAACCAAAAAAGGAAGTTTAAACCAACCGACCTCATTTGAGTATGCATATGGGTACTCACCTACTTCTATCAGTAAATTACCAAAAAAACATTCTGTAAGGGATTGGGTAAATTTAATGCAAAGTTTTGGTCAGCAAGATTGGTGGGCAAATAACCAATCTATGGATGTATATGAGAGACTTTTGGATGCATATGATGCTGATCCATCAGCTTTCCCTGCAAATGGTATTGTTAGAGAGGGTGGTAATTTATATTCTTTGAAAAATCACGATCAATTTGCCTCTTTTTTTGAAGGAGGTGCAGAACAATATCATAATTTCACTGCATCAGGAGGGTCTGATAAATTGTTTTTCAGATCATCATTGCGTTATGTAGATGAAGATGGTACAGTGGTAGGGCCTAATGATAGTTATAAAAGATGGTCTTCAGACAATTCTTTTACATCACAATTAACTTCTACTTTAAATTTTCAAGCAAATATAAAGTATAATAATTTTAATCGCACGGAACCTGGGAGTGGTTATTATGGTCCTTTTTATTCCATGGTGACCCAGCCCGGTTTTACACCGACGGGATACGACGATGTACAGACACAGAATGGAATCAGAAACCTACCTTATAATACACAAAATAATCTAGCAGAATTGCAAAATCCTAAAATGCTATATGGAGATCAATTACGCTTAGGAACGAAGCTTGTATTTAAGCCTGTGAATAACTTAACGATTAATGGTGAGTATGCATTTGAGAAGACTACTGATAATGAAAGTAGAGCAAATAATAATCCGCTAATAGAGACCATACATGCTGAATATTTTATAAATCAGCCAATGGATCCTAATGCACAGTCCTACACAAGCTATTATAAAAATATTGGTGTTCGAAGTCACCAAATTTTGAACTTGTATGCGAAGTATGTCTTTACGCAATTAGAGAATCATAATATGGATATCATGCTAGGTACTAACCAAGAATATATTAATTATGAGTTTAATGGCGCATCTAGACCAGGAGTTTTATCGATGTCGGCACCATCTCTTGGTAGTAGTAGCGGCGTTGTAAATGCTACAGATGGGTTTTATCGTAATGCGATTTCTGGATATTTTGGTCAGTTTCATTATGACTACAAAGGTAAGTATATCCTACAATTAGGAGCTCGTTATGACGGATCTTCGCGATTTCCTTCTGAATCTAGATTTGGATTTTTTCCTACAGCATCTATTGCTTGGAATATGATGAATGAATCTTTTATGAGTCCATTGGCTGATGTGTTTAGCACAATCAAACCGAGATTATCTTATGGTTCTATTGGAAATCAAGTTACAAAGGATAATTATTATCCTGCCATAGCTCAAATGAACAGTGGAAATGCCTCATGGCTTAATAGCACGAATAATACACCTTTTGTACAAATAAGTTCACCAGGATTGGTCAGCAGTACGATTACTTGGGAAGACGTTACTACTTTGGGATACGGGTTGGATGTGCTTGCTTTGCGCAATAGGTTGAATTTTAGTTTTGATTATTTTACACGTTCTACAACAGGTATGGTAGCTCCTGCAAGACCACTTCCTGCAATACTCGGAACTCCAGCACCACAGACTAATGCTGCGGATTTAGAAACTAAAGGTTTTGAAATATCATTAGGATGGACTGATCGTGCAGGCGAATTTAAATATGCTATATCAGCTAATTTGTCGGATGACAGAGGTGTTATCACAAAATATGATAATCCACAAAAAAGTATTGGTTCTTATTACACAGGACAAAATCTAGGTGAAATCTGGGGTTACGAAAGTAAGGGTTTATACAGTATAGATCATTTTAGTGGTTTGAATGCGGATTTAATGGGGGGACAACTTACGGATGCGGCTAAAGCAGCTGGTTGGGTACAATTCAGAGGTAAGGGAAACCCAAATCCAGGCGATATGGCTTATGTGGATCAAAATGGCGATGGTATTATTGATTGGGGAAATTACACAGTGGATAATGCAGGAGATTTAAAAGTCATTGGAAATACGAGTCATCGCTACCGTTTTGGTTTAAATGGTAATGTTTCCTATAAAAACTTTGACTTTTCATTTATGTTAAACGGGGTTGGAAAAAGACAGTTTTGGGCTGATAATGCATTTACTTTACCATGGAAGGATAGATATTTTGACATTTTGCCTTCAGCATCTGATTTTTGGACTAAGGATAATACCGATGCTCGTATTTTTCGTATCTACCGCAATGCAGGTGAGACACAATGGGCTAGTCGAGAAACACAATCTCGTTATTTGTTAAATGGAGCATATCTAAGAATTAAGAATTTAGCTTTTGGGTATACGATTCCTAATACAATGACAGATAGAACATTCTTGAAAAAAGTTCGTGTGTTTATTTCTGGGGAGAACTTATTTACGTTTGATCATTTACCAGACGGAATGGATCCAGGAACTGATCTTAAAAATGATTGGGCAGGAGGTACCTATCCATATATTAAGAAATTTAATTTCGGGGTTAATGTTAATTTCTAGTGTTTATAATTTGTTAGATAGTAAAGTGTCTCACATCTTTTTTACACATTCAACTAGATATTTTGGTGATTAAAATATAAAATAATGAAAACAAATATTAAATATATAATAGCCATTACATTGCTTGTTAGCAGTTTTCTTGGCTGTAAAAAATTAGATCAAGTACCTTTAGATAAATTGAGTTTATCAACCACTTTTGTCAATGAATTTGGATTTCAGTCTTACGCATGGCAATTTTATAATGCTTTTTCAGCATATGGAAATTACGGTAATGGACAAGGGAACGATGCTGGTACTTCACCTTATAGCATCGGAAATGACGCGAATAGTGATGTATTGGCAGTATCTAGTAATAATTCACAAACGAACTGGATCGCTCAGCGTAAATTGGTACCTACTGGTGATGGATTTTATACAGATAGTTATGCTAGATTGCGCGCTATAAATGTAATGTTGGATAATATTGACAGTTCTCCATTATCAGATGAAGCAAAAACACATTGGAGAGCAGTTTGCTATTTTTTCCGTGCATATAATTATGCGAATCTTATTAATCTATATGGTGATGTGCCTTATGTAGAAAAATTGTTAACGGATACAGATCCTGAATTGTTTATACCTCGTACTCCCCGAGACGAAATTGCGGCGAAAATTTTGGAAGATCTAAATTATGCGGTTAACAATCTCAGAGCGAAAGAATCTGGCGCTTATGTAAAAGGGAGTAATGCGATATCTCCAGATGCGGCATTAGCGTTTATATCAAGATTTGGATTAAGAGAAGGCACTTGGCGTAAATACCACAAAGAGGAATCTCCAAGTCCATTAGCTACGAGTGCAAATGTTTTTTTACAAGCAAGTGTTGAAGCATCTCAAAAGCTAATCACTAAATATCCAACATTAGGAGATAATTATGATTTGGATTTCAATTCAGATAATTTAGATGGTAGAGCCGGTATTATTATGTTTAAAGCATATGGTGGTAATGGTACATTAAACGTAGGGCATGATTTTACGAGTAATCAGATGAATAGATTTGGCTATTTAGATTTAACTAAAGCAGCTGTAGATCAATATTTGCTTAAAGATGGACAAACAAGATATACGAGTCCATTATTCAAAGGTGATAAAAACGCGTATGATGAATTTAGGAATAGAGATGAAAGACTATATTATACGGTTCCTCCTCCATATCGAGTAATACTTTCTGGGGGGCAAATGTCTACTAATTATACGTATACGAATGATCCAAGAGACACTTCTTATTTTGGATTCATGCGTGGTATTTCTGATGATAGTCATAAGACATTACCCGTTACTACAGGAGGATTGCCTGGTAATGCTGTAATTATCGGTATTGAACCTAACTTTTTCGATATTAATCTAGATGCACAGGCAACAAATCTTCAAAATACATTTTCGGGTTACCGCTTATATAAATACGCGAATAATGTTGGCGCATCAGGAATAGCAAAATGGTCAGATGCTCCTATATTTAGATTAGGCGAGATATTGGTAAACCATGCTGAAGCAACGTATGAATTAGGTCAATTCAATCAGGCTATTGCTGATCAGACGATTAATAAAACTAGAGCTAGGGGTAAAGTTGCTGCGCTTAATGTAAATAGTATTCCTAATGATCCTACTCGTGATACAGGAGTATCGCCTGTATTATGGGAAATTCGTCGTGAGCGAAATATCGAACTTATGGCAGAAGGATTTAGGTTTGATGATTTGAGACGTTGGAAAAAAATGGAATATGCAACCAAAGTTAAATTGGGTAGATACATTATAAAAGGTAAAGATCACATACCAGCTGGTGCAAAGGTGCCTGTTCAAGGAGGGGGGAATGAGGGATATGTTTCTTACGAACCTACACCTCCAGCTAATTGGCCAGAATATTATTATTTATATCCTATACCATCTGATGAGATAGCTTTAAATAATAAAATTATTCAAAATCCAGGTTGGCCTAAAAATTAGATTTTCAAAAGGCTCGAATTTTTTTCGAGCCTTTTATTGTTAGTCTTCTTCTGATTTGTACAAATCGTTGAATTGTTGTTTGTATTTCTCTAGAATTACTTTACGTTTCATTTTTAATGTTGGAGTCAGTTCGCCACCATCAATAGTAAATTCATCATGAAGAATAATTGGTTTCTTGATTTGTTCCCAATTACCAAAATGTTGATTTGCCAAACGAACTTCTGCATTTATTTTTTTAACGATAGTTGGGTGATTCAAAAATTCTTCTTTTGACATACCCATTAATTCAGGTGCACTTGATTTACTCCAGTTCATCAAATTACTATAGTTTGGAACGATGTAAGCAGAAGCAAATTTTTGTCCATCACCAATGACCATGGCTTGTTCAATAAAATATGACTCTACCAATTTTTTCTCAATTGGTTGTGGTATAACATATTTTCCACCAGAGATTTTAAACATCTCTTTTTTACGGTCAATTATTTTGATGAATTTCCCTTCTTCCATTACAGCAATATCACCGGTGTGCAACCATCCATCTATAATTGTTTTGGCTGTTTCTTCAGGGTTTTTGTAATAGCCTTGCATGACGTTTGGACCTTTTACCAAAATCTCTCCGTCCTCGGCAAGTTTTACCTCGACGTATTTAACAGGTAAACCTACAGTACCTACACGGACCCCTTTTTCATAATGGTTCACAGAGATTAAGGGCGAAGCTTCAGTCATTCCGTATCCTTCATACAAAGGAATGCCAGCCGCCAAAAATACACGGGCTAATTTATTTTGTAAAGAAGCTGATCCTGAAGCTACAGTTACTAAATGCCCACCTAAAGCATCGTACCATTTGTCTAGCACTAATTTCTTAGCAAGCTTAAGTTTAATGTCGTATGCAAAAGATCTATTTTTTGGATTCGGATCATATGCTTCACCTACACTCACTGCCCAATCAAAAACTTTTCTTTTTGTTCCTGTCAACTCATGCCCAGTTTTCATGATTTTCTCATACACTTTCTCCAGTATACGAGGTACAGCAGTCATGATATGTGGTTTGGCTTCCTTAATATTATTACCAATTTTGTCTAAAGATTCGGCTATATAAGTCGTAATGCCAATATACATATAGGTATAAATAACCATTCTTTCATAAGCATGGCAAGGAGGCAAGAATGTTAAAGCTCTAGTATATGCCTGTAAAGGTGTGATATCCCTTGCAGACATTACATTGAAGACTATATTGTTATGCGTTAGCATAACACCTTTAGGTTTTCCAGTAGTGCCAGAAGTGTAGATTAAAGTAGCAAGGTCAGCTGGTTTTACAGCATCTCTACGAAAATTTAGCGTCTCATCAGGTATATTATTTCCTAACTCAGCAAGTTCTTTCCAATTTCTTGAATTAGGCACTTCGTCCATTACAAAAACAAATTTTAATGTATAAAGTGATCCTTGTAATTGGATGATGCGATTATATAGATTCTTATTACTCACGATGCATACTTTAATTTCTGCATCATTAAATATATATTGATAATCAGAATCTGTAATATTTGGATACATCGCTACACATACAGCACCTATCTGTTGAATTGCAAAATCAATAATATGCCATTCTACACTGCTGTCTGCAATCAAGCCAACTTTTTCATTTGGTTTAACACCAAGCTCTATTAAGCCTTTGGAGAAAGCATCGACTTCTTTTAAAAACTCTGAAGTTTTTATCTCTTTCCAATCTTCATTTATCTTGTGCGCAAAAATTGAAAGGTTAGGATATAGATTTAACTGTCTTCGCGCTAAATCAAATAATCTTAAATCTTGTTGTTCTTGTTCCATATTAATCAATCATAAAAAAAGCATTTATTGTCAAGACATTAAATGCAATAATCGTACAACATGTAGAGTACGTCTAAAGTTTGCTAAGATACAAAAATTATATATCATGAAAATCTATTATGATTTTTGAAATATTAATTAAAAATCTAGTTTATCCCGTTTGTTTTTAAATTTTTTTAAAAACTAATTTCGTAATATGTTTGAATTAGTATATTTGTCATCGATAACTAATCTTTATAATACTAACCTATGGAAGTTCTTAATGGCATAAATGCAATTACTTTAATTTTCGTCGCTTTACTCTTATTTGCAATTTCTTATCGTATTTACGGTATTTTTATGGCCAATAAGGTTCTTAAGCTTAATAATAAATATTCTACTCCAGCCGTAGAATTTGCAGATGGACATGATTACATTTCAACAAATAGAAATGTGTTATTTGGACATCACTTTGCTGCAATAGCAGCTGCTGGTCCCTTAGTAGGTCCAGTTTTGGCAGCACAATTTGGATATTTACCCGGCACTTTATGGATTTTAATAGGCTGTGTACTAGCTGGAGGTGTTCACGATATGATCGTGCTATTTGCTTCAGTGAGACATAAGGGGCAGAGTCTCGCTTCTATTGCTTCCAAGGAAATAGGTAAAACTACAGGGTTGATAGCCGGAGTCGCTGTACTGTTTATTCTTGTATTAACCCTAGCGGGATTATCACTTGCGTGTATTAGTGCTATGCATGAAGCGTCTTGGTCTTTATTTACTGTAATAATTACAATGCCTATCGCTATTTTAATGGGGCTAATAATGCGTTATAGAAAAGACTCGGTAACATTTGCTAGTATTTTAGGTGGTGTTTTGTTGTTAATAGGGATTATTGGTGGACATAGTCTTATGGAGTACGAAAGTATTTCTAACCTGTTTCATTGGGATATAAAGACAATTTCGATAGCGATATCCGTTTATGGATTTTTGGCTTCGGTTTTACCGATGTGGTTATTACTTGTTCCTCGTGATTATTTGTCTACCTACCTAAAAATAGGAACGATATTGATGCTTGCTGTCGGGATAATTTTTGTGCAACCAACAATTCAAATGCCTGCTTTGACTGATTTTATTTATGGTGGTGGACCTGTAATTGGTGGGCCTGTATTACCTTTTATTTTTATTGTCATTGCATGTGGTGCCATTTCTGGTTTTCACGCAGTAATCGCTACCGGTACTACACCAAAAATGCTTTCGAAAGAAAGAGATATTCTTTTTGTAGGTTATGGAGCAATGTTGGTAGAAGGTTTTGTAGCATTGATGGCATTGATTGCAGCATGTACTCTTATGCCTGGTGATTATTTCGCAATAAATACACCTACTGCCGCTTATGAAAGTTTTCTTGCCGCAAATCCTCATTTGACAACTGTTGATTTAGATTCTTTCATAGAGAGAATAGGGATAGATTTGTATGGAAGAACTGGAGGAGCTGTTTCATTAGCTGTAGGTATGGCTCATATTTTTGATAAAATACCTTTTATGAATGATGTAGTAGCATATTGGTATAATTTTGCTATCATGTTTGAGGCGGTATTTATTCTTACTGCGATTGATGCGGGTACACGTGTTGGAAGATTTTTCTTACAAGAAATGTTAGGCGGTGTTATTCCTGCATTTAAAAATAAGAATTGGTTGCCTGGAGTTTTAATAAGTAGTGCGTTATTTACGTTTGCATGGGGATACTTAGTATTTACTGGTAATGTGAGTAGTATTTGGCCATTATTCGGTATTAGTAACCAATTGTTGGCGGCTTGTGGACTTATAGTGTGTACGACGATGTTGATCCGTATGAATCGAGGTAAATATGCATTGTGTACCGCTATTCCAGGTGTTTTTATGGCGATAATAACATTTTGGGCTGGCTATTCACAGGTCGTAAATATTTACCTACCTAATGAACAGTATTTACTTGGGGGATTGGCTATTTTAGCTATGCTATTGATGTTGGTTGTATTCATTGGGGCATTTCGAAAATGGTCACAATTGCTTAAAGTAAAAACGTCCCATATAGATTATTATGGAGAAGAGGTAAAAGAGCTCGTTGAACGTTAAGAATTATTAAGTGGAAAGCCCTCAACACTATGGAGTGTTGAGGGCTGGAAGTATGTTGTAATAAAACGATTATTGTAATCTCAAAAAACAAGCGTATATCTATTCTTTTACAAAGACTATGCCAATAACAGTGAAGTTTCTTTGTTTCAGTTGTTTATCAATAAATTGAAACAAAATTTGCGCTTGAATGTTAAAAATAATTGTAATAAATTACGAATTATGCAAACAACTACTACTCAATCTGGCAAAGGATTTTTTAAAAAATCGTATACAATCCTAAAAAATACAATTTTAGGATTCCTGAACGAAGACAGCTTAAAATACAGCGCCTCCCTTGCTTATTATACGGTGTTTTCAATAGGTCCAATTTTAGTATTGATGATCACCCTAGCGAGTTTGTTTTATGGTGAAGACGCGGTCAAAGGGCGCCTATTTGGTGAGCTGAATGGATTAGTAGGGGCAACGGCAGCAAGCCAAATACAGTCTATTATAAAAAATCTAGAACTTTCGGGTAAAAGCAATTCAGCTCTAATTATTAGCGGAGTGACACTTTTAATAGGTGCTACGACTGTGTTTGGCGATATCCAAAATTCTATAAACCGAATTTGGCATGTTCGTGCAAAACCAAAAAAAAGCTGGTTAAAGTTAATTCAAGATCGATTGTTGTCATCTTCATTAATTATTGGGTTAGGATTCTTGCTAGTTGTCACATTGGTGATTAATGGATTAATTCTAGCATTTACTGATAATTTACAACGCTATTTTCCTGATATGACAGTGTTCTTGTTTGATGGAATTAATTTTCTACTGACATTTGGTATTATTTTTTTATTGTTTTCTGTCATATTTAAGATTCTTCCCGATGTAAATATAAAATGGGGAACAGTACGAGCTGGGGCAATATTTACAGCAGTTTTGTTTGTGATAGGCCGATTGCTTATTGGGTTATACCTGCAAAATTCAGAAACAGAAACAACCTATGGAGCTGCTGGATCTATCGTATTAATATTGCTATGGGTATATTATACAGCAGCTATTTTATACTTCGGGGCAGTGTTCACACGGGAATATGCTAGCTATATGGGGATTGCAATTGAACCATCAGAATATGCCGTACATGTTGAAGTGAAAGAAATTGAACGTAATGTATCCGAAATACCCGCAGCACCACTAACAAAGGATGAAATTGTAGTAGATAAAACTTGAAAAAGTTTGATTTCTATTGTTGTTTTTATTCCTGTGGTGTCGCAATATTTGATATATTCGAACTATACTAATACCTATTATTTGAATCACACGAATGAATAAACCTAATACGTTTGATGTAATTGTAGTCGGATCAGGACTATCTGGGGGATGGGCAGCGAAGGAATTTTGCGAAAATGGGTTGAAAACTCTTGTTTTAGAGCGCGGAAGGAGTATAAAACATATTAAAGATTATCCTACGACTAATTTAGATCCTTGGGAGTTAAAAAATGTAAATAATCTTTCATTAGAAATTAAAAGTAATAATCCAATCGCATCAAAATGTTATGCGTTTAAAGAGGATACTGTGCATTTTTTTCTTAAAGATTCCGAACAATCTTATATACAAAAGAAACCATTTGATTGGATTAGAGCTGATGCTGTCGGAGGGAAATCCTTGCTTTGGGCAAGGCAGGTACAGCGTTGGTCTGACTTCGATTTTGAAGGACCAGCGCGAGATGGTTTTGCTGTGGATTGGCCTATTCGATATAAGGATATTGAATATTGGTATTCCTATGTCGAGAAATTTATTGGAGTATCGGGACATAAAGAAGGTAATTTATATATGCCTGATGGTGAGTTTCTTCCTGGATATGATATGAATTTTGTCGAACGTGTGATTAAGACCAAAGTAGAGAAGAAATACCCGCATCGAAAAATAATTCAGGGCAGGTGTGCGCATATTTCTGAGCCAAAGCCGATTCATATTGCACAAGGGCGTACACAATGTCAAAATAGACTTTTATGTCAAAGAGGTTGTCCTTTTGGAGGTTATTATTCATCATTATCATCAACTTTACCATGGGCTGAAAAAACGGGGAATCTCACTCTCAAAGCGGATAAAATAGTGGAGTCAATCCTATATGATGAGCAGAATAACAAAGCTATCGGTGTACGAGTGATAGATCGGGCTACAAAGGAGACAGAAGAATTTTATGCTAGAGTCATTTTTTTAAATGCTTCAACTTTAGCGACCAACATGATTTTGCTTAATTCAACGTCCAAACGATTTCCAAAGGGCTTGGGTAATGATAATGGATTGCTAGGTAAATTTATTACATTTCACAATTACATGGGAAGTATCTGGGGCTCAATGGAAGGGTATGAAGATAAATATTACTATGGCAAGCGACCTACACAACCAATTATTCCAAATTTTAGAAACATACATAGGCAGGAGACAGATTTCTTAAGGGGGTATGCAGCTTTTTTTAGTGCATATCGTTCACGTGGTATATGGACAGAGGGAAGTCAGGTAGGACGTACATTTAAAGATAATTTATCTGAATTAGGAGGATGGGGTGTTGGAATGATGATGCAAGGCGAAACGATTCCCTCCATTGATAATTATGTAGCACTGAGCGATACAGAAAAGGATGCGTATGGGATGCCTCAGTTAATAACGCATGTTGGATATCAAGAAAATGATTACAAAAGCCTAGAAGATTTCTTAGTACAAGGTTCAGAAATGCTAGAGGCTGCTGGTGTGAAAAATATAGGTGTAAATCGAAGTAATCAAAATCCTGGCTTGGATATACATGAGATGGGAGGTGTACGAATGGGTACAGACTCTGCGACTTCTTTATTGAACAAGTGGAATCAATTGCATCATTGTACAAATGTGTTTGTAACCGATGGTGCAGCAATGACTTCTACAGGTACACAAAATCCATCCTTGACATTCATGGCGCTGACGGCTCGCGCAGCAAATTATGCAATAGATGAAATGAAAAAAGGTAATTTATAATCTAATAATGTGTTTTAAACATGTAGGACCAAGAGAATTCTCTTGGTCCTACATGTTTAAAAACTAATTTCTAAGAAACCTTTAATACATTTCTATAGGCGTATTTTGGATAAATATGACGTTTAGCATGACGACCTGGTGAGTCAGCATTTATCAATTTAACATATTCATTCTTTGTAACATTGAAATATTCATATTTACTTCCGTCAGAAAATGTAATGCTTAATATATGGCTTTTCCAATCGAAATCGGTTATAATTGAATTCTCAATAGTGTTTTTGTAAATAGGCAATTGATTTTCCAATGTTTCAGGACATATGCTTACTAAATAATGGTAAGCTTCAATCATTTCTTTACTTTTTTCTTCCGCAATACGCAGACCTTCCTCATTATTCACAAATCTATCTGGGTGACATTCTTTCATAATCTGACGGTAACGTGATTTTAATGTGCCTAGATCAGCTTTATTGTCAACTTCTAATAGATTTCTATAATCTGCAATTTTTTTCATGGCGCAAAGGTAAATAATATATTTAGCTATTTTACTATCCGATTAAGAAGTTATTTATAAATGATTTAAATAAAAAAGGCCTACGGGGAGTAGGCCATTACTAAACAAAAACTACCAGTATTTACGGGTATGTCGTTACGACTTTACTCACTTTCCAACCATCTTGTGTTTTGTTCAAAGTGATGTGGTCGACTCTAGTGAAATTTTTAAATGTACTCGTTGCTTTTGCAATACAAGTTTTGCCACTTTCATCCAAAATTTGATAATCAGTTTTTGCATCAAATTTTAAACCTTTATTCTCTTTTAAAAATTTCAAGTATGCTTTTTTATTAAACGAATTTTGGTTCGCTGTATTATTATATTCAAAATCATCTGTCAACAAATACTTGTTGTACAAGTCTGATCCCAATGTCGTTGATTCGATATAGGTTATTAGGATAGACTTTGAATTCATATCCTTCAAAGGGTTATTAACTGATGCCGCAAATGAACTGAACGATGCGATCATTAATAATGCTGTTACGATTGTTGCTAATGTCTTTTTCATAATTTTTATGATTAATAATTCTTATAATTTATTGTTGTTAATTTTCTTTTGATACATCAAAGGTAGGGCATGAAATCATGCTTAAGAATGCGTTTTAGATAAATGCAGTAGGTTTTTCGGTAAAGTTGGTGATGTAATCGGTGAAAATTTTACCGCATATTTTTCTGTGATAATAATCCGTTGAACAGGAGAAAGTATAATAAAAAAGGTCTACAGCAATGTAGACCTTATAGAATTTTATTAAGAACGATTTTTATGGATAAGTTGTCACGACTTTGCTTACTTTCCAGCCATCTAAAGTTTTTACCATTGTGATATAATCTACACGTGTAAAATTTGCAAATGTCATAATTGCTTTTGCTACACAAGATTTACCCGTTTCATCTAGGATTTGGTAATTTGTTTCACAGTTGAAACTAAGTCCTTTTGTGTCATTCAAAAATTTTAAATATTGTTTTTTGTTAAACGTATGACTATTGGCTGTATTTCTATATTCAAAATCATCCGCAAATAAATACTTGTTGTATACATCTGATCCCAATGCAATAGCTTCTACATATGTAAATACGATTGTTTTAGAATCTTTTTCCTTCAAGGGGTTGATAACAGGATTTGCAAATGAGCTTAGCGATATAATCATTAATAAAGCTGTTGCGATAGTTGATAGTGTCTTTTTCATGTTGTTGATATTGATTAGTAGTTGTTTCATTTTGTTGCTTTGATAGGTCAAAATTAGAAACTCAGTAAAGATCGTGGAAGTAGAAAAAGATGAATGAAGAGGAATGTTCGGTAAAACTATTTAGTTTCTCGGTTAATGTTTAGCTTTTAATGGTGTTGTCCTGTAGTTTTTAATCGGCAAAACAAATATTATTTCAAACAAATTAACTCAAATGATTGTTATTGTACAGTATATTTATTCACAATAAATTTAAAAATGCAAATAATTATGAATTTAAAAAATGTAATTAACGTATTCGTATTGTCTGCTTGTATAGCAATATCTACGTCATCTTGTAAATCAAAAGTGTCAGATGCTGACCTAAAGGCAAAAGTTGAGACTGTGGTGGCTAGTACACCTGGTGTTACTGTAGACGTGAAGGATGGTGTCTTGACGTTGTCTGGTTCTGTAGCGACAGAAGCGGAGCGTGAGGCTATAGCGAATACAGCTAAAGCTGCGGACAGCAAAAACATTAAGTCAGTAGTTAATAATATTGTAGTAGAAGCTCCTAAGGTAGAGATCAATGCTAATGATGTGGACTTAGCAGCAAAAGTAGTAGATGCTACAAAAGATTTCCCTACTGTACAAGCAGTTGTAAAAGACGGTATAGTTACTGTTACAGGTACGCTTGAGCAAGCTCGTATCCAAGTTTTAAAACAATCATTGGACGCATTGTCTCCTAAGAAAGTTGATTTATCGGCTTTGGTAATTAAATAATTGTTTTATAAAAATTAAGAAGAAATGGCTTTAACAACTAAATATCAAGGATTAATAGATGTAGCGAATACGTCTGGAATTGAAGGGTTACAAATAGCAGAACAAGAGGGCGTATTACATATTAGAGGTACAGCACCTAACGCAGATGTTAAAAATAAATTGTGGGATGTGTATAATCAGCTGGATCCTAATTATTTATCGGGTGATGTGGTGATGAATGTTGATGTGTCTAGCGCAGTAGCAGGTAGTCAAGTAAGAGTCATTACGCAAAATTCGAATTTAAATATTCGTAAAGGACCAGGCACTGATCAACCAATAGTAGGTAAGGCTGCTAAAGATGAAATAATAACATTGATAAGTCGTGCAAATGACCAATGGTGGTTAGTTCGTACGAAAGATGGAGAAGAAGGATATTGCTATGCACAATATCTTGAGCCGATAGCTTAAAATATTTTTTTTTCTAAAAGCGTACTTCAAATTCTTTTGAAGTACGCTTTTTATTTATAATTCCACCATTAGTAATCAGTTCATCTGAATCTGTCCTATATAAGTGAATTTCATTTTTGTACTACTGATTATTGTTTCTTAGGATCAATCTGAATTCTTGGGGGGAGTGTTAAAAATTTCTTAGTTTAGTATCCTTAATACAGATATCCCTTGCAAGAAGCCGAACGTAAATTACTATCCTTATTGATGCCCGAAGGGCTTTTGGAATATTTTCAGATTTTAGAAGTCGATCAAGTTGACAATCAACTCCATATTTATTTAGATGAGCTTAATATTGCTCCGACAAGTTATGAGAACAGCAAGTTGGAGTCAAAGGGGTTTATGCCTTCCACTGAAATTTCAGACTTTCCCATTCGAGGTCAGAAAGTTACGCTACATATCCGCCGTCGTCGCTGGACGGTACTGGATAGCGGAGAGATCGTCACAAGAGATTGGAACCTGGTGCGTGAGGGTACTCGAATGACAACGGAATTCGGGCTTTTTTTAAAGAAGATATTTGGATAATCATCCTGTAAGCGCTCAATTGGTAGGTCTGTT
>NZ_JADEYP010000008.1 GCF_020295405.1 Sphingobacterium bovistauri
AACAGACCTACCAATTGAGCGCTTACAGGATGATTATCCAAATATCTTCTTTAAAAAAAGCCCGAATTCCGTTGTCATTCGAGTACCCTCACGCACCAGGTTCCAATCTCTTGTGACGATCTCTCCGGTATCCAGTACCGTCCAGCGACGACGGCGGATATGTAGCGTAACTTTCTGACCTCGAATGGGAAAGTCTGAAATTTCAGTGGAAGGCATAAACCCCTTTGACTCCAACTTGCTGTTCTCATAACTTGTCGGAGCAATATTAAGCTCATCTAAATAAATATGGAGTTGATTGTCAACTTGATCGACTTCTAAAATCTGAAAATATTCCAAAAGCCCTTCGGGCATCAATAAGGATAGTAATTTACGTTCGGCTTCTTGCAAGGGATATCTGTATTAAGGATACTAAACTAAGAAATTTTTAACACTCCCCCCATGAATTCAGATTGATCCAATATAGCCTCATAGTTTATCAGGTGTCTCGGCCAAATCTCTTTCAATTCTTTGGATCGCTAGTAGTATAACATAAAAGAACAATAAGTGTTTTTAGATTTTCTATCTCCAGTTAGACTAGGGGTGGTTTGAAACAATGATTGTTGTTCATGAATGCCAAGCCTGGATATTTCTTCGAAGCTTTGTGTATTCAATCGGACTATGTATTGGGTGGTATGTTATTCTTCATTCTGAAATTCTTTCGAGCTTCTTAGTCTGTGCTTTTTCAATTATAGTCATTCTGAATAAAATAGCAGAAGGATTGTTAGGGGAGAGAGATTTATTATATACCTACTGTTACTGAAGGATGGCAATCATTAATTAATAGCAGGTAGAAATTAAGCTAAAAAACGGGTTTTTCAAATTTGTCTAGCCTGTTGAAATTTATTTAGAATACGAGAACTCTATCAATAAAAAAAGCCTCGAGAATTTCTCGAGGCTTTGTACCTAGGGCGGGAATCGAACCCGCACTCCTTTAACAGGAACAGGATTTTAAGTCCTGCGTGTCTACCAGTTCCACCACCTAGGCAACTCTGGAGCGAAAAACGAGATTCGAACTCGCGACCCCAACCTTGGCAAGGTTGTGCTCTACCAGCTGAGCTATTTTCGCTTTTTTAAGTCTTTCAAAAGTTGTCTGGACATCGCGTCCTTCCGATTTGATGATGCAAATATAGAGCTATATTCCATTTATGCAAAATGTTTTTGAAAATAAAGTGGCTTTTTTCTGTGTTATACTGGCATTTGTTTGATTATCAGGTAGAATAATTTTATTCATAATATAGCCTACTTTCATCTCAAAGTAGGCTATATGTATTTTATTTGATTAATCCGGCTCTGCGAAGCAGTGGATCCACCTGTGGTTCTTCTCCTCTGAATAGTTTATATAGTTCCATAGGATGCTTTGTACCTCCTTGGGATAAGATATGATCCTTGAACTTTGTGGCGATTTCCTTACTGAAAATTCCGTTTTCTTTGAAATATGCAAAGGCATCAGCATCCAAAACTTCGGCCCATTTGTAACTGTAGTATCCTGAAGAATATCCTCCGCTAAAAATATGAGAGAAAGAAGTGCTCATGGCATTGTCTTCGACATCTGGATAGAATGAAGTCAAAGCAAATTGCTCTTTTTCAAAAGACTTAAGGTCAGTAATAGTTGACGGATCGCCAGCATGCCAACCCATATCCAATAACCCAAAACTCAATTGACGTACAGTCGCCATGCCCTCTAAGAAAGCGGCAGAATCTTTAATTTTTTCGACCAATTCCATTGGAATTAACTCATCCGTTTGGTAATGCTTAGCAAATAGGGTTAACGCTTCTTTTTCGTAACACCAATTTTCCATCACTTGACTCGGTAGTTCCACAAAATCCCAAAAAACATTTGTACCCGAAAGGTTTGGGTATGTTGTATTAGCTAACATACCATGCAAAGCGTGTCCAAACTCATGGAATAGTGTCGTGACTTCATTGAATGTCAATAAAGCAGGCTTTGTCTCTGTTGCAGGGGTGAAGTTGCATACAATAGAGATATGCGGTCTTTCTTGCATGCCATCTTTACTATATTGAGGTTTGAAAGAAGTCATCCATGCGCCCTGTCTTTTTCCTTTACGTGGGAAGAAGTCTGCATAAAATATTGCGACTAAATTAGCTTGATTGTCTTTGACCTCGTAGGTCTGTACATCAGTATGGTATTTGTCAATGTTATGAACTTCTGTAAAAGTCAAATCATACAATTCGTTAGCTATATCAAAAGCACCTTGCAATACATTGTCTAATTTGAAGTAAGGCTTCAATAACTCATCATCCAATTGGAACTTCTGTTGTTTCAATTTTTCGGCGTAATAGGAGCCATCCCATTTTTCTAATTGGGAGATTCCATCTTTCTCTTTTGCAAAAGCAGTTAATTCATCAAATTCTTGATTTGCTGCAGGTTTTGCTTTGGCGAGTAGGTCATTTAAAAATGACATTACTTTTGTTGGAGATTGTGCCATACGTTCGGCTAATACAAAGTCTGCATGTGTGTCATAACTTAATAGCTGAGCGCGTTGAAAACGTAATTGTGCAATTTCGAGTACAATAGCCTCATTATTGTTGTCATTTTGTTGAAAACCTTTGCGTCCAGCTGCCAAGGTGATTTCTTTACGTAAATCACGATTTTCTGCATAGGTGACAAAAGGAATATAACTAGGGTAATCTAATGTAAATATCCAGCCTTCTTTGTTATCGGCTTTGGCTAAAGCTGCGGCCGCTTCTACGACACCTTCTGGCAAACCTTTTAAGTCGTCTATATTCGTCAGATGCAATTTATACGCATTGGAATCAGCTAATACATTCTCTCCAAATTTTAGCGTCAATAAAGCTAGTCTTGAGTCAATATCTCGGAGTATTAGCTTTTGTTCTTGATGTAACAAAGCGCCATTGCGCGCAAAATCCTTAAATGATTTTTCCAATAATGTTTCTTGTTCTGGAGTAAGTGAAAGCGCATTTTTTTGTTCATAAACAGCTTTTACTCTAGCAAATAAATCTGCATTCAATGTAATATCATTGCCTAGAGCGGAAAGTTTTGGCGCTACATCTTGTGCGATTTTTTCGAGTTCATCATTCGTTTCTGCCGAATGTAGATTGAAGAAAATATTGCTTATACGATCTAAGGTAAGTCCAGAAAAAGCTAATGCTTCTATGGTGTTTTCAAAAGTCGGCGATGCTGGATTATTAACAATAGCCTCAATCTCCTTTTTTGTAATTGCAATACCCTCATCAAAGGCAGGTATATAATCCTTTTCTGTAATCTGCGAAAAAGGAGCTGTGTCTTGTACGGTATTAAATTTTTGTGTTAAAATTGCCATGTGATAAAGCTATAAATATTTTAGGAATTACAAATCAAATTGAGGTCAAGTCTTTTGTTACTATAAACAAAATCAGATATCATTTTTCATTTATGTCAATGTTATTTAAACCTCTAAATCTATCTTTTTTGTAGGTTTTATTTTTTATATTTAACCTATCTTTTCCATAATTTTTATTTAGAACACCTGTTTTTTTTGATAATATTATCGAAATAGACTTGTCTTCCTAGAATTAGTTAGGTAATCTGTATTTTGGTGTATTCTTACTTGGTTGGTAACTTATGTTACCAATAAAAAGATTTAATGCATGTAAATTTGCATTATAAATAAATTAAAATATGGAGATATTATTTGGAACATGGCCTTGGTACATCGGAGGACCACTCGTTGCATTAATCATGCTAGCCTTAATAAAATTGGGTAAATCATTTGGCTTTTCGTCAAATTTCAGAACAATTTGTTCTGCTATAGGGGCAGGTAAAAGTTGTGATTTTTTTGCCTTCGATTGGAAAGCACAAAAATGGAATTTACTTTTCCTGGTTGGCACAATTATCGGTGGCTTTGTCGCTGCTCATTTATTAGCAAACAATCAGGTGCCGCCAATATCAGAAGATACGATTTCAACGTTGAAAAGCTATGGTTTTGAAAGTGCTGGTAATACTTATTTACCAACAGAACTCTTTTTTGATATGTCACCTGAAAATATTGTTATCCTTTTGGTAGGTGGTTTATTTGTAGGATTTGGAACTAGATATGCAGGAGGTTGTACTTCGGGACACGCGATTTCAGGATTGAGTGATCTGCAATGGCCATCACTAGTTGCTGTAATTGGATTTTTTATTGGCGGTCTATTAATGGTTCATGTTTTGTTTCCACTAATTTTTTAAAGAATGAGAAAATTGATTTTTGTGCTATTAGGTATAGCATTCGGTATAATAATGTATAAAGCAGAGGCTGCCTCTTGGTTTAGAATTTTTGAAATGTTTAGTTTTCAATCATTTCATATGTATGGATTTATTGGTTCAGCTCTTTTTGTGGGGGTATTGGGTGTTCAATACATCAAAAGAACGCAGGCAAAAGATGTGGATAGAGATGAAATTAATATTCAACCAAAAGCAAAATCTATCCCTCGTTATTTGATAGGCGGTATATTTTTTGGATTAGGCTGGGCGTTGGTAGGAGCATGCCCAGGACCTATATTCGCATTATTAGGCTCAGGCGTGTTTTCAATGTTAATTGTGATTATAGGAGCTCTTTTAGGAACTTATATTTATGGTGCGATCCGCAAGTATCTTCCTCACTAATTATTTGCTAAATGTTTATAACGGGTTTATTATTAGCTGTTTTTGTTGGCGTTACCTTAGGCTTAGTAGGTAGCGGAGGATCTATTCTTACTGTGCCTATTTTTGTGTATGTGTTTGGGATAGAGCCTGTATTAGCAACGGCTTATTCTTTATTTGCAATAGGAGTAACATCTATGGTTGGAGGGGTGAAAGGAATAATCAATAAAGATGTGGATTTTGATAAACTACTGAAATTTGGTATTCCTTCAATGATTTCTGTATTCCTTACACGCAAGTTTATCGTACCATTAATACCAGATGAAATTATCGTTTTTAATATTGTAATAGCACAGGAAACTGTTCTTATGGTATTGTTCGCTATTATAATGTTGTTTGCTGCTTATGCGATGTTTAAAGAGATTATCATTCCAAAAACTGAGTTTCCACTTACAGCCATATTATTAAAGGGGGTATTTGTCGGAAGTGTAACTGGGATTGTAGGAGCAGGAGGCGGTTTTTTAATTATTCCTGCGCTGACAAACTTTTTCAATTTGAGCATGAAAAGGGCAGTAGCAACATCTTTAGTGCTTATTTCTATTAATTCTATTCTTGGGCTATTGGGAGACTGGAGAAGAATTGATTTATTTGATTGGAATCTTCTGATTACTTATACAGGAATGACGGTAGTTGGGATTTTTATAGGTTTTTACTTAAGTGGTAAAATTGACGGCAAGAGTTTAAAAAGATTGTTTTCTGTCGGTATAATGGCAGTAGCAATATTTGTTTTATTAAAAGAATTTGGTATTATTTAATTGTAATTGAAATATGTTTTTTGAACAGATATATGATAAAACGCTAGCACAAGCTAGTTATATAGTGAGCTGCCAGGTATCAAAGGAAGCTATAGTAATAGATCCTAAACGTGATGTTGATACTTATTTACAAATTGCTAAGGCAAATAACTTAAATATCACGCATGTTGCTGAAACCCATATTCATGCAGATTTTTTATCTGGAAGTAGAGAGTTGGTCGAATTAACAGGTGCTAAACTCTTCTTATCAGATGAAGGAGGGGTTGATTGGCAATACGAATTCCCTCATATAGGCCTTAAACACGATGATGTTATTCCTATCGGAAACCTTACATTAAAGGTGATGCATACACCCGGCCATACACCCGAAAGTATTTCTTTTTTGTTAACTGATCATCCTGCTACAGACAGACCCGTGATGTTGTTTACCGGTGATTTTGTATTTGTGGGAGATGTAGGTAGACCAGACTTATTAGAGGAAGCTGCTGGAGTAATTGGATCAAAAGAAATTGGTGCAAAACAATTGTTTGAATCGCTAAAAATGTTCAAATCATTACCAGATTATATACAAGTATGGCCTGGACATGGAGCTGGTTCTGCTTGTGGAAAAGCATTAGGTGCTGTGGCGAGTACTACAGTAGGGTATGAAAAGATTAGAAATTGGGCTTTACAATATGAAGATTTTGAAGCTTTCAAAGATGAATTATTAAAAGACCAGCCCGAAGCACCATATTATTTCGCGATGATGAAGAAGTTAAATAAGGTGACTAGAAACTTATTAACCGAAGTCCCCAATCATCCGATTGTTGGGGTTGATAATATACCTGTACATGCAATAGTAGTTGATACGCGTAATAAATTTGAATTTGCAAATGGACATCTTCCAAAATCTATCAATATTCAAAATAACAATAGCTTAGCGAATTGGTCAGGTTGGATGTTACCTTATGATAGACCATTGATTTTAGTTGCTGAAGAAGGAAACAAAGAAGAAATTACAAGAAAGTTGATGCGTATAGGCATGGATAATGTACAGGGATATATTGTCGATATTGGAAATAATTTAAAACCATCGAAAATTGTTGATGCTGAATATGTTAAAAGTCAATTAGAAACAGGTGAATCAATACTACTTGACGTTCGTAATACTACTGAATTTAAAAAGGCGCATATTCAAGGAGCTAAACATCATTTTGTAGGACATTTAGCTAAAGTTTTGCCTAATCTTGACAAAGATGCTGCGATAATTATTCAATGTCAATCGGGAGACCGCGCTACCATTGCTACTTCTTATCTGGAGAAATTGGGCTTCACCAACGTTACGAATTACTCAGGAAGTATGCTTGATTGGTTAGCAAAAGGAAATCAAGTTGTAAATTAAGCTTCGAAACACCTTATTTCATATTTAAAAGTTCAACTATAGCGATACAAATGACTGTATAGCTATAGTTGAGCTTTTTATTTTATTAAAACTTTAATTCGTATTCGCTGTTTCTAATTATATGTGTTTTTATAGTGTTTATAATATAAATGATACTAATAAAATCTACTATTGATGGTTAAATAATAAAAAATATATTGCAAATTAGTAGCTATGAAAATTACGTTACTGTGCATTGGGAAGACGGATGATAAATTCATTCAAGAAGGAATAGATAAATATCTCAAGAGACTAAAACATTATATCAATTTCAATATAATTGTGTTGCCCGATGTTAAAAATGTAAAGAATCTTTCAGAAGATCAACAAAAAGATAAGGAAGCAGAGCTCTTCAACAAAAATATTCAGTCTACAGATTTTGTAATATTATTAGACGAACATGGTAAAGAATTTAGATCAATAGAGTTTTCGGATTTCCTACAAAAGAAAATGGTAGCAAGTGTGCAACATTTGGTTTTCCTAATAGGAGGTCCTTATGGTTTTGCGGATGAAATCAAACAACGATCTAATTCTCTTATTTCTTTATCCAAAATGACATTCTCGCATCAAATGGTAAGACTATTTTTTGTAGAACAAATATATCGTGCTTTCACTATTATGAAAGGTGAGCCCTATCATCACGAATAATTGTGAAATTGTATAGTTTTTGGCATCATGTAATTAAAACAAAAATATTATGGATTTCGATAAATATAAAAGAGATTATAGATACAGAAGCTCAGAAGGAAATAAAAGCTTCAAATGGATTATAATTATTTGCGCTGCACTAATCGTGTTGATAGCATATATAATGAAATAAAATAAGGCGATATTGGGAGTATCGCCTTAAAATCACACTAACTATTTATCTCTTATGAAAAGAGAATAGGGCATCGATGCTTTGAAAATTTCAAGGAATCATCGATAACATCAAATTTAGTAAAATAAGTTTTAATAATTCAAAATTTTTGATAAAAAAATATAAATTAGTTTAAATTTTTCTTTTTAATTAATCCGAAGTAAACTTCCAGCGCTTTTTTATCAGTCTTGAATGTTAAATCTTCTTCTTTAAGCTTCTCCATATTTACTAACCTGAAAACTTCAATTTTATCGACCTCTAAGTTTTTGTCAAATTCGAAAGGTGTGAGCTTTAATTCAATTTTTAACTCTTCCAAAGGTTGGACTTCGTAGTAGACAGAAATAATCTGACTATTATTAAAACTTGACTTTTCGTAGAAGTCTGTTGTATAAATATGTCTAATTACGTCTATGTGCAAATTGCATTCTTCTAAAAACTCCCTTTTTAGAGCGTCTATAAGTCCTTCTCCATATTCTAATCCACCTCCAGGAAACTTAGTAAACGAAACACTTTGCGTTCTTTCATCTGTAATCAATATCTCGTTTGCCTCTGTCCTAAGTATTCCGTACACTCTAACATTAAATGGAAACATTTTTTTATTTATTTTTCTTAGCTAAATCTTTCAAATATATATTTCTAAACTCTACAGGCTGTCCTTCGCTTTGAAGTGCAATAAATCCTTCTTTTAAAGCCTTTCCATCGGCCTTCATTCTAGGGTCAAAATTGTTTACTACAGGACCTCCAATTTGGGGTTTAGAATATGTTAATACAGTATCTCCTTCAATAATATGTTGAATAAGTGAGTCTCCAAGCACAATGACTTCTGCTTTAACCCATTGATCTCCATGATAGGTTTTAGATGTTGAATTTATACAATGTGTTGTATTTAATTCTCCATTCAAAAATATATGGGTACCGGGAGAGCACATATTTCCTGTAGTTCTTTCCTTTCCATCGCCAAGCCCACCCAGAAACTGCATTTCTATGGAGATAGGCCAGTCTTGGTTTTTTTGCATAGTCCTTGGGTCCTGTGAATGAAACATTACCCCACTATTACGTAAGGTGTAGCTTGGTGCTTCATTATATAATTCTCCATAAAATCGGTATTCTAATTTTAGGTGATAATGTGAATAGGGGATATCATAATACAAATGTCCAAAGCGATCATCGTATTTTTCTCCATAACCATCGTAATTAACTTGTATCACGCCATTTTTCACACGGAATGTATTTGCGAAATTATTACCTACCTCGTAAGGGTAGATTTTGGCTGTCCAGCCTTGTAAATCTTTACCATTAAATAGAGATTTCCATTCTTTTGTTTCATTTTTTTTCGAAGAACAACCTAATGTTAATGCGCAAAAAAATAGTGCTGAGAGAAATTTTAAGTTCATATCTATTAAATTTCTACAAATCCATTTTCCACAGCGTTTTCGTCGACAAATAATACGGAGTAATGCTTAGGCAATAACCATCCAATTGTGTTCGAAATAATCTCAAATTTTTTCTCATCTGCAATTTGTGGTGGGGTGAAATTAAATACCAAATCTTGCATCAAATTTTCTTCTGTTTCATAATTACGTGCAATCATCATGGCTTTTGGAGTATCTATACCTGCATGTTTTAAAAATTCACGCAATTGATTTTTTAGATATTTTGGGAGTATTGAATCAGATGGCGCACCTACTAAAATTTGTTCATCAGCTTGAATTGATATTTGCTCTTTATTATTTGAAAAAACACTTTCGTCGATGTAGAATGAATCATTTAATTCATAGTTTGCAATATCTCCATAGGAGAATACCCAGTCAGGTCTTTCATTTTGAGCATTGATTACAATTCCAAAACCTTGCATTAGGATTGTTGGTAATTGTTTGTTGATAACAAAAGCTTGAAAATTTTCATTTGTTTTAACGTTTTGAAGCTGGATGTAAGGAAAACCGTCACTAGCGATTACAACCTCAGGACTTCCTAATTTTAGATTAGCTTCATCAACTGATTGTAAAAAATTACCTACCCATTTCTCATCGCGATCTTGAAAAGGTACTTCTAATAATGAATTCAGTATCACTGTTTTTTCTAAATCACCTAATCCTATTTCTGGATTATTATCATTATTTGTTAAATTCATATTTTAATTTCAATTCTTTAAGATGTGCTTAAAAGTACATAATTCTTGTCTATATTTTAGAGGTATTATTAAATTATTGGCTATATTGTAAGTGTTAATTTTGCTACTTTTGTTGAATAAGAATATAAGTTAATGATAGATTCGAAACTGAAAACGCCTGAAAATGCAAACACTTCAAAGTTAAGCTTTGATGATTTTCGTGAAATCATATTGAAAGACTATGAAGCTGCAGTTCAAAGTAGGTATGTAAGTTTATTGGGTAGGAAAGAGGTTCTTACAGGCAAGGCTAAGTTTGGTATATTTGGTGATGGCAAAGAGGTCGCGCAAATTGCTTTGGCTAAGGTATTTAAGAATGGTGATTGGAGGTCTGGTTATTATCGAGATCAAACATTAGCATTTGCATCTGGGATATGTACTGTTTATAATTTTTTCTCTCAATTGTATGCTAATCCAGACATAGAAGCGGAAGTATCTTCTGGAGGAAGACAAATGGTAGCTCATTTTTCTACAACGTTGACAGATGAGAATGGGGCCTGGAAAGACCAAACTATTCAGAAAAATTCTTTTTCTGATATTTCTACCACTGGTGGGCAAATGTCACGTACGTTAGGTTTAGGCTTAGCATCTAAATTATACCGCAATAATAAAGACTTATCGTATTTAAAATACTTCTCTAATGCAGGGAATGAAGTGGTATTTTGTAATGTGGGAAATGCATCTACTTCTGAAGGGGTCTTTTGGGAGACAGTAAATGCTGCTGGGGTAAAGCAAATACCGGCTGTTATTTCTATATGGGATGATGGATATGGTATTTCTGTACCAAATGATATTCAAACGACGAAAGCTGATATTTCAGAAGTTCTTAAAGGTTTTCAACGAGATAATGAGAATCAAGGGATTGAGATTTTTAAAGTGAAAGGCTGGGATTATCCAGGACTGTGTGAAACATATGAGATGGCCGCTCGAATAGCACGTGAGCAGCATATTCCTTGCTTAGTACATGTTACGGAGTTGACTCAACCTCAGGGGCATAGTTCCTCTGGTTCACACGAACGCTATAAATCAAAAGATAGATTAGCGTGGGAGCAGATTTATGATTGTAATACTAAATTACGTCAATGGATTTTGGAAGCTGGTATTGCTACAGATTCTGAGTTGTTAGATATTGAGTCATCTATAAAAGATTTTGTACGTGTAGAACAAAAGAGGGCTTGGACAGATTATAGAAAATTGATTCAAAATGATTTGGATGAAGCTATTGAATATTTATCACAATTTGATAATGAAATCGTTGAGTTACCTTTAAATATTTTAAAGAGCACGACTGAGCCCTCACTAAAAGAGATTTTTTCGACTGTAAGACAGGTGTTGCGTGATTTACGATTTGAAGAATCTGCAGAGAAGGATACATTATTTTCTTGGTATCAAGAAAAGCAAATCATTAACGAAGATCGATACAATAGTAAGCTACATGTTGAGAATTCATTTTCTCCTCTGGAAGTAGAATTAGTTGAGCCTTCTTATGCTATGGATTCGGCTACAGTCGATGGGAGAGAAGTATTGAATGCTTGTTTTGAAGCTAATTTTAAGAATGATGAGCGTCTGATAGCATTTGGGGAAGATGTGGGTAAAATTGGTGATGTTAATCAAGGTTTTGCCGGTTTACAAGAGAAATTTGGTGATTTAAGAATTTTTGACACAGGTATTCGTGAGTCAGCAATTATAGGTAAAGGTATAGGTTTGGCTGTAAGGGGCTTAAGACCGATTGCTGAGATTCAATATTTAGATTATCTGATATATGCCTTACCAGTTTTGAGCGACGATTTGGCATCGTTAAGTTATAGAACTAAGGGCCAACAGAAGGCTCCTGTTATAATTCGTACTCGCGGACATCGTTTGGAAGGTATTTGGCATTCAGGTTCGCCAATGACAGTTTTATTAGGTGCTTTGCGTGGTCTACATATTTGTGTGCCCCGAAATATGACGCAGGCTGCAGGAATGTACAACACGTTGTTAAGAGGGGATGATCCCGCAGTAGTGGTAGAATGTTTGAATGGTTATCGATTAAAAGAAAAGATGCCAGACAATATCGGCGATTTCACTGTCCCTATTGGTATTGCAGAAGTGATTCGTGAAGGGAAAGATATTACTGTTGTGTCGTATGGCTCCACCTTAAGACTGGTACAAGAAGCTGCATTAGAACTAGATAAAATAGGTGTTTCAATTGAAATTGTTGATGTGCAATGTTTACAGCCGTTTGATCGAACACAAGTATGTTTGGGTTCTTTAAGTAAAACAAATCGTTTATTGGTTGTTGATGAGGATATTCCTGGAGGAGCTTCCGCTTTTATTTTACAACAAATTTTAGAACATCAAAATGGCTATTATCATTTGGATAGTAAACCAAGGACATTATCTGCGAAGCCTCATCGTCCACCTTATGGTTCAGATGGGGATTATTTTACTAAGCCATCTGTAGATGATATTGTAGAATCAGTATATGAAATCATGCAGGATGTTAATCCTCAACAGTTTCCAAAATACCTTAATTAAATAGTTTTAATTTTTAAAATATCGAAGCAGCACCAATAAGTGCTGCTTTTTCAGCATATTGGGCTTTTGTAATTTTAAATGCTGAAAATTTATTATCTCTATCAATTAAGTGCCATGCTTTTGCAATATTTCCTCCAATGATAAAATGATTACAATGGTGTAGTTCACTAAAATAGCTTAGAAAAGCTTCTAAATGCGTACTATATTCTGTTAACAATTGATCGAATTCGGTTGAATTTTGATGATTATCAATTATTTCTTTCAATCCATTTTCTTTTATACCTTTTAGCTGTTCAAATCGTTTAGTAAACCACCTTGTTACTAATGATTCTTCGAAGATTGAATCTTTATAACTTATTTTCCAAAGATCAGCATCAAAAGCTTTTTCACCATTAGACCAAACTGCACTGCCCAATCCTGTGCCTAATGTGATGCCCAATACCTTGTCTTTGTTTTCTAGTCCCTGCGCAAATATTTCTCCTTGTAAAAATGCTGCTGCATCATTAATATATTTTATTTCATATTGTTTACCTAATTCTTCTATTAAGGCATTAGTCGTATCTAATTTATAAATGGCATCGTACTTATCTTGATTCTTCATTAAGGATATGCCATTGTCATAATCAAATGGACCTGGCATGGCTATGCCAATATGCTGTATTTCAATGTTAAATTTGTTTAGACATGACTTAATATTCGACGCCCAGTTATGAAAAATCGATTTAGCATTTGAAGAAGAATTAATATGGCTGCGTGAAAGTGTATCCGACAAAATTACCCATTCATTTGTATCAACAATAGCTGAAGTAATGTGTGTTCCACCAATATCGCATGATAAAATATATTTAGGATATAGAGTCATAGTTTATATTAAGTATCGCTAGTTATATTAGCCAAATATAGGTTTTCTGTTGAAAAAAAGAATATAAAATTTTTAATAAGTTATCATTCAATTCCATAAACTTCTATTGACCTAAGTTTTACCAGCATTTCAATTTGTATAGTAACATATTCACGTGGCTCTTGAATATAAGTTTTTTGCTGTGTCATTGGATTTGTTCCTTTTAAGGATGTTTGTTATAGAGCAATTTAAGTCTAAACATAAAATGAAATAATCATTCCAATGAATAGAAAATAAAGAACAAAGGTTTTTATAATTGGTGTAAAAAAGAAACTTCCGTAAGAATACGGAAGTTCTATTAAATATTTGAATATGCTCTCTGTTTTAATAATTGATCGGCTATAACTAAGGCTGCCATAGCTTCAACGATAACTACAGCGCGCGGTACTACACAAGGATCATGACGACCTTTCCCGGAAATAGTCGTTTCCTCACCAGCTTGATTCAATGTTTCTTGATCACGCATAATAGTAGCAACTGCTTTAAAAGCTACTTTGAATGTAATATCCATCCCGTTTGAGATACCTCCCTGAATACCACCTGAGAAATTTGTTTTTGTTACTACTTTTTCATTTTCTGTGGTAAAAATGTCATTGTGCTCTGATCCTCGCATTCTAGAACCTTCGAATCCAGAGCCGTACTCAAAACCATGTACAGCATTGATACTTAACATAGCTTTACCCAGCTCTGCGTGTAATCTATCGAAAACAGGCTCACCTAATCCTGCAGGAACACCTCGTACAATAGCTGAAATACGTCCACCGACTGTATCCCCATTTTTACGGATGGTGTTGTCAATGAAATCAATCATTTCATTAGCTGTCGCTGGATCTGCACAACGTGCAATATTAGATTCACGAGTTTCTAATAGTGATTTCAAATTTGAAGAATCGACATTGGGTGCTTCAATTTGTCCTACTCCAGAAACATGGGCAAAAATCTCAATACCCTGTTGTTGTAAAAATAATTTAGCAATTGCTCCTGCAGCTACACGTGCCGCTGTCTCACGTGCTGAAGAACGCCCACCTCCACGGTAATCACGAATACCGTACTTCATTTGGTAGGTATAGTCTGCATGGGAGGGACGATACTTGTCCGCTATGTGAGAGTAATCTTTAGATCGTTGGTCTTCGTTGGGAATTACAATCGAAATAGGTGTACCTGTTGATTTACCTTCAAAAACACCAGATAAGATTTGTGCCGTATCGCTTTCTTTGCGTTGCGTTGTAATTTTGGATTGCCCAGGTTTACGTTTGTCCAATTCGGATTGGATAAATTCCTCGTCAATCTCAATATTTGATGGGCAACCGTCCACAATAACTCCAATTGCCTTGCCGTGAGACTCGCCAAAAGTCGTTATTCTAAATAAGTCACCGAATGAATTTCCTGCCATAATGATTAGTATATTACTAATATAAATATTTATGCCCTCAATTGGATAGAAAGATACTATTGAAGTAAACTTCTATTCTGTTATCGAAAACCCTTGGAGTGTTAAATGTTCCCAATACATAGGGTAAGATTTTTCAACGACCTGAGGTTCTTCAATTTGTATTCTTTCGAAAACTAAAGCTAAAGGAGCAAATGCCATTGCCATACGGTGATCTTCGTAAGTGAAAATTGATATATCATCTGGTTCTTTAACATTGTCTGCATTCAAATGATAGACTTCATTATCTTCAGTCAATTTAGCCCCAAATTTTCCAATTTCATTTTGTAGTGCCGCAATACGATCCGTTTCTTTGATTTTCAGGGTTTCTAAACCTGTGAATGAAACATTACGTTTTAATGCTGCCGCAACGACGATTACAGTTTGTGCTAAATCTGGACATTCTTTGAAGTCAAATAATGTCTTATCAGAATCTAGTTTCACTTTTTGTAATAAAATTCCTTTAGCTTCAAAAGTCGTTTTTACGCCAAAATGTGTCATGATTTCAGCAATAGCAATATCACCTTGTAGGCTGTTTTTCTTTAAACCTGGAAGCCTAATTTCTGCTTGCTCTGCCAAAGCGACCATAGCATACCAGTATGAAGCTGCACTCCAATCTGGTTCTACATAAATAGTAGTTTCTTTAGCAACTTGTGGCAATATTTGAATGCTATTTTCTTCCCAACTATGTTGAATTCCAGCCTCGGCCAACATATTCAATGTCATAGTTACATATGGACGAGAAGTTAATTCGCCTTCAATTTCTATCTTCAAACCTTTTTTTAAGGATGAGGCTATTAAAAGGAGCGAAGAGATATATTGGCTGCTTACATCACCCTTTATGCGTACAGTATCTTTGCTTTGAAACAACTTCCCTTCAATGTGTAATGGTGGAAATCCTGCTTTTTTTACATAATGTACATCAGCACCTATTGTTTTTAATGCGTCCACCAAAATTCCGATAGGGCGTTGTTGCATACGTTCTGTTCCTGTTAGAATAAAATCCCCAGGAATAAGATTAAGATACGACGTCATAAAGCGCATCGCTGTTCCCGCAGGACCAATATCGATTGTTTTTTGACCTTCGCCTTCTGCATTAGCAACCTTCAATGCACGAGTGAGCAAAACGGTATCATCCGCTTCTGATAGATTCTCAATCGTTACTTTACCTTGGCTCAATGCTTTTATAATAAGAGCACGGTTGCTCTCAGATTTTGAACCCGTTAGTTGTACCGTGCCACTTACTTGTTTTGTAGGATGAGTTAGCGTAATGCTCTTTTGACTCATTATATTATGCCTCCGTTGTAGTTTTAACGTTCATAATTTCGTTTTGCTTACGAATAGATTCATTGTGCAATAGCTCTAAGTATTTCACAGAAAAATCTTCTCCTAGATTCAATGCTTTTGCCAATTGAACACGTTTTTGAATGATTTCATCCCAACGGTTAACTTGTAAAATAGTTACATTGTTATCACGTTTGTATTCGCCAATGTTCTCAGCAACTTTCATACGATCACCAATTAACTTTAAGATTTGATCATCTAATTTATCAATTTTTTGACGTAATTCAGCTAGTTTATCAGAGAATGCAGGGTCTGCAGATTCTGGTTGACGGTATGATAAATTATCCAATAATTCAGCCAGAGCTGCTGGAGTAACTTGCTGTTTTGCATCTGTCCAAGCTACAGAAGGGTCAATATGTGACTCAATAATAAAACCTTGCATATCCATGTCCATAGCTTTTTGAGCGATGTAAGGGATCAATTCACGGTTACCACAGATATGACTTGGGTCATTGATGATAGGCAATTCAGGTGCAATTGTTTTGAGCTGGATAGCTAAATCCCACATTGGTTCATTACGGAAAGCTGTTTTTTCGTATGATGAGAAACCACGGTGTATAGCTGCGATTTTTTTAATACCAGCACCATTAACACGCTCTAGAGCCCCAATCCATAATGATAAGTCTGGGTTTACTGGATTTTTTACTATTACTGGAATATCTTTACCTGATGCTTTAATAGCATCAGCAATTTCTTGTACAGTGAATGGATTAGCTGTAGAACGAGCACCGATCCATAGGATGTCAACACCTGCGTCGATAGCTTCTTTTACGTGTTGCGCTGTAGCTACTTCAGTAGCTGTCAATAAGCCAGTTTCTTCTTTTGCTCGTTTCAACCATTCTAAACCTATACTTCCGATACCTTCAAATTCTCCTGGACGGGTACGAGGTTTCCAAATACCAGCACGTAATACGTGAACTTTACCAGTGTTAGCTAATAAGTGTGCTGTAGATACCAATTGATCTTCAGTCTCTGCACTACAAGGGCCAGAGATGATTAATGGTTTACCGTCTGTATTTATCCAAGAACTTAATGGTTGGATTTCTAATGAATGTTTCATTTCTATTTTGAGTTTTTTTATTTACAAATTGTTAGTAGTTCGATTGTTGTATTATACTTTTTCGTTTTTGATGTATTCACCCATGATACTGAAATTGACGGTGTGTTTTAAAACTTTACGTATAGCAGCATCATAATCTGATTGTTTTTTCCAATCTACATCCACGTAGAAGTCGTATTCATTACGTCTGCCAACTACTGGCATAGACTGGATTTTGCTTAAGTTTACGTTCTGCTCTGCAAAACATTGTAATACCGCTGCAAGCGAACCTACAGCATTTCCAGTTTGGAAGGATAGTGAGGCTTTATTAGCTCCTTTTTGCTCAACGACTTCATTGGCTAAAATCAAAAAACGTGTTGCATTCTTTTTATGAGTTTCTATTCGTTTCTCTAAAATATTAAGGCCATAAATTTTTGCAGCATATTCACTTGCTACAGCCGCGGTATTTGTTAATTTATCCTCGCTGATTTTCTTAGCACATCCAGCAGTATCCATACCTTCTTTGATTGTCCACTCTGGGTGTTCTCCCAAAAATTCATCACATTGACGAATAGCGATAGGATGTGATTCTACAAATTGAATATCACTCAATTTAACTCCCGGTAGAGCCAATAGATTTTGTTGTATATTCAAATGAACTTCGCCGATGATATGAAATCTGTAATCTCTTAATAAGTTATAATTCGGTAAAATACTACCTGCAATAGAATTTTCAATAGCCATCACGACATAATCTGCTTTTCCTTGTTTAAGCATTTCGCAGGTTTGTTTGAATGAGCCACATTCTATGGTTTCGATATCTTGACCAAAATATTTATAAGCAGCTTCTTCATGGAATGATGCTTTTACACCTTGGATTGCTATTTTTATACTCATGTTGTTTATATAGTCACACAAAAAAAGTCCTGGTTTTCAAACCGGGACTTTAGTATTTATCTTCTCATTTTAACACTAAATATTTGTCCCAGCTCTTATTGCTAAAATAAAAGAAGTTAAAATAATATGTGTTAAAATTTTTCATTTTCTCGTTTTGATATTTCAAAGGTATATTTTTAATTTTTAATTGCAAAATATTTGATTAAAAAATATTTTTTTTAATCAATTTTTATTCAAAAAATATAATGAATTATTTATGTAAAATGTTGTTAAAAATACCATAAATTTTGATGTTATTTGGTGTTTTTTTTGTTTAATTTAAAAATTAAGTAATTGTTTTTTAATTATTTATGTTTTATTAGGACTTTTGATATGTGTCGTTTTTTAGTGGGTATTTTTCATGATTTTTTACCTATTTTTTTATTAAAAATAGTGTATAAAATTTGTTTATTTTGTTTGTTTTTTTGGTTTTTTTATCGAAATAGAATATTCATTTTTATTTGATATTATTGTATCTTGAAATAATTTGTAGCATGATATATGTTTTAATAAGTGTATGCTGTAGTGTCATCGTCGGCGTGTTGATAAAAATAGCTCGAAAAAAACAGGTGAACGTTCAACAATTGGTATTGTGGAATTATCCGACTACTGTCGTTTTAACATATGCATTGTTTACGCCGAAATTTGATGAAATAAAAATATCATCATTGCCCTTTCAATTGTATTTTCCTTTAATGCTTTTGTTGCCTACCTTATTCATCTTTATAGCATTAGCTATAAAGTATAGTGGAATAGTAAAAACTGATGTAGCTCAGCGCATGTCATTATTTATACCCTTATTAGCCTCGTTTTTTATATTCCAAGAAATAATACAAATAAATAAGGTCATCGGTATAATTGTTGGTTTAATCGCGGTAGCATGCTCTATTAGTTGGAGTAAAGGTCATAATTCAAAGTCTAGTCGAAATTCAATCTATCCGATTTTAGTTTTTGTCGGGATGGGATTTATAGATATTTTATTTAAGCAAATAGCTCAATACAAAGATATTCCATATACTACATCTATGTTTTTGATTTTTGTAGGTGCTATGTTCGTTGGGGTATTCATTTTACTCTATCAGACACTGTTAAAGAAACGGGCATTTGACAAATCAGCAATTCTTTGGGGTTTAATGTTAGGTTTGTTTAACTTTGCTAACATATACTATTATATGAAAGCTCACCGTGCTATCGCAGATAATCCTTCAATAGTTTTTACAGCTATGAATGTTGGTGTAATTGTTTTGGGTAGTATTGTTGGAATAGTAGCTTTCGGAGAAAAACTGAGTTTAATAAATAAAATAGGGCTTGCTTTGGCAGTTTTATCTATATTTTTAATTGCATATCTGTGAGTTTATTTGAAGATACATATTTTACAATTGAAGAACCTGCGGAAGGAATATTCCGCGACAAAGGAAGTAAGTTTATAGCATATGCTTATCCATTTAAGGATGAAAATAAGTTAAAGGAAGTAATAGGAGAGCTAAGGTCTCTTCATCCAAAGGCACGACATCATTGTTGGGCTTACCGTTTGTCTCCAGATCGAACTGTATTTCGTGTGAATGATGATGGAGAACCTTCCGGAACTGCTGGAAGGCCTATATTAAATGCATTATTGTCAAAAGACGTTACGAATATCTTAGTTGTGGTTGTGCGTTATTTCGGTGGTACATTATTGGGAGTACCAGGCTTAATCAATGCTTATAAAACAGTTACTCAAGAAACTTTAGCAAGCGCATCAATAGTAGAAAAAACTGTAAATGATGTATATCAAATAGACTTTGGATATTTGGTAATGAATGACATCATGCGCATAATCAAGGATGAAAATATAACTGTATTAAGTCAAGAGTTTGATAATGCATGTATTATGATAGTCGAAATGCGCAAGATGCAGGTAAATAATTTTGTTCAAAAAATAGATAAAATTGAAGGTGTACGAAGTACGTATTTGCGAACACTCTAAGTTTTACATATTATGATTGAGATCTCGAATAATTTATTCGAGATTTTTTGTTTTAGGAGGTAACAAAAAAATCATTGTTTTTATATAAGAATAAGGACATTAATTAATTGTAACATTTAAATTTTGAACCATGAAAAATTTTGTAACCCACATGCTTTTATTATTTGTTTTATCGACTACAATGAGTTGTAATAAAACTGAAGAATTATCTATTGAGTCTGCTCGTGAATCAGAAATCTATGCTATACCAATTCTACATTTTGAAGGTAAAGAAAAGATGACTAAAGGAATAGTCGTTGGTAATCATAGTGAAATGATGAAAATCATTAAAGATGATGGTTTTAGTATAGTGAAACTAGCCTCTAATGTTAATAAGGTTTTTATTCCTGTAACTGGAGCTACAAGTCGTCCAGATTCGCCTTACGATCCAATACTTGATCCAGTGGATCCAACAAAATATTGTTGGGATGAAATAAATACTATATATCAATCTCTTTACCCACAGGCTTTGGCTATGGCTAATAGAGAGTGTAGAGAAGTAATGTTGTGTATTGGCTGTCCGAGCGGCGGACTTACGGCTACAATGGTAGTTAAACCGACATCTATCCAATGTGCACAAATTGTAAATGTGCAATTACAATTATCTGTTTTAGATGTTGATGGAGGTCTCGATGGTAAAGATGTTGCTGATTATATTAATCAGAATAGTAGTAAAAAATAAGAAAACTTATAGTATTATAAAATTGAAAAGAGTTGGTAGAGTTTACTACCAACTCTTTTTATGATGTTTGATTATTGATCAATTTAATATTCTTAATTAGGTGATAATCCTTTTCTTGTTGAGTCAAACTTCAATAAAATAAAAAGTAGAATAGTAAAGCTCCATAATGATGATCCTCCATAACTAATGAATGGCAAGGGGATACCAATTACAGGTACAATACCAATCGTCATTCCTATGTTAATAAAGAAATGGAAAAATAGGATGGAGGCAACACCATATGCGTAGACACGAGCAAAGGTAGTTCGCTGTCTTTCGGCGATATGGATAATTCGTAAAAGTAAGAAAACATAGATACTAATTAGTACCACAGAACCAACAAAGCCCCATTCTTCGCCTACTGTACAAAAAATAAAATCTGTACTTTGTTCCGGAACGAAGTTGTACTTTGTTTGTGTACCCTGAAGATATCCTTTTCCAAATAATTTACCTGATCCTATTGCAATTTTAGACTGATTTAAGTTGTATCCTTGTCCCCTAGGATCGTCCATTTTTCCTAATATAATGTCTATACGATTACGCTGATGGGGTTGCAAGATGTTTTCATACGCAAAATCTACACTGAGCACATATACACTAGCTATTGCGAATATGACGCCCAAATCAATTAAATACTTACGCTTTTTACCTAAAAGAACTATAAATCCTATACATATGGCTGCAATTATTCCTATTAATAACCATTGATTTATCAATAGAGCAAGAACAAATAATAATATGGCTAACCCTCCTAATATCATTAGTTTTGAGTTCACATAGCCTTCTCTATAAAACACAAATATTAAGGAGAAAAATGCCAACGCTGATCCTGTATCAGGCTGTAGCATCACTAGGAAAACAGGAAACAATACTATACAAGAGCCTATTATTAAGCCCTTTATAGAAGGCGTTTTGTTGGATTGTGAATTAAGGTAAAAGGCTAATAATAAACATGTAGCTAATTTTCCAAATTCTGAAGGCTGAAGTCTAAAACTACCTATAGGAATCCAAGCTTGGTTACCACCTACATTCCGACCGACTATTAATACAGCCACAAGTAAGAGTATAACAACTATATAAATAAATGGAGTCGCAGATATAAAAAAGCGTTGATCAATTATTAGAATACTAAATCCAATAATAATGGCTGTAAAAATAAATATAGATTGCTTCCCATAGTTTGTTTCCATATTGAATAAACCAGGGTGTTCAGAATCAAAAACGGCTGCATGGATGTTGAACCATCCGATAAGACATAATACCAACCATAATATGATGGTTATCCAGTCAATTCTTCCTAAAAAACCTTTCTTATCGTTGTTCATAGTTTCTTCTTACTTGACTATGATGAACTACTAAATTATTTCTATTCTTATCTAGTACAGTAGCTTTTTTTACTGTATTTGTCTTGTTTTTTGTGCTATCCTTCTTTTCTTTTACCTCTGGCTTTACGTCTTTAGTTTTCACTTTTGGTAAAATAACAGCATTCAATACCCGGTCTTGTATATGCTTAGGTAAGCTAACTGTATCACGGATATACTTTTCAATGAGCATACTTGCAATAGGGGCAGCCCATGTACCTCCATATCCCGCATTTTCAATAAACACAGCGATAGCGATTTTTGGATTTTCTCTTGGTGCAAAAGCGAAAAATACAGCATGGTTTTCGCCATGTGGATTTTGAACAGTACCTGTTTTACCACACATCTCAATACCTGGAATTCTAGATGCAGCAGCAGTACCACTAGAAACAGCTAGACTCATACCCTCGATCACAGGTTCGTAATATTTTGCGTCAACACCAGCCCATATTTTCTCTGTGAATTCTTTTTTGATAATTTTTTCTTCACCGATGCCTTTAATCAAATGTGGACGATAATAAAAGCCTCGATTGGCTACAATAGCCATGATATTAGCCATTTGTAAAGGTGTAATTCCAATTTCTCCTTGACCTATTGAATTTGAAATATTATACGTTGATCTCCATTTATTACTCCTAAATCTTTTTGTATACTGATCCGAGGTGTATAGTAATCCTCCTTTTTCACCTGGTAAATCAATTCCTAATGGAGATCCTAGTCCAAATTTAGTCAACCCATCTCGCCATAGATCATATGCTTTGTAAGATGGCATGCCTCTGCTATCCAGCATTTTGGCATACACGTACCCATAATATGTGTTACAAGAATTTTGGATAGACTTGACTAAACCTGTAGAACCATCTACGTGGGTGCAACGCATTCTAGCACCATTGACATAGTAACCTCCGGGACAATAAAATGTGGTTTGCTGATTTATTACTCCAGCCTGCTGTGCCGTTAGCGCTGCCACGACCTTAAATACAGAGCCTGGAGGATAAGAGGCTTGGATAGGTCTATTGAACATTGGTTTATATGGATCGTACAACATCTCCATATAGTTATTTCCTCGTTCACGTCCTACCATTAAGTTGGGATTGTAGCTTGGACTACTAACATAGGTTAAAATTTCACCAGTAGCAGGTTCAATAGCCACCACTGATCCTAATTTATTGCGCATTAGTTTTTCTGCCAAAAGCTGTACCTCTTTGTCCAATGATGATATTAATCCATCTCCAGCAATAGCTAACGTGTCGTATTTTCCATCCATGAAAGAGCCTTTTGGACGATTTAAAGCATCGACCATTTGGTTTTTAACACCACGAGTACCACGTAGTAGCTCTTCGTAAGAACGTTCTACGCCTGATGCTCCAATGTAATCTCCAGAGCGATAGAAGCCTTTCGAACGTTCAATATCTTTATCATTTACTTCTTGAATATAACCTAGGAACTGGGCTGCAATACTATCTGGATATGAGCGGATATTTCTATCTATGGTATAAAAACCATTGAATTTATCCATATGCTCTTGCAGTACTGCAAATGTTTCTTTTGGTATTAGTTTTTCGAAGATAGAAGCACGAAAAGGTGAGTGATCTCGAGCCTTTTTCATACGTTTAATAAAGTTTTCTTTATCAATACCAATAAGCTTGCATAACAGTAAGGTATCAATATTTTTAGCTTCTTTAGGGATAACCATTAAATCGTAAACTGGTTCATTTTGAACTAAAATTTCACCATTACGGTCTAACACGACTCCTCGAGCAGGATATTCTATTACTTTACGTAATACGTTATTATTGGCTGATAATAGGTATGAATCATCTATTATTTGTAGAAAAAATAGTCTCGCAACTAAGGTTAATGCAATTATGAGGATGACTCCTTGAATAATATACTTTCTTTCAAAAAAACTATTCATGATGCATCAGTTTAATTAATTATGCGTGATTTTTTGTGATACGTTAATAAGCTTATGACAAAAATTATTACTAATGTACAAAGACAGCTTAATACAATACTGATCAGTGTCTGAATGAAATTCTGAAGCGAGAACGTTTCTACGAGAAATAGGAAAAAATGATGTACCAAAGTCCCTAATAAGATATAAGTACTAAACCATTTGAATCCCATATTACCCCAAGAGGGTGTATTAAATGACTCCTGCTCATCGAGCTCAATGGTGATTTTATGAAAGAAAATTCTAAAAAAGGCTAATGCTACACAGGCCGCTGTATGTATGCCAATGCTATCATAAAATGCGTCAATACTTAATCCTGTTAAGAATGCCAGTATATATAATACGATATTGGGGGTGCCAACAGGCAAGAGTAACACAATTAAGATATATGGGAAAGCAACGGCAATATTATAATATCCTATATTCTTTAATACAGCTACTTGAAGTAGGATTAAAGCTAAAAAACGTATAATATTAAATATGACAATTTTAGCCATTATTCTCCTCGTTTAATGTTTCTAATTCTATTTTCTCTTTCGCCAACTTGTCTTTCACAATATAAACATGTGTCAATTTTTCAAATTTTGTTGTTAAGAGAATTCTCACATCTTTAAATGATCCACCGGTGACGATGTCGGTTTGGACAATGTAGCCTACTTTTACACCTTTAGGGAATTTAGTTGAAAATCCAGAAGTATAAATAGGTTGGCCAACGTATAACTTTACATGATTTGGAATATCGCGAACCATAGCGAATCTTGATTCTGTATTTTCGCCCCATACCAAAGACCCAAAAGCAGAGGTAGTAGAGTCTATCGAAACTGAAATTTTGGTTGTCGGGTGTAATAATGATTTAATTGTACTGAAATGTGGTGATACATTTAAGACAGAGCCTACAACACCGTTAGAAGTGATCACTCCCATATCTTTTTGGATACCGTCTAAAGAGCCTTTATTTACAGTAATATAGTTGTTTTTTTGATTTACACTATTATTCACCACCGAGGCTACAATAAATCCATATCTACTTGGATCATCCAGAGAATCCGTTTCTAGAACTTCTGTAATGGAATCATTACTTATGAAAGATTGTAACTGGTGTCTAAGTAAGGCATTTTCATCAAGTAATTCTTTATTGGCATCTGCTAGATGCATATATTCCTTCCATGAATTTACTTTGCCGTAGAAAGAGCCTACAACAACATTGGATGAGTTGACAAATGACGATCGTTGAAAATTATTGTTGTTGACAACTAACGCAAGAGATAACACGAAAAATAATATAAACCAAAAAACGGAATTATATCTGACTAAGAAGAGCCACAGGTTTTTCATGTATCTATACTTACTTAAAATTTATTATTAAAAAATGCGCGATATAGAATAAGTATTTCTTTTCTATATCGCGCCTAAATATTTTATATTGAGGGTATTATTGCATTAAGAATTTGAATCTTCCTATGTTTTTTAATGCAATACCAGTACCACGTACTACAGCGCGAAGAGGGTCTTCAGCCACATGAACAGGTAATTTTGTTTTTGCTTGAATTCGTTTATCTAAACCTCTCAATAGTGCACCACCACCAGTCAAGTAAATACCCGTTTGGTAGATATCTGCTGACAATTCTGGAGGTGTAATCTCTAATGCTTTAAGAATTGCTTCTTCGATTTTTGAAATCGATTTGTCTAAACAATGCGCGATCTCTGTATAAGAAACGGTAATTTGTTTAGGTATACCTGTCATTAAATCACGTCCCTGTACCGCAAAATCTGCTGGTGGATCTGATAATTCAGGAAGTGCAGCACCCACTTCAATTTTAATCTTCTCAGCTGTACGGTCACCAATCATAATATTATGTTGGCGACGGATGTATTGAACGATATCGGAGTCAAAATTATCACCTGCTACACGGATGGATTGATCACAAACAATCCCTGATAGTGCAATAACAGCAATCTCTGTCGTACCACCACCTATATCAATAATCATATTTCCAACAGGCTCTTCTACATCAATTCCGATACCGACAGCAGCTGCCATTGGCTCATGGATTAAGTATACTTCTTTTGCACCAGCTATTTCAGCTGAATCACGAACGGCACGTTTTTCAACTTCTGTAATACCAGAAGGAATACATACTACCATACGAAGGGAAGGGAAAAACCAAGATTTTCCATTGTTTACCAATTTAACCATCCCGCGAATTAGTGCCTCTGCAGCTGTAAAATCAGCAATAACACCGTCACGTAATGGTCTTACGGTTTTTATATTATCGTGTGTCTTACCTTCCATTTGCATCGCTTGTCTGCCAATAGCAATTACTTTATTGGTAGTGCGATCAAATGCTACTATTGAAGGTTCATCAACTACTACTTTATCATTATGTATAATTAGGGTGTTTGCAGTCCCCAAGTCAATCGCAACTTCTTGCGTAAACCAATTGAATAAACCCATCTAAAAAGTCCTGATTCTTTGTGTAAAATTTGAACAAAATTAACTAAAAAAAACTGATATTGATAATACCAAACAGATAAAAACTAATAATAAATTTTATTTTTTATGCTGTTGTAGTAAATATCCTATTTACTTTTTTAGAAACGTCTTTTTTTTTCTGTTATTGTACTTTGGTGTTAATATAATAGTTGTATGTATCTACGGAAAGATTAGCTTTTGATAGTCCTTTTATGTTGATTTTGGTGTATTTGTCAGTTAATTTGATCAGTTTATAATTTTTTTCAATACCCAAATGTATAGGCATATGAAAATCTTTAACATCAGTCAGCCATCTAGCCAGCACATCACCATTTGAATTAAATTTCACATCTAAAACTGGAATTGTTTTGTTTTGAATATATTGCTCAAAGACTTTATCTAAATTAAGTGAAGTATGTGTAGAAATGTAGTTTAGTATATCATTGTAATCAACTTGCTTATGTCTAAAGTGATGGTTTAATGCTCTAAGTATCGATCGCCATTTGGTGTCGTCATTAACCATAGTACGTATCATGTTCCAAAATACGCCACCTTTCAAATACATATCACCCGAACCTTCTTTATTCACATGATAGGGGCCTTGCATAGGTTTGTCATTTTTGATACCTGCACGGTTACCGTATACATAAGCTTGTCCAGCTTCTTTACCATAATGATAGTCGATGAATAGGGCTTCTGAATAGTTGGTGAAACTTTCATGTATCCACATGTCAGCAATATCTGCGGCAGTAATATTGTTTCCAAACCATTCGTGACCACTTTCATGTACGATTATAAAATCCCATTTTTTACCCCACCCTGTATTTGAACTGTCAAAGCCACGATAGCCATTCTGGTAGTTGTTTCCATAGGCAATAGCCGATTGATGTTCCATTCCCAGATGAGCTGTCTCAACAATTTTATAAGAATCTTCAAAAAAAGGATAAGGACCAAACCAATATTCTAATGCCTCTAGCGTTTGTGCTACATTTATATTCAAGTGTTTTTTCTTTGTCGGTGTGTCGTTCTCTCGAAGAATGTAATACTCTACATCAAGAAGTCCTTTTTCAGTCTTTACCTTTTCTTGCATTGTGACGTAATCCCCAATATTTAATGATACATTATAATTGTTAATAGGATTTGTTACTAGCCAATGATATTTATTATGGCCATCATCGAACATTTCTTTTTTAATAAGACGACCATTCGACACATTTACTAAATCTTTTGGTACAGTTACAGAGATTAACATGCTATCTGGTTCGTCAGATTGATGATCTTTATTGGGCCACCATGCACTCGCACCCAATCCCTGAACGGCTGTTGCGACAAAATGCTTTCCATTGCTATCTCTTTTCCAATCTATGCCTCCATCCCAAGGAGCTCGCGTAGCCTGTATTGGATTGCCAGAATAAAATACTATAAACTCATCATTTTGGTTCTTTTTAATTGTTTTCGGGAAAGTTACAAATACAGCATTGTAGTCCCTAGTAAACAATAATTCATTGCCATGATATACTATTTTATCTACTGATAGATTGTCAAATAGGTCGAATTGAAGTTTGTTGAAATCGTTTACGGCTTTAAATTTAAAAAGATTGGATCCAGAAATAAATTTATTGTCCAGATCAACTTTTACATCCAAATGGTAATATTGAATATCATAACAACTACGTAGAGGGGTAAGTTGACCTCGTAAAGAGTCTGCTTTTGAATAAAGTTCTTTAGCTTGCATCAGTTGGGCTTTTGCTTGTGTGCATAAACCACATATTGACGTGATAAGTAGGGATGTAAATAATATTTTATTCATTGATTTCGATGTAATCTGTTGATTTTGGTATTTTTTGTAAAATTGATTTCCAAGCTTCTGGCAAAGAGGTTAATTTTCTAATTTGTAAGTCTAACCAAGCACCGTCAACATTTACCGTAGCTGCAATTTCGCCATTAGGCTTAATAATTTGATGGCGGAAAGAAAATCTACCGTTAATTGTACTGTATTTTGTTAATTCGGTACTTACCTTAATTATTTCGTCTAAGTTTACTTCACGATGGTAAATTAGTTCTTCACGAAATAAAATTGGACCAATTTTGTTTTTAGCAAATTCGTTCAGTGACAGTCCAAATTCATTAAGCATATTACTACGTGCTTGTGCACAGAAATCAGCGTATGCTGAATGTCTCAAATGACGATTGGCATCTATTTGAGACCATAAAACCTGTCCTTCAAAAAATATATTCTGATTCATAGCCATATTTAGAATACATTAAAAGTATAAAATTGCTAGGTATATAAAAAGGATAAGAGCGATAAATCGATATTTATCGCTCTTATCGTGTGCATTTATAATGTCTTATACCGGTGACGCTAATTGCATTAAAACAGCAGTAAGCCAGCCTGCATACGTGCCTATAGCATAGCCAAATACAGATAATATAACACCAACTGAAATAAGAGATGGATGAAATGCCGCAGATATAACTGATGCGGAAGCTACGCCTCCAATATTTGACATACTTCCTACTGCGTAATAGAAGAAGGGTATTTTGAATATTTTTGCCACAATGAATAATAATAGGGCATGAAAAGAAATCCACAAAATACCAACAATAAACAATCCTGGGTTTTGAAGAATTGCTAAAATATCCATTTGCATGCCTATAGTTACAATCAACATGTACAGTAAAGCTGTGCCCATTTTAGACGCGCCTACATTTTCTAATTTACGTGCTGGTGTGAAGGATAATCCGATTGCTATAATCGTAGCGAAAAGAATAATCCAAAAGAAAGTATTTGTCAGTGAAAAAGTTTCTAATTGAGGATGGTGTTGAGTTATGTATGCTGCTACTGGTTCTGCCAAAAAAGTGGCTAGTCCTGTTCCGGCGAAAGCTATAGACAGCATTAAGATGATATCTTTGGTTTCTGGCATTTTAGCATTCTCTTTGGATTTTTTTTCCAATTTTACCATCAGTTCATCTACATCTCTGGAATCAGCTTTGAAGAATTTATCCATCATTTTACTTTTTCCAGCACCATAAAGTAGTAGTGCCATCCATGAATATGCTACAAATACATCTACAGCAATAATAGATGAAAATAAGGATGATGATGGTTGAAGTATTTCTTTTAATGCTACTTGATTAGCACTTCCACCTATCCAAGATCCCGCTAATGTGCCTAATCCACGCCAAACTTCATCTGGACCGATTCCACCTACTATTTGTGGAGCTACTAATGAGGTGAGCCAAACAGCAAGAGGGCCACCTAAAAGTACGCCAATCGTACCTGTTATGAACATTAATCCAGCTCGTTTACGTAATCCCCACATTTCTTTAATATCTAAATTAAGTATGAACAAAATTAAGCATGCGGGTAAAAAATAACGACTTCCTATAGTTGTTAATGGAGAATTAACTCCATCAAATACATGCAATGTATTGAGAAGTCCGGGTAAAAAATAACATAATAGGAGTGGAGGGATGACATTATAAAAACCTTTAATATATTTATTGTTAATACTAGCGGTGTAAAATACGACTCCCAAAATAGCCATCAATATGCCGACAATTACTGTATTATTGGTAATCAGGGGTTCAATAATTTGCGTGTCTTTCATCGTGTTAATACTAGTGAGGTGTGAAAATATGTAATATTTTTGATGTTTATTTAATAAAAATAGAATGTGTTAACTTTCAACTTTTTAAAAATTATTAAAAGTTGCATATTTATAGGATGAAATACTCTAGAAGAAATTTTATAAAAACAAGTGGTATGGTGATGGGCAGCCTACCGTTTGCAAACATAGCAGCTGATGTGAGTTTTGATAAAAAGATAAGAGTTGGTTTAGTAGGATGTGGGGGAAGAGGAGTAGGAGCATTGATCCAGGCTATGACAGCAGATCCGGAAGTGATTGTGACTGCTTTGGCAGATGTTTTCCCTGAGCAATTAGAGCAAGCACATAAACTTGCATTCAAAAAGGATAGTAAACGTGTAGACGTTCCTAAGGAAAGGCAGTTTTTAGGATTTGAGAGTTACAAGGATTTAATTGATTCTGATGTAGATGTGGTATTGCTTTGTAGCCCTCCAAATTTTAGACCTGATCATATAGAGTACGCTGTTGCAAAAGGTAAGCACATCTTTTGTGAAAAACCTGTTGCAATAGATATTCCAGGGCTTAAGCGAGTAATGGAGAGTGTGCGAATTGCTAAAGAGAAGAAATTGAATCTAGTTTCGGGATTTTGCTTCCGCTATCTGACACCTAATCGTGAAATAATGGGACGTGTTAATTCTGGTTCTATAGGTGATGTACGTTCTATTACCACTTTTAGATGTGGTGGCGAGAATACAGTGAAACCTAAACTGGCACATTATAGCGAAATGCAATATCAATTAAAAAACTGGTACTATTTCCAACGCTATGCCGCAGATTTAATCGTAGAGCAGACAGTGCATAGCATTGATTATATGAACTGGGTGATGGGAAATAAACTTCCTAAGACTGTTTTTGCAACAGGGGGAAGACAAAGCTGGGCATGGAATGGTTTAGGTAATGGGTATGATCATTTTGCGGTAGAGTATGACTATGGTGATGGTGTGAAAGGTATGCATTTTGGAAGACAACAAAGTGGTACAGACAGTCGTAATTCTGTCGAAGTCTTGGGTAGTAAAGGCCGTGTGGAAGTGAATATAATGAGTTCTTATAAAATTATAGGGGATAATCCATACGAATTTTCTGGTCCATCAAATAATATGTACCAGACTCAGCACGATGAATTAATAGCATCTATCCGAAAGAACGATGTAATTAACGACGGTGATTTTATGGTAAATTCAACATTGCTGGCTATTTGGGGGAAAGTATCGGCATATACAGGCAAGCGTATTTCTTTGGAGCAAATATTGTCATCTAAAGAAGAGTTGAGTCCTCGTTCAGATGCTTATTCATGGGAATTGGGGCCGGACAAGCTTGATATTCCAAGACCAGGAATGAAATCTTTTGTATAATGGAAAAAATAAAAGTATTAGTTGTCGGTTGTGGGAATATGGGGGCTTCACATGCTAAAGCTTACCATGATTTTTCAGAATTTGAGATCGTTGGATTGGTTTCAAGAGGTGAGAGTAAGCGTGATTTGCAAACGCAATTAGGATTAGAATACCCGCTATTTGAAGAATATGAAGTAGCCTTAGCAAAGACGAAACCAGACGCTGTTTGTATTTCAACATACCCAGATACGCACGAGGATTATGCCGTAAAGGCATTTGAGGCTGGTGCACATGTGTTTATCGAGAAGCCTTTAGCTGACACTGTCCTTGGTGCTGAAAAAGTAATTGAAGCAGCATTAAAGGCGAATAAAAAGTTGGTTGTTGGTTACATATTAAGACATCATCCCTCATGGATGAGATTTATAGAAGAAGGTAAAAAATTAGGTACACCCATGGTTTTTCGTATGAACCTAAATCAGCAGAGTCAGGGATATATGTGGGATGTACATCGTAATTTAATGAAAAGTCTCAGTCCGATTGTAGATTGTGGTGTACATTATATTGATGTAATGTGTCAGATGACAACAGCTAAACCAATTTCAGTTTCTGCAATTGGGGCTCGATTGACAGAAGATATACCTGTAGGTAATTATAATTATGGCCAATTACAGATTCGATTTGATGATGGCTCTGTAGGATGGTATGAAGCAGGATGGGGTCCAATGGTTAGTCAAACTGCCTTTTTTGTTAAAGATGTTTTTGGCCCCAAAGGTTCGGTCTCCATTGTTGCCAAAGAAGCATCTCAAGATGGACAGTCGGATTTTGTCGAGTCACATACCAAAACTGAATCTATCCGTGTTCATCACGCGGCAATTGATGCTGAGAATAAGTTTGTAAAAGAAGATGAATGGATTAATCTACATGATGAACCAAATCATCAAGAACTTTGTAATCGGGAGCAGCGTTTCTTTTTACAAGCAATCAAAGAAGACCTAGACTTGTCAAAATCAATGGACGATGCATTGAATAGTCTTAAGATAGCATTAGCTTGTGATGAAAGCGTGAAGATCGGTAGTATTGTGAACCTATAGTGAATCTCAAAAGCGTATTACATTGCTGTCTTTTTAATATAGGCTTGCTCTATAAGTAAATAAGTTATAAAAAAAGCTTTCTCAATTTGAGAAAGCTTTTTTTATAACTCTAATTAAGCTATTCTATGTGGGGGTAAAGTTTCAAATTACTTACGAAAGTTTTTGTTTGATTATTCTGCACATATTAAAAATATAAACACTTCACATAGTAGGGTAGATTGTTTTAGTTACAGAATAATGATAGGATATTAATAGATACTTCTGTCATAATGAGGTATTTGTTGCAAGATAGTATAATAAGTTGCTAAGTTATAATAGAAATGTCCTTTCGCTATTTCCGTAATTTGATGTTACCGATTATAAATATAAATCTTCAAAAATTTTGCTTTCAGTATTTACCGTGGGAAGTTAAGCTAAGGAATTATTTATTGTCAAAATTTGCGAAGTACATCTTTTAATAAATCATTATGAAACGCATCATCTTACTAATTAGTTTATTAATATCTAGTCATTTGGTTTTTTCTCAAAATCAAAGAGAAGAATATCTAGAAGTTCTTAAAACCAGATCTCAGAAGATACTTAATACTTCCGAATTAGAAAATCATTCCTCCGTAAATGTATTACTAAAGGAAATGATAGATTATTATGATAAAATTAACTCCAACGCAGAGGGATTGAAGAAAGAATTGGATAACCTAAAAGCTAGTGGAAATAATCAAGTAGACCAAATTAAAAGTATTGAGGGGAAGTATCAACAACATGCATTTGATATATATAATGCTTTTGTATCGACCATTTCATTACATATTGATAAAAGGCAAGTAGAATCTATTGTTGACGGTATAACTTATGGTATTTTACCACGTACTTATAATGCCTATTTAGCAATGATTCCTAATTTAAAAGATGGACAGAAAAAAATAATTCTGGATATGCTTAAAGAGGCTCGTGATTTAGCAATAATAGGCTCGGATTCTAAGCAGAGGCATGCTGCATTTGGTAAATATAAAGGAAGAATAAATAATTACCTGTCTAAAGAAGGCTATGATTTGAAAAAGGAAGGTGAAAAATGGAAGGAGAGAATCAATAAGGATTCATAAGGCTAATTATTGAATTGAAATCAATCATCTAATCTATAAAACAAACCAAAAATTATGCGATTAAAGAAATACTATCAATCATCTGCTACTATTGTAGCTGTAATTTTATTAGCATTTTTTTTTAATGGCTGCCAAAAGGACCCAAGTTACACCCCAACAAGCTTGACGCGTCTTTCTGGAAATATCAGTTTTCTACATGCTGATACAGCGATTACATTGAATTGGAATAATGCTATAACTGCTTGGCAAGGAGATCAAAATCCAAGTCTTGGTTACCTAATAGAGGTTTCCACAGATTCAACTTTTTCAGACAATCAAGCAATAATTCATACGGCAGATAAAGATTCAACAACAATAACATTAGGTAAAGACATACTTACACCAAATGTAATCTATTTTGCTCGTGTAAGATCCGTAGCAGGTACTAGCTCTTCAGTGTCAGAATGGATAAATAGTGCTCGTTTTCATATTCTTAACGAAGTGCCGGAGGTTAATATATTTAGAAACTTAAAATACCATGATTTAATTCACAATGCAGCCATTGTTCGTTGGGAACAAAATGCAACATTAACGCATCTTGTCGTATCGTCAGCAACGCCTAATTATAGTAAGCGGTATGACTTGTCCTCAGCTGATAAAACAGCTACTTTTAAACTAGTAAATGAATTGAATGCAAATTCTAATTATAGCGTTCAGTTGTTTGCTGGAACAAAAAGTATGGGACGATTAAGTCTTTTGACTCGAAATGGTGTTAATGACCCTTCTTACATTGATTTGAGACCATTAGGGGCAGATCCTGCCGCCCTAAAAAATGCTTTATCAACAGCCTCTGATGGTGCTACTATTGTGCTCAAAAGAGGAGAGGTCTATACATTTGAAGAATCTTTTTCAGTAGGTAAATCATTTAAAGTTATAAGTGAACCGGGATTTACTCCACCAGCACACATACAAGTCAATTCTTTCAATGTCACAGAGGGTAGCAACATTAATTCTATCGTCTTCGAGGATGTGAAAATAACGAGCAGTTTTGATGGTGGATATATTTTTAATATTCAAAGTGCTGGTAAAATAAGTAACCTAACTTTTGAAAATTGTCAATTGATTGATCACCGAGGTCTGGTACGTGTACGTGCGACTTCGAATTCAGTATATTTTTTGATAGAAAATTTATTGATAAATAATTCTATTGTTCAAAATGTGAAAGATTTTGGTGTGGCAAATATAGGACATGTCAATGGAAATATTAAAAATACCACTATTCAAAATAGTACTATAATCAATGCGCAAAGATTCATTGTCACACAAAACAGAAGTACTAATCATGATGAGTCCGTAACAATTTCTGATGTTACGTTTTTTAATTCGCCTAATGGGGGACAGCGTCTTTATGATTATACAAATGGGTTAGTTACCAATGGTATTAAAGTGACAAATTGCCTATTTGCTTCTTCAGCTTCAGGGACACCAAGAGCAAGTAATACTCTTTCGGTAGTGAGTACCAATAATTTTAGTACATCGGATTTTACAGGTGCTGTAGTGCCTGGGGTTACTGCTTCAGGAATATCCTCTTCCAATGCATTTGTGAATGCCTCTGAATGGGATTTTACATTAAAAGAATCAAGTTTGTTTAGTGTGGGAGATCCACGCTGGAGACCTTAATCCGCCATCTATCTTATAAATTAATGAAGTAAACTTAAATCAATGAAGTCAAATAAAGATATAAGGAAAGTATATTTTCCTACAATGATTAAAGGTCTTGCCCTGGCATGCATACTTTCTTCACCACACTTGGCTGTAGCTAGTAAATTTGAAGCGATTAGTGCTAAGGAGAATATTGATGCTATTGTCGGAATAAAGGGTGTTGTTAAAGATAATAATGGGAATCCAGTGGTCGGAGCCACCGTAATGGTGAAAGGTACAAAAAGTGGTGTAAAAACAGATCAAAATGGAAGTTTTTCTATCAATGTACCTAGTGATCGTGCGATTTTGGTAGTGAGTTATTTAGGTCTCAAAACACAGGAAGTCCCAGTTAATTCTTTAAAGGATGTAATTGTTGTGCTTGAACCTCTTGAAGGACAGATAGAAGATGTTGTGGTTACTGGTTATGGTTCACAGCGTAGGTCCGAAATTGTTGGATCTATCTCTACTATCAAAGGAGAGGAGCTCATGGATATACCTGCTCCTAATATTGCTGGTGCACTTAGGAATAGAATAGCTGGTGTAGGGGTGAATCAAGAATCAGGAAGGCCTGGCTCTCGAATTTCATTAAATGTGAGGGGATCTAGTATTTCAAGTAATGCTCCAAGCGGGGCTACAGATGAACCACTATATATTATTGATGGAATAGTCGTTTCATCCGATGTGTTTGATAACCTTGATGCATCAATGGTTGAAAATATTTCCATTTTGAAAGATGCATCAGCTGCAATCTATGGTGCTGCAGGTGCTAAAGGTGTTGTATTAGTAACTACAAAGAGAGGTAAGGTTGGTAAACCTAGTATAACATATAATGGATATGCAGGTATTACAGATGCCGCTACTAAGCCAGATCTATTATCTGCATATGATCATGCTTTATTATTAAATGAAGGTCACCGCATTAATAATTCACCAGAAGATAGATTTTTTTCACCAGAGGATTTGGAATACTTGAAAGGATTAAATACAAAAAGTTGGTATGATCAAATATGGCAAGCCTCTCTGATGCAACGTCATAACGTAAGTGTCTCTGGAGGATCTGATCGTACAACCTATTTCGTTGGTGGAAGCTATCAGAATGAAAATGGTAATTATGCCGGAATGAAGCAAGACAAATATTCGATGCGTAGTGGTCTCACAGCTACTATAATAGATGGCTTAAAGGCAGATATAAATTTTAATGTTGATCACCGTATTAGAGAAAGTAAGAATAATCTAGGAAATGGAACAGACAATGATTTTTTTGAAGCATTAGTTTCAGCACCACAATGGATACCGTTACAGATCGATGGCATGCCTGTCTTTTTTAATAGAGGAAATGTTAGAAATCCACTTGCAATTACGCAGTCTGGTTATTCAGATTCTCGTAAATCACAATCGTATCGTATAAATGCAAGTTTGAGTTACCAACCAAAATTTATTCCTGGATTAACAGCTAAACTTCAAGTTTCTCAAGGCGGAGGAAGCTTCAACAACTCAACTTATATAGCACCTTATAAGCTCTATAATTTTGAAAGAATGGGGAATAATAACCAATTGTATTCTACTCAACTAGCAGCTGTCAATCCAATAGTATACGGGGTAACTGAGGCAAACTCAAGCTTGACTCCAAACTTAGGTAAGGATAATGGCTACCAAGGCTTTATTACACTTAATTATGCAAATACTTTTGGAAAACATAGTTTCGATATCGTTGGTGGCGCAGAGCAGACTGTGAATGATAATGAAAATTTATCAGTTCGCTGGGACGGTCAAATGATTCCAGATATGACAGATTATTGGGCTTTTGACCAAAATCGCTTACAAATAGGAGGTAGATCAATTGGTAAATCAACAAAACGTTCATTTTTTGGTCGGATGAGTTATGATTTTGATAAAAAATATTTAATTCAAGCTGTATCGCGTATCGATGCCTCTTCAAACTTTGCACGTGGAGATAGATGGGGAGTGTCACCAAGTATTGGTGCCGGATGGGTTGTCAGTCAAGAGAATTTTTTCAAAGACAATATATCCTTTATTAATTTCTTAAAGCTTAAGATTAATTATGGTATTGCTGGAGATGACCGGGTAGATGAAAGACTATGGCAGGAGCGCTATACTATAGATTTGAATAATGGGTATCTTTTTGGAGATAATAATTACGGTATAGGCCTGAACCCATCTGTATATCCTAATCTTGTAATTACTTGGGAGAAGAAACGTACTCTTAATTTCGGGTTTGAGAGTTCTTTGTTTAATAATAAATTGGATATCGGTGTCGAGTATTATCAAAACAAAGTGTTTGATGGATTTGACAAAGGAGCGAACGAAATGAATCCATTATATGCTGGATTATTAGCACCGACTGTAAATTACAGAGAAGCTTATAACTGGGGAACGGAAGTTTCAATTGGCTATAGAGCAAAGATTGGATCAGACCTAAATTTGAATGCTAATATGAATTTCGGTTATGGAAATTCTATAGTTACTCAGATTATTTATAATCCTGCAGATTTATTGGTGACTGATAGGAGTGATGGAAAATGGTTAGGTACTAAGTTTGGGGTAGATCCTCGAAAATACAATAACTCAAACATGGGTTACAAAACCAATGGTATGTTCAGAACTCAAGAGCAAGTAGATAATTTCTTAGCTGAAAATCCAAATTATACCATAGCTGGAAATATTCCTCAGGCAGGGTGGTTAGTTTATGAAGATACAAACGGCGATGGTATGGTTAATCAAAATGATATTGTTCCTTTGTTTGAGAACAATAACCCATTTTTCTCTTCTGGTATAACACTTGGTTTAGGATATAAAGCTTTCAATTTCAGTACTAATTTTCTAGCAAGATTAGGTGGAAGAGTGTTTTATGATTCTCAAGCACGTAATAAGGCCGATAATACGCGTAATGTAGTTAGTATCTGGAAGGACAGATGGACGCCAGAGAATCCACTAGAGGGCAAGTACCCAAGAACTGATGATCCTTTGATTAATGTTAATTCAGACTTTTGGGCAGCAAACGGTACTACTATCCGTGTCAATAATATGACTCTTAGTTATAGAATACCAGCAAATGCTATTAGTCGTTTAGGATTTTCAAATGCACGAGTGCTTCTGACAGGTAATAATCTTTGGACAATCGTTAATCCATATGGATATAAAGATCCGTATTCAGCAAACGCTTATCATTATCCTATTACAAGAACTATTTCAGTAGGTCTTAGTGCAAATTTATAACATGCAGTAATCATGGAAAAAAATAACTTATATATAAAATTTAGAAAAGGAACTTTAGCAATTTTTGCAGCCTTATTGGTTTCATCTTGTAATATTAATGATGACGATTTCTTTGTATTGCCTGATAGAGGTGGTATGGATGCAAATATCTGGAATACTGAAGGTGCGGTTAATATGCACTTGAATAAAACGTATGATCTTATTATACCTAAATTTCCATATCAAACTATTCCAGATCGTTTTGATATTCACTTGGTAAGTGATGAGAATTATTTACCATCGAATGGGAATTGGGGGGCAAGAGCTTTGGGTATTGTTGGAGCGGCCTTGATAAATCATGATGTACGATATGTTGGAAACCGCTATACCGTAAATTATCTTGATAATAGATATATGGATATAGCACGTTGTAATAACGCTATTAAGTATTTACCTGAAAGCAGTATCGAAGAGTCTAGTAAACGTGCTCTTTTGGGTCAATATTATGCTATGCGCGCTATGGTGTACTTAGAACTTGTTAAAATATACGGAGGTGTACCGTTAGTACTCGAGCCACAAGATCCATCTGCAATGACTGCAAAAGGTAGAGCATCTGCTAAAAAATGTTTTGAAGTAATTGTCGATGATTTGACAAAGGCGATGGAATATTTAAAAGATGTGAATTGGTCGGGAGATAATTGGGGGCGGATAACAAGGTCGGCTGCTGCTGCACTAAAAGGTAAAGCATTATTGTATTGGGCAAGTCCACAATTTAATCCATTAAACGATGCCAAACATCCATACGATCAGACTAGATGGCAAGTTGCCTTTGATGCCAACAAAGAGGCTTACGAAATAGCTACTGCCGCAGGACATAGCTTAGTGGCAGATTATGGTAGAATTTTCCAAACGAAAGGAGCTTCTAATAAAGAAACTATAATTTCTAGACCTTATTCAAGTACTAGACAAGCAAGAGGTCATGATGAAGAACGCAAATCGCGCCCTTCTTCTGAAGGTGGATCCCCATACATTGGGTATCGTGCTACGCTAAAATTATTACAGGCATACCCTATGAAGGATGGTAATCGTATAGACGAAAGTGGTACTTATGCTTACGATGGTGTGTTATTTTGGAAAGATAGAGACCCTAGATTTGAAGCTACTTTAGCATATAACGGTGCATCTTGGCCGCTAAGTAATAATAACAAAAGAAGGCAATGGGCATATGTTGGTGCTACGAGTGAAGGATCGAATTGGGGGGTATATACAAAAAAATTCTCCACACCTGAATTAGCAATCGGTTCGGTACCTTATGCTAGTAATATTGGCGGTAGTGGAATGGATTGGATAGAAATGCGTCTAGCGGAGGTAATTTTAAATTATGCAGAATCAGCAAGTGAGATCGGTAATATGAATACTGCAAAAGAAATGATTCGCTTGATTAGAAAACGTGCTGGAATAGAACAGGGAGCTAATGATTATGGATTGGGAAGTGTAAATTCTGTAGAAAGTATGCGTAAACTTCTACTTAATGAGAGAATGGTAGAGTTTGCATTTGAAAACAAAAGGAACTCTGATTTAAGAAGAACCAGAAACTGGCACTTGTTGTCAGGTGAGCAAATAGAAACTATTCAGATAGAACCTGCTGGTGCTACATCTGCAGCAATGACAGCTACTCGTTCACAATTAGAAACTATCAATCCAAGTACTGGGGCAATGCTAAGAGAAGGTCTTGACATAAATAATAAACAAGTTTATTTAACGTATTTCAAACCTTATACAATCCTTCCACAGCCAAATGGTTTTAGGGTGATTGATATTCCTGAATACCACAACTTTTATACATTTCATAATGATTTTGTTTGGCGTGGTGTAGATATTTTTCCAACTATAGGATGGGAAGGTGGTGTTTTTGATCCGCTTGATAATCAGGATTAAAACTTGTCTAATTTTAATATTTATACAATAAAATAGATGAAAAAGATACAATTAATAAAGATGCTTTCACTGATGTTTATCGGTTCTTCGCTAACAATTAGCTGTGTGAAAGATCAACAAAATATATTCAATATGTTTGACGATTTATCCGTTGAATTTATGGATAAGGGAACAAATAGCTTTACTACGGATGGGGTATTGAATGATGGGGATAGTGCTTATATACATTTTAGAGTCATATCTCAAGAAGAAATGACAAAGATTTCTGTGGATAGTACATTAGGAAACGGTCAAATAGGTAAGCGTGAAATTATACTCAAGCAGAATGAGAAAAACTCTTATTCAGGTGTAATTAAACACAAAATGAAAAGAGATGGCAAAATCACATTTCGTATATATGCATACAATAGATTGAATCAATATATCGGTGATGGCTATAAAAGTATAACCTTGGAAGGTAAGCCTAGTTATATTCATTTGCCCAATAGGCATTTGTATGCTCCATTTGAAGGTGATAATACCAGAAAAAGCTTTTATTCAATTTTGGATGGAACTGTATACGATTATACAGGTGGTAAGGCTAATTCTTCCAAAATTGATTTTGGTGTTTATACATTACTTGATACTAGACCAACTCATATAAATAGATTTTCCTATAATTTGTATTCTATTAACGTCACTCCAAATCCAAATCCAACTTTAGATATTAGTGATTGGGAAAAAAGAACAACATTATTTAGTGCACCTATTACAAGTTCAGCGAGTACCTTTACCAATGTCTTAGTTTCTTCAAGTACAATTGAAACTGAGGCTAAAAAAAGAGCAATAAACCTAACTAAAACTTCAGTAACAGATTCTGATAAAGGCTTGGCTGCTGGAAATATGGTTTATTTTTTAACACCAGAAGGCAAATATGGAGCATTGTATGTTAATCAAGTAACTACAGACACACAAGGTTTCCGTTATTTGAGTATAAGCACAAAGATTCAAAAATAGCAAGCACATTCTTTTATGATAATATCGTGTAGTAATTTGGTAATTTCTTTAAGAACTATAAGGTGAATTATGAGTTACTTTGATAAAAGAGTTGAAAATTCAATTTTTTGATAAGAAGTGTTAACCATTTATAGAAAAGTATAATTCTAAATTTCAATTACTGAAAAGTTTAATATAATGAGATTATTAAAAGCAGCATTTATTATGATGGGGGTGGCAGTAGCATACAATCAAGATGTGATGGCTCAATATCCTAAGATACCTGAGGGTGTTAAAAAAGCATCAGAAGAGATGTTATCAAATGCGCGTAAACAATCTGATGCAGCATGGGAAAAAGCATTACCAATTATAGATGAGTATGCTAAAAAAGGTAAACCTTATATTCCTTGGGCTGGTCGGCCTACTGATTTACCTCAGGCTGATATAGCTGCTTTTCCAGGCGCAGAGGGAGGTGGCAAATTTTCATTTGGTGGTCGTGGCGGAAGAGTAATCGTAGTTACAAGTTTAGAAGATAACGGACCAGGAACATTGCGCGAAGCTTGTGAACAAGGTGGACCCCGTATAATTGTTTTTAATGTTGCAGGAATTATTCGTTTAAAGACTCCATTAATTATTCGTGCACCATATATTACTATTGCTGGTCAGTCTGCACCCGGAGATGGTGTTTGTGTGGCAGGAGAGACTGTATGGATAGATACGCATGATGTAGTGGTAAGATTTATGCGATTTCGTAGAGGAGAAACTTTCGTTGGAAGAAGGGATGATGCGATAGGTGGAAATCCCATCGGAAATATCATGATGGATCATATTTCTGCTAGCTGGGGATTGGATGAGAATATGTCTATATATAGACATATGTATGATGATGGTACAGGCAAACAAGCAGTCAAATTAGGAACGGTTAACATTACTATACAGAATTCAATATTTTCAGAAGCTTTAGATACATGGAATCACGCCTTTGGAAGTACATTAGGAGGAGAAAATTGTTCATTTATGCGAAATTTGTGGGCTAATAATGCTGCACGAAATCCTTCTATTGGTTGGAATGGCGTTTTCAATTTAGCAAATAATGTAATGTATAATTGGGTGCATCGCTCTGTAGATGGAGGTGACTATACAGCTCAATATAATGTGATAAACAATTACTTTAAGCCAGGTCCTGCGACTCCTGTTGATCAGCCTATTAGTTATAGATTGCTTAAGCCTGAGTCTGGACGTAGCAAACTTAATTATATGGTATTTGGTCGTGCCTATGTGGAAGGCAATATTGTAGAAGGCTATGATAAAATAACTAAGGACAATTGGGCTGGTGGTGTTCAGTTTTATAATAAAGATGGTAGTTTGGCTAAAGGAGAAGAGTATGAAGATTATATGCTTCGATCTAGAGTGCATAAACCTTTGCCAATGGCTGATATGCAGATTATTTCGGCAAAGGAAGCGTACGAATTAGTATTAAATAGCGCGGGTGCTACATTACCTATCCGCGATGCGGTAGATACGAGAATCGTTAAAGAAGTTCGTGATGGAAAGCCTACACCACTAAAGAATGTGAAATTACCAGACAATGAATTTGAACACAGAAGATTACCTAAGGATTCCTATAAAATTGGAATCATAACAGATATCTTGCAAGTAGGCGGATACCCAAGTTATAAGGGCAAAGCATATGTAGATTCAGATAATGATGGTATCCCAGATAATGTAGAAAAGCAAATGGGGTTAAACCCTAAAGATCCAAAAGATTCGGCTCTTATTACAGCTTCAGGATATGCAAATATTGAGGTTTATTTAAATAGTTTGGTTAATAAAAAGAATAAATAATTATTAGATGTGTGGTTTATAATGGTTTAAAATAGGTTTATTGGTATCCCTTAGTAATGGTTCCTATTTTTATTATCTATACTGCGAAGTATACTAATAGAATTGTGGAACCATTCTTTTTTTATGCATTTATAAAATTAAATCGTTTTGATTTGTAAATGTTTTAGTATTTTATGAGTCTAATTGCCAAACCTATGATATTAAATAAGACCTGTAAAATTATACTATTTCTACTTTTTAGTTTGCATTACATTTCTAAACATTAAGTAATGTTAAGTTCTTGTAAATACATTTGAAGCCGCATTTTCCCATTGTAAATATATCTATCGATATGGGTAAGATAATACATTACACAGAAAATAACATATATAACATAAATGGTTAATTAAATTATGTTTGTATATGCTAGGTGTGGCGATAGATATTACTAGATTCCATTTTTAGTTATAACCAATTTATTCATGTTAAGGAAGCAAATTATTTCTGTAGCAAAAAATATGTTTTTAAAATCATTTACCTTGAAAATAGGTGTATACATTTTATGTTGCATAAATTATGCAAATGGACAGCAGAATAAACCTTTACAAATTAAAGAAGATAAAATTTCAATTATTCCAGACTCATTAGGTAATAGGATCCCTGATTTTTCATTTGCTGGATTTAAAGCTGGTGAATCTGAAATTCCCTTTATTGCGACAAAAGTATCTGTACCTATAATAATGGATGATGCAACACAATTGATTCAATATGCAATTGATTATGTGTCGAAACTTCCGTTAGATAAAAGTGGATTTAGAGGAGCTGTACAGCTCTCTAAAGGCACATACAAAGTGTTCGGAACACTAAATTTACATACATCAGGAGTGGTTTTAAGGGGAGCGGGAATAGATGCTAAGGGAACTATAATTGTAGGTGCAGGAAAGAGTAGAAATACTTTAATTAAAATTATAGGTAATGATAATAAAATTTTTGATAATAAGGTTAATATAGAGAATTATTATGTTCCTGTTGGGACAAATAAAATACGTGTAACTCAAGGTGCGAAAATTAAAGTTGGTGATCAAATTGTTATTACTAGACCATCAAGTATGAAATGGATTAATGCGTTGGGTACACATCATTTTGGTGGAGGTATTACAGCGATTGGTTGGAAAGTTGGGCAGCGAGATATAGTGTGGGATCGTAGGGTTGTAGCTATTAATGGAAACGAATTGGAGGTAGATGCCCCATTAACTAATGCGCTTGAAAAAACATTTGCTGAAAGTCATGTTCAAAAATATGAATGGACCGGACGTGTAGAGAATATTGGGGTAGAAAATTTAAAAGTAATCTCTGAATATGATACTACTAATCAAAAAGATGAAGATCATAGATGGATGGCTATTAGTGTAGAAAATGCAAGGGATATATGGGTTCGTAGAATAGAATTTAAGCATTTTGCTGGATCAGCAGTTTATTTACTTTCCTCATCATCTCGTGTCACAGTCGAAGATTGTATCTCAAGATCTCCGATCTCCGAAATCGGAGGACAAAGACGCTATACTTTTCATACAAAAGGTCAACAAACATTATTTCAACGTTGCTATTCTGAAGGGGGATATCATGATTTTTCAACTGGCTTTATGGCAGCTGGTCCTAATGCTTTTGTGCAATGCCATGCATATGATTCACACAATTTTAGTGGAGCTATAGATAGTTGGGCTACAGGTGTTTTGTTTGATAATGTTTTGATTGATAATCAAGCTATAAGTTTAAAAAATAGAGGACAAGATGGAAATGGGGCTGGATGGACAGCTGCTAATTCGATGATATGGCAGAGTAGTGCTGCTTTAGTAGAGTGTTATCAACCATCTACTGCTATGAACTGGGCCTTTGGTGTGTGGGCCCAGTTTCAAGGTAATGGTTATTGGGATATGTCAAACGAACATATTAAACCGAGAAGTTTATATTATGCTCAATTGCAATCACGAATAGGAGATGTAGCTAATTCACGCACAAAGTTTAAACCGATTGATTCTGGAGGTACTAGTAGTCCGTCTATAGAACAAGCTAAGGCATTAACAGCTGCTGCATACGCTACAGGATCGAATTTGGATGATTTTATATACCAAGAAATTAATATTAATCCTTTGAATGTAAGTTTTGATGGATTATGGATAGATGAAAAGCAAGTAGATAAAAGTGTAAGCACTACCTCGCCTTTATCACTTATGTCGATTAAAAACGGATGGCTAATAGCGTCAAATAAAGTCATGACAGGGGGTAAAATAGATGTGCAGTGGTGGTCAGGAAGTTCTAGACCTTATGGGGCTGTAAAAGCAAAACCACATATTACACGATTTGTTCCTGGTGAAATGGGATTGGGGTTGACGGATGATTTGAGTAAAATGGCGAATGAAATGGTTAAAAATAATGTTTTGTCTATTGATCATAACTACGGATTATGGTATGATAGACGAAGAGATGACCATGAGCGAACACGAAGAATTAACAATGAAGTATGGCCTCCATTTTATGAGTTACCATTTGCCAGAAGTGGGCAGGGGGTAGCTTATGATGGACTTTCTAAATATGACTTGACCCGTTATAATCATTTTTATTGGAATCGTCTTCAGGAGTTTGCAAACCTAGCAGATCAACAGGGTTTATTGTTAATGCATCAACAGTATTTTCAACATAATATTTTGGAGGCCGGGGCTCATTATACAGATTTCCCTTGGCGGACAGCAAATAATATCAATAATGTAGGTTTTCCAGAGCCTGTTCACTATGCTGGTGATAAGAGAATATTCATGGATGAACAATTTTATGATATTAATAATCCTGTTCGACGTGAATTACATCGTGCATATATACGAAAGTGTTTAGACAATTTTAAGGATAATAGTAATGTTATTCAATTAATAAGTGCCGAATATACAGGTCCACTTCATTTTGTGGAATTTTGGATTGATGTAATAAAAGAGTGGAAAAAAGAGACTTCTAGACAAGTTATAGTCGCTCTAAGTACTACTAAGGATGTTCAAGATGCTATATTAAATGATAAATCTAGGTCTCAGGAGATTCAAATTATAGATATCAGATATTGGCATTATCAAGCCGATGGAACAGCATATTCTCCAACAGGAGGTCAGCATTTAGCCCCTCGCCAACATGCACGTTTATTAAAGCCTAAGAAAACAGCTTTTGATCAAGTGTATCGTGCTGTTTTAGAATATAGAAATGCCCACCCAGATAAAGTAGTAGTTTATCACGGGGATAATTATCCTTCAAATGCTTGGGCTGTATTTATGGCTGGGGGATCAATGGCTAATTTGCCCAAGATCAATAATGAAGATTTCTTTAAGGCTGCAGCAACTATGCTTCCGAAGCAAGTTGACAATGTTAAAATGCTCGAAAGTAAAGAAGGGGCTATATTATTCGGAGCAACAATAAATCAGATCAAAGATATATTACCTAGTTATAAAGGAACTTTCGAAATCACAACTATTGATAGTAATAGTGGGGAGTTGTCAACTATTGGAAAAATTAACTTAGGTAAAAAAGGTAAACTATTCCCTGATAGTAATCAATCAAGGGTAATATGGTTAAAGAAAAGATAATCATTAAAAGTAAACAATCTAACTATGAAAATATTAAGTAAGTTATTTTATTCCTCTCTAGCACTAGGTGCTCTTTTAAGTTGTGAAAGTTCAATACCTAACAATGAAACTCCTGCACTAAAAATTAGTGAAAATGGGAGATATATGATGACTGAAGATGGTAAACCTTTTTTCTGGTTAGGAGATACAGGGTGGTTATTGTTCAATAAGTTGGATCGTGAAGAAGCTGAAGTTTATTTGGAGGATCGTAAAAAGAAAGGATTCAATGTGATACAAGCTATGGTTTTACATACAGTCCCTTCTGTTAATATTTACGGAGATTCTTCCATTGTGAATAGTGATATATCAAAACCTTTTATTACTGAGGGGAATGATCCCAATAATCCAGAGCAATATGATTATTGGGATCACATCGACTACATGATAGATCGTGCTGCTGCAAAGGGAATTTACATGGCTTTAGTTCCTGTGTGGGGAACTAATGTGAAAAATGGATTAGTAAGCCCAGAGCAAGCAAGGCTATTTGCCTCATTTCTAGCAGATCGTTGGAAAGATAAAAACAATATTATTTGGTTGAATGGTGGCGATATTAAGGGATCTGATTCTATAGCTGTATGGAAAGAAATTGGACCAGCTATTAAAGGTATTTCACCAAAACAACTTATGACATATCATCCACGTGGTCGTACAGCTTCTTCCGATTGGTTTCATAATGAATCGTGGTTAGACTTTAATATGGTGCAATCTGGGCATAGACGTTATGATCAAGATACATCAAGCAATGAGGTCAAGCATTACGGTGAGGACAATTGGAGATTCATGGAGGTGGATTGGAACTTGAAGCCTACTAAACCAACAATTGATGGAGAACCATCGTATGAAGGTATCCCACAAGGATTACATGATGTGAAAGAAATCCGTTGGGTAGATAAGGATGTACGTCGATATGGGTATTGGTCAGTGTTTGCAGGTGCTTTTGGGTATACGTACGGTCAGAATTCTGTAATGCAAATGCATTCTGCCAAGGATACCACCTCTGCTTATGGTTCGTCAATGTTATGGACTGAAGGTTTAAATGCAGCTGGAGCTTCTCAAATGATTTATTTAAAGAATCTTATGTTGTCAAGAGGTAATTATTTTGATAGAATTCCTGACCAAACTATTATTGCTGAAAATGGAGAACGCTATGATAGATTAATAGCTACTAGAACAGATGATTATGCTTTTATATATAATTATAGTGGAAGAGAAATGAAAATAATCATGGGAAAATTAAAAGGAGATAAAGTTAAAGCTTCTTGGTTTAATCCCAGAACTGGTGAAACTATTATAATTGGAGAATTGGAGAATAAAGGAATTCAAATCTTTAAACCCCAAGGAGAGCATAAGGATGGAAATGATTGGGTTTTAATTTTAGATAAAGCATAGTTTGATTAATGCATATTAACAATGATTATACTCAAGAAAAATATAATTCTTTTATTCTTCGTAAGCTTATTTACTTCTTGTCAGAAGGATGTTTACATGTTCACGTCGTTTCGAGAGCCTGCCGATGAAGGTTTACGCTTTTTGTATAGTTACGACGGCTATCAGTGGGATACATTGCAAAATATATATCTAAAACCTGTGGTTGGAAAACAAAAAATTATGCGTGATCCATCGATGGTTCGAGATAAAAATGGAGTCTATCATCTTGTGTGGACAATTGCTTGGAAATCGGAAAGTAGTATCGGTTATGCTTCATCTAAAGATTTAGTGAATTGGGAAAATACTAAGGAAATCCCAGTAATGGCTCATGAACCTAAAACAATTAATGCTTGGGCTCCCGAATTATATTATGATTCAGAAAAACATCAGTTTACTATTATATGGGCATCTACCATTCCGTATAGATATGAAAAAGGAGTAGAAGAGGAAATTAATAATCATAGGATGTACTATACCCAAACGAATGACTTTGTGAATTTTTCTGATACCAAAATTTACTATGAACCAGGATTTAGTGTGATTGACGCAGTTATCGTCAAGCAAAGAAAAGATGAGTATGCATTGGTTTTAAAAGATAATACACGTCCAAATAGAAATTTAAAAGTTGCAACAGGAGATAATCCTTTAGGGCCATTTAATAATATAACAGCTCCATTTTCAGGTTTTTTAACAGAAGGGCCTTCAGTTGTAAAGGTGAAGGACAAGTGGCTAATATACTTTGATTCCTATGGGAACAAATCTTATGAAGCCGTATCCACGAAGGATTTCAAAACCTTTGAAAATATAAATGACAAAATTAAAATACCAACAGGACATAAGCATGGAACGATATTCAAAGCTTCCAAAAAGCATTTGAATAATTTATTGAAGCAAGAGCAAAAGAAGTAAATATGAGTTTGAAGTACAATATATTAGCAGGTATGTTAATTGCTGTTTCTTGTGTTGAAGCGCAAGATACGGTTAGATATGTAGGAAATACGCTATCTAATGTAGATTATCATCATGGGCAATTAAGCCCAGCCGTAGGAACACACAATATTCAAATATTTCGTGCAAATAGAGAACATCCAGATTTAGCAGGAGGGAATAATTTTACATATAATCACCAACCCTTTATGGCATTTTGGAATAATACATACTTTGTACAATTCCTTGGTAACCCTGTTGGTGAACATATGGCTGAAGGCAAAACGTTTCTTCAAAGTTCGAAAGACGGATACAAGTGGGGAGAGCCAATAGTTGTTTTTCCACCTTACAAAGTTCCTGAAGGATTCACTAAACCTGATAGAACGGATAAAGCCGGTAACGACTTGTACGCCATAATGCATCAACGCATGGGCTTTTATACATCTAAGAGTGGTAGACTTCTCACGATAGGTTATTATGGAGTGGCATTAGACAAAAAAGATGATCCCAATGATGGTAATGGAATAGGTAGGGTCGTTCGTGAGATATATAAAGACGGTTCTTTAGGTCCTATATATTTTATTCGAATGAATTCTTCATTTGCAAAATACAAAGCAGAATATCCGCTATATACTAAAAGTAAAGATAAGGAGTTTATTAAAGCTTGTAATGAAATGATGGCAGATCCACTTGTTATGCAACAGTGGGTTGAAGAAGCTGATCGAGATGATCCGTTGATCCCATTTAATAGACCTATCAAAGCTTTCTCTTACTACCATTTGGCTAATGGAAGTGTTGTAGGGTTGTGGAAACATGCTTTAACATCAATTAGTAAAGATAATGGTAAATCTTGGAGTTATACTCCATTGCGAGCGCCAGGTTTTGTAAATAGTAATGCCAAAATTTGGGGACAAGGTACTTCTGACGGAAATTTTGCAACAGTGTATAACCCATCAGAGTTTAGATGGCCTTTGGCAATATCCACAAGTAAAGATGGATTGACTTATACAGATCTATTGTTGGTAAATGGAGAGATATCTACCATGCGTTATGGTGGTAATTATAAATCTTATGGTCCACAGTATGTTCGTGGTATCACTTCAGAAAATGGTAAGCCAATAGATAATAGCATGTGGCTAACCTATAGTATGAATAAGGAAGATATGTGGGTGGCTAAAGTGCCTGTGCCGGTTACATCTATTGAAGCGGATAATGTTTCTGAAGATTTTTCAGTTGATGGCGAAGCAGCATTTAGTAAATGGAATATTTATAGTCCACTTTGGGCTTCTGTCAAATTAGAAAATGGTGCTCTAATATTGCGCGATAAAGATAAATATGACTATGCAAAGGCAGAACGTGTAATTCCAGAAAGTAAGGTTTTAAATGTTTCATTTACAATACTTGCAAATCAGATAGATAAAGGTCAACTTCAGATAGAGTTTTTAAATGCAAAAGGTCAAGCTGCTGGACGTTTGACATTTGATCAAGATGGCTTTATCAAAAATAAGGCGGGTTATAGAAATGCTTCTGTACAAGAATATAAGATTGGCGAAAAATACGTAATCACGTTAGATATAAATGTTAACACTAGATCGTATAAACTAAAAATTAATGGTGCGGATAAGGGCACGCGTTTATTTTTCCAGCCAGTACACGAAATTTCGCGTGTAAGTTTCAGAACCGGTGAAAGTAGAACTTTTCCGAATGCTGATACCCCGACAGATCAAGATTTTGATGTTTCTAATCCAGGTACACCAATTAGTGAAGCTAGTTATAGATTGTTGAATTTTAAAGCAGAGAAGATTAATTAGTCATGATTACTAAATTTATTAGAATACTTAGTCTTATAGTTCTTGTTTTATTTCAAAAACAAGTTATAGCCCAACAAACTGAAATTAAATATTTATCCGGAAAGGGTAAAGACGACGGAGTATTGTGGGATTTTAAAGTCTCTGCTGGAATGAAAGCAGGTGTCTGGTCGAAAATTCAGGTTCCATCCAATTGGGAATTACAAGGTTTCGGTAATTATAACTATGGTTTTGATAAAAAGGAAACAATTTCAAAAGAGTTTGGTGAATATAAACATTCATTTCAAGTAGATAAATCTTGGAAAGGTAAAGTGGTGAATATTGTCTTTGAGGGATCAATGACTGATACTGAAGTCAAAATTAATGGAAAACTGGCAGGAGCTATTCACCAAGGATCTTTTTATGTATTTAAATACGATATTTCGAACCTTCTTAAATATGGTCAAAAGAATGTTCTAGAGGTAAAAGTTGCCAAACATTCTGCTAATACATCTGTGAATGCCGCAGAAAGGGAGGCTGATTATTGGATTTTAGGTGGGATATATCGACCTGTATATTTAGAATATTTACCGAAATCTTATATTTCTAGAATTTCTATTGACGCAAAGGCAAATGGTGAGTTCAGAAGCAGAATCTTGAAAGAAGGACAAGCGGATGAGCTAATGGTAGAACTATTTGATCAACAAGGAAAACCTTATGGCAAATCCTTGAAACAAATTATTTCAGTAGACTCAACTTGGTTTAATCTCCAATTTGATAATCCTAAACTGTGGTCAGCGGAATTTCCAAATCGTTATACTGCTCGTTTCACACTTTTTAATAAAGGAAAAGTGATTCATCAGCAACAACAGAAATTCGGTTTTAGAACTATTGAAGTCAAACAAAGAGATGGTGTTTATATTAATGGATCTAAAATAAAGTTTAAAGGTGTAAATCGACATAGTTTTCATCCAGAGTCAGGCAGGACTACGAGTGAAAAGATAAGCTACCATGATGTTTCACTCATGAAAGATATGAATATGAATGCTGTTCGTATGGCTCATTATCCTCCAGATAATCATTTTTTGGAAGCATGTGATTCTTTAGGCTTGTATGTGATGAACGAGTTAGCAGGATGGCACGGCTATTATGACACAACAGTAGGCTCAACACTTTTGAAAGAAATGATGCTGGTGTCTGAAAATTATACTTCCATTATATTTTGGGCTAATGGTAATGAGGGAGGGCATAATACAGAATTAGATTATATCTTTTTTGATCAGGATATTCAAAAACGTCCATTGATACACCCTTGGGCAGTATATGGAGGGTTTGAAACGACACATTATCGTGAGTATAACTACGGTATAGGAAGCTATGATCACGGCCATAATATTGTCATGCCTACTGAATTTTTACATGGTATGTTTGACGGAGGTCATGGAGCTGGGCTTGAAGATTATTGGAATGCAATGTGGGCAAACCCATTGTCCGCAGGGGGCTTTTTATGGGATTTTCAAGACCAGGGAATAGTGCGTAAGGATAAAGGAGATGTAATAGACACAGACGGTAATCACGGGGCTGACGGGATAGTAGGGCCATATTATGAAAAGGAAGGTAGTTATTACACAATCAAAGAAGTATGGAGTCCAATCTTTTTTGAGAAACGTGAAATGACTAAAGAATTTGAAGGTAATTTTAGGATTGAAAACCGGTATTCATTTACAAATACGAAGCAGTGTTCTTTTCAATATGAACTTAGGAAATTGGGTGAATATGGTGAAAACTTAACTAACTACAAGGGTGATATTAGTTCGCCTGATATTAAGCCATATGATTGGGGACAGCTGAAAGTTGATTTGCCATCGAATTGGTATACTTATGATGTTTTATATATAACGGCAAAAGATCCATTTAAAAATGAAATTTATACTTGGAGTTATCCTATTTCTTTACCTGAACGTGTTACTCAAAAATTCTTAGTTAAAGCAAATTCGTCTACAGTAAATGTTACTGAAGATGCATTATTTTATACTATATCAGCGAATAATATACAGTATAAGTTTAATAAAATTTCTGGTTTATTACAAGAAGTACAAAATTCTAAAGGCCTTTTGCCTTTAGGTAATGGACCTATTATTGAAAAAGGAGTAAATAATTTTAAAAATTTCACTCTTACTCGATTAGAGGACAAAGTAATCATAGAATCTACTTTTGATAGAAAATCTAGCTATAATACTTTACGTTGGGAAGTGTTTGCTTCCGGTCAGTTAAAGATGCAGGTGCAATATTTTCCAGAGGCTTATTTTACCCGTTTTGTAGGAGTTAATTTTTCTTTTCCTGAGTCTCAATTAAAAGGGATAGAATATATGGGACGTGGTCCTTACAGGGTATGGAAAAACCGCATGAAGGGTAATAAGTTTGATGTGTGGAAGAAAGATTATAACGATGTAGCGACAGGAGAGATTCCTTTTAAATATCCTGAATTCAAGGGATATCATAGTAATATGTATTGGGCTAAATTTATAATGGAGAATCAGTCTTTCAGAGTTTTTACGGATAGGGAAGATGTCTTTTTGAGATTGTTTACGCCTAAAGAACAGAAGGATACAAATTGGAAAAATATGGAGCCAACATTCCCTTCTGGAGATATTTCATTCATGAACGGTATTTCAGCAATAGGCACTAAAACACAAAAACCTACTACAACTGGACCAATGGGGATGGATCATGTGTATTATGATTTCGAGAAAGAGCCTATTCGTGCTTTGCATATGGTATTATATTTTGATTTTTCGGTTAACTAAAATTTTGATTCATGAAGTTAAAGATTGGGATTATTTGGATTATACTATGTAATGTTTTTATAGCGAAGTCTCAGTCTATAACTGTTCATGATCTTCGCTGCGAACTTATTGAAAATCCTATTAGCATTGATATAGAAAATCCAAGGTTAAGTTGGAAAATTCTAGGTCAGCAGCGTGGTGTTGTTCAAGAGTCTTATCACGTATTAGTAGCTTCATCATTGGAGTTATTGAATAGAAATATAGGTGATTTATGGGATTCTAAAAATATATCTTCAAGAAATTCTATTTCAGTTTATTATGCTGGCGAAAAGTTGAGAAGTCGTAAGCAAGTATTTTGGAAGGTTAAAATTAAAACCAATTTCGGGGAATCAGGATGGTCTGAACCTGCCAATTGGACTGTCGGATTGCTCATCTACAAGGATTGGTATAATCGATGGATCGGATTTGATGGTTATCTTTCAAGTGATAATCAGACTGAAGGTAAGCTCGCAGCTAGATATTTTCGAAAAGAATTTCAAACTTCTAAAAAGGTTAAAAAGGCTGTTGCTTACATTATGGGACTTGGTCTCTATGAAATGTATATCAATGGAAATAAAATAGGTGACCAAGTACTAGCCCCAACTCCAACTGATTACTCTCAAAATATTAAATACAATGCATTTGATGTGACGTCAAATTTGCAACAAGGCGATAACGCCATTGGTGTTGTGTTGGGAAATGGTCGGTTTTATGCTATGAGGCAATCAAAGCCGTATAAGGTCAAATCATTTGGATTTCCGAAGATGCAAATGCAGATTTTTGTAACCTATGAAGATGGATCGACACAAGTGATACGTTCTGATGACTCTTGGAAAGGTACTACAGATGGCCCTATTACAGCAAATAATGAATATGATGGTGAGGAGTACGATGCTAGAAAAGAATTAGTCGGTTGGACAAGGGTTGGTTATGATGATTCTAAATGGTCAAAAGCATTGTACGTCCAACAGCCATCAGGCAAATATGAAGCGCAGATAAATAGCTTCATGAAAGTGATGCAGGATATTAAACCTGTGCAAATTATTCAAAAGGAGAAAGGACGTTTTATCGTTGACTTTGGTCAAAATTTTTCAGGCTGGGTAAAATTTAAAGTCACGGGGAATGCAGGTGAACAGGTCAAATTGAAATTTGCCGAATCGTTACAAGATAATGGTGAATTATTTCTAGATAATTTAAGAGATGCAAAATCTACAGACACCTATATTCTCAAAGGTGGTTCAGTTGAAGAGTGGGAGCCGACATTTACGTATCATGGTTTTAGATATGTAGAATTTACTAACTATTCAGGTCTGGTTGACCCAAAGAATTTCGTAGGAAGGTTTGTGTATGATGATTTGGCAACTATTGGATCATTCCAAAGCTCTAATTCTATATTAAATAAGATATATCAGAATGCTTGGTGGGGAACAGCTTCGAACTACAAAGGTATGCCGATTGATTGTCCACAAAGAAATGAGCGTCAGCCTTGGTTGGGCGATCGTACAGTGACTGCTTATGGAGAGTCATTTATGTTTGATAATCTAAATTTTTATAACAAATGGCTTGAAGATATTCGTCTTTCACAAACAGCTGATGGATCTATATCTGATGTTGCTCCAGCATTTTGGAGGTACTATAGTGATAATATTAGTTGGCCAGGTACATATTTAGTTGTTGCTGATATGTTATACGAGCAAAGTAATGATTTAAGAATTCTTTCTCATCACTATTCAGCAATGAGAAAATGGATGAATTACATGTACTCTAATTATACGAATGAAAAGGGAATAATCAGCAAAGATAGCTATGGTGACTGGTGTTTCCCACCAGAATCTATAGAAGCGGGAAGAGGGAAGATTGCAGACAAGAAGTATCCTAGTCCACTTATTTCGACAGCGTATTATTATCATCTGCTAGGGTTAATGGAGAAATTTAGTAAGCTAACAGGGAATCACCAGGATACACAAAATTTTAGTGCTAGGGCGGAAAAGATAAAAAATGCATTCAATAGCGTGTTTTATAATGAGAAAGGGTTTTATGGTGATAATAAGCTTACTGAAAATATCTTAGCTGTGAATTTTGGCTTAGTGGAAGCTAAAAATAGAGGTAGTGTAATTAATAACATGATCAATACTATTAAGGTCGTGCATAGTGGTCACTTAAGTACAGGTGTGGTTGGGGTACAATGGTTAATGCGTACTCTCACAGATATTGGTCAGGCTGATCTTGCATATGAGTTAGCTACCAAAAAGACCTATCCATCTTGGGGATATATGATTGAAAATGGAGCAACGACAATTTGGGAGTTGTGGAATGGAAATTCAGCACACCCTAAGATGAATTCTCAAAATCATGTGATGATGTTAGGTGATCTCATGGTGTGGTACTATGAAAATTTGGCAGGTATAAAATCTAAAGAAAATGCATTTCAAACTATTGAAATGAAACCAGAACTAGTTGGTGATTTAAATTTTGTTAATGCAACATATCAAAGTTTATACGGGCAAATTGATTCAAAGTGGAAAAAAACAAAAAATGATTTTCAATGGGAGATAGCGATCCCAGTCAATGCAACAGCTGTTATATATATACCTACTTCTAGCGTAGCGTCTATTTATGAATCAGGTAAATCATTGAAAGATGCAAAAGGATTAAAAGTTTTGGAAGACGTTAAAGAAGGTCGGGTTAAAGTTGAGGTTGTGTCTGGTAACTATCTGTTTAAAAGTAAAATATAAAATATGAAAAATATAATATTAACCCTAATTACTTGTTGCTTAGGGGTGGTTTTTGCACAACAAAATAATTTTCAAAAGTGGCGCAAAGGAGTAATTAAAGATCAATTTGTATATGACAGTGCTCCGTTTCCATCATGTCATTCAGCTACTATTGAAGATACTCCCTCTGGATTAGTATATGCTTTCTTTGGGGGAACACATGAGCGTAATCCTGATGTTGAAATATATGTTTCAAGAAATGTAGATGGAAAATGGACAGCTCCAACTTCAGTAGCTGATGGTATTCAAAAGGATGGAACTCGATTACCTACATGGAATCCAGTTTTGTATCAAGTACCAGGTGGGGATTTGTTACTTTTTTATAAAGTAGGACCCAAACCATCTGAATGGTGGGGTGTGGTAAAAAAATCTAGTGATGGTGGTAAATCTTGGTCTGAGCCCACTTTATTGCCAGATGGTATATTGGGACCAATCAAAAACAAGCCTGTTTTGCTGAGTAACGGTAATTTACTTTCCCCAAGTAGTACTGAAGGAAATGGGTGGAATATTCATCTAGAAATCAGTGCTGATAAGGGCAAAACTTGGCGAAAAACTCCTTCTATTAACAGAGGGGATAATATCAATGCTATTCAACCAAGTGTGTTAGATCATGGTAAAGGTAAATTACAGCTTTTGGCGCGTACCAGAAATTGGGCTATTGCAGAGTCTTGGTCTTATGACTATGGTGAAACTTGGACTCCATTACAGAAAACTACATTGCCTAATAATAATTCAGGCATAGATGCCGTGACACTAAAAGATGGAATACATGTGTTGATTTATAACCATGTATTACCTCCACCTGAGCATCCTAAAGGAAAAAGAACTCCATTAAATGTATCCGTATCAAAAGATGGAATCAATTGGGAAGCTGTTTTAATTTTGGAGGATTCTCCAATAAGCCAATATTCTTATCCTGCTGTGATACAGAGTAATGATGGTTTAGTACATTTTGCATATACATGGCGAAGAGAAAAGATGAAGCATGTAATAGCGAATCCTAAAAATTTCAAGAAACGTACGATTAAAAATGGAGTATGGCCGGCAGTAAAAGGCTATACATTACCAACTGAAAAAGAATATAAACCTGAAGAGGAATAATACTATGAGTAGAAATTTAAGGATAAATTTTCCAAGATATTTCAATTTTGGAAACGGAGTGTTATCACAACTTTCCGAAGATATTAGTACTTATTCATACAAAGAAGTTTTAATCCTTTCTATAGCACCGCTAAGAGATGCTATACGGCCATTGATTGAAAGTATTGAAGAAGCAAATGTTAAAGTTTATTTAGATGAGAGTATAGTTCAAGAGCCTACATTTGATGATTTTAACCGAGTTTATAATGCATATAAATCCTGTAATATTGATGCTGTCATTGGAATTGGTGGAGGTAGTGTACTTGATGTTGCAAAACTTGTAGCATCGCTATTGAATAACGATCAATCACTTGAACAAATTGTAGGTAATGGCTTATTAAAAAAGCGCACGAAAGATCTAATCTGTGTGCCAGCAACTGCTGGTACAGGCAGTGAAGTTTCACCGAATGCAATTTTGGTGGATTATGAAGGTCAAAAGAAAGGTATAATTAGTCCTTTTTTGGTTCCTGATATGGTTTATGCTGACCCTCTTTTGACGGTTAGTATCCCTCAAGCAATAACTGCGGCAACAGGAATAGATGCTTTAACACATTGTTTAGAAGCGTATACCAACAGATATTCTCAAGAATTTATTGATATGTATGCTTATAAGGGGATGCAACTAATTTCTTCGAATTTAGTTGAAGCAGTAAAGGATGGTAATAATATCGAAGCTCGCAGCAATGTTGCTTTGGGGAGTCTTTTAGGTGGCTTTTGTTTGGGACCAGTAAATACAGCTGGTGTACATGCTTTGTCGTATCCTTTGGGCAGTATGTTTCATTTACCACATGGTCTTTCCAACGCTATTCTGTTACCTCACGTCATGGAATTTAATTATCAAAGTAATGTGAAGAAATATGCTGAAGTCGCGTTAGCTCTAGGTTGTTTAAAGCTAGAATCTGATGAAGAAACAGCATTATCAGGGATATCTAAAATAAAACAGCTAATGGTAGATTGTGCAATACCTAGTAGACTTCGTGATTTGAATATTCCAAAGGATGCTATACCAACAATGGCAGCTGATGCGATGAAAATAACGCGGTTATTGGTGAATAATCCACGAGAAATTAACTTAAAAGATGCAATAGAGATTTTTGAAAAGGCTTATTAATTAATTATTTAAATGAAAGAAACTATTATTCCTGTAATATCTCCAATGCTTGAGGATCTATCATTAGATGAGAAAGCAGTAAAAAGGATATTTACCTTTTTATATAATAATAATGCAATTCCATTTATTTTGGGAACCACTGGGGAGTGTGCTTCATTACCCCAATATTTTAAAGAAGAATATCTTAAAGTTGCTGTCGAAAATCGTCCTTATGGACAAAAGCTTCTGGTTGGTATATCTTCTAATATAATTGAAGATTCCATACAATTTGCAAATAAGGCTTATAGTCTCGGAGTGGAGACTGTAGTTGCAACATTACCCTCTTACTATTCACTTAGTGAAGAGCAAATGGAAAATTATTTTTTGAAATTGGCTAATGAATGCCATTCTAATTTAATTATTTATAATATTCCTGCCACAACACATATGTCGATTCCTTTGGATGTGATAGAGCGACTTAGCCATCATCCTAAAATCGTAGCTGTAAAAGACTCTGAGCGTTCTTTAGATAGGCTTATTGCACTTCTTGAAATTTGTAAGAATAGAGAGGATTTTAAGCATTACATGGGCTGGGCTGGTCAATCTGCAATAGCATTGTTGAATGGAAGTTCTGGTATTGTCCCTAGTACAGGGAATTTTGCCCCCAATATTTATACACAGATGTGTTTGGCAGCAGAGCAAGGGTTAGAGGATCGAGTGTATAGATTACAAAATGATTCAGATAAATTGGGAAATATCTATCAATTTAACAAGTCGTTGGGTGATTCATTGTGGGCATTGAAAGTCTTGATGAAGCAATTTGACCTTTGTGATACTTATATGATGCCTCCACTTAATAAAGACAATACAGAAGAGGAAATAGAATTGATTTCTAATTTTCAAGATTTAATAACAAATAATAAGTTACAATTTAATTCCACGAGCAATGAATAAGCCAATTATTGGTGTCACAATGGGAGATCCTGCGAGTATTGGTCCTGAGATAGCTATAAAAGCACTTTTAGATAGCGAAATTCATTCTATTTGTAGACCAGTCTTGATCGGTGATGGCAATGTAATTCGACAAATAGCCGAAAAGTTAAATTTTGATTTAAGGATCAATGCATTTGAAGACATTAGTGAAGCCTATTTTGAATTAGGTACAATTGATGTGTTGGACTTGAAGAATACCGATTTAAGCAAAGTGAATTTTGGTGAAGTTTCAGCTGAAGCGGGGAAAGCATCTTTTCAGGCTGTAACTAAAGTTATAGAACTTGCATTAGAGGGAAAAGTTGATGCCACTGTTACGGGGCCAATTAATAAAAAATCAATTAATGAGGCAGGTTTTCATTTTGCTGGTCATACAGAAATCTATGCTCACTATACGAATACGAAAAAGTATGCAATGCTTTTAGTAGAAGATAATATGAAGGTCATACATGTCTCGACACATGTCTCTCTAAGGCAAGCATGTGATTTAGTCAAGAAGGACCGTATTTTGGAGGTAGTTGAGCTCCTACAGCAGGGATTGATAAGTTTAGGTGAGAAAAATTTAAAAATTGGAATTGCAGGTTTAAATCCACATGCTGGTGATTCTGGTTTATTTGGAACAGAAGATGATGAAGAAATACTGCCTGCTGTAATAGAGGCTCGTGAAAATGGCTACGATGTAGATGGCCCAGTGCCAGCTGATACATTATTTGCTAAAGCAGTAACTGGTTACTATGGAGGTATAGTAGCAATGTATCATGATCAAGGACATATACCTTTCAAATTAACAGGTTTTAAATGGAATCCTGAGAAAAAGCAAATGGACAGTGTCAAAGGGGTCAATATCACAATGGGATTGCCTATCATAAGGACATCTGTAGATCACGGTACGGCATTTGAAATTGCAGGAAAGGGTGTAGCTAGTTCGGATGCAATGATCTTAGCAATTAAATCAGCAGTGCAGTTAAGCAAAAACAAGTAAATATTATGTGCTCAATTTTAGTAATAGCCGATGATTTAACGGGTGCAGCTGAAATTGCAGGAATAGTTCATCAATCTGGTTTAAGAGCAGAAGTTTTTACCTGGTATTCTAATCAAAATTTTGATAGCGATGTTGCTATAGTTAATAGTAATACACGTTCATTAACAGCGAACGAAGCTATTATTCAAATTCGTGAAATAATAGATACGATTGATATTCCATCCTTTAATTGGGTTTATTTGAAGTTTGATTCGGCATTACGGGGACATATTTATGCTGAAATATCGACATATAGAGAAATTTTAAATGTACCTAAAATATTTTTTTGTCCTGTTAATCCAAGTTTAAATCGATACATTAAGAATGGGAATTATTGGATCAATAATCAATTAATTAGTCAAACGTCATTTTCAAAAGATCCAGAGTTTCCTATTCTAGATGATAATGTTTTGAAAATTTTGGGGGCTAGTGATTGGACGATAAAAAGGGTGTTTGAGGATGAAATTGACAACACTGTATACGTGTGTGAAGTATTAACTGCAGATGATATTAACGATTTAGCAGTAAAAACCTCTTCCAATTCAGTCAATGCTGGAGCAGCGGCTTATTTTAAAGCTTTATTGAAATCTTATATAGGTGAAAATAAACATCATAATAGCGATTTAAATAGTGAATATTTTATATCTTCGGTCGATAAGTCAATTATATCAAGCGAATCTACACTTTTTGTGTGTGGTTCATCACACAAAAACTCTAGAAACTGGTTACATAAACAGGATCCTCAGGCAGTACTTTATTGGAATGCAAAAGATTATACTGTCATACAAGGTATTGTTGAGAAGATAAAAAATGAAGGGAAGGTAATATTAGCTTTTTTAGATGATTTAGATTTTGATGCTGATTATTTACGCCATGCTATGGCAAAATTAGTCAAGCAAGTTTTTATAAATTCTAATCTAAGAGAGCTTTATATAGAAGGTGGTGCTACAGCCTATGAAATTTTAAATACCCTCAATGTTCAAAGGATGTTGCCTGTTCATGTATATGAAGCAGGAGTGATACGTATGAAAATTGAGAATAGTGAATTACATATTATATTAAAGCCTGGAAGTTATTTTTGGAGTAATGATCAGGTTGTTTAATATATAATTATGCAACTAAATGGATAAACCTATTTTAAGTATTCTAGATTACGGAATTATATTATTCGTACTCTTAATTACACTTTATTTTGGACTTCGGTACGCGAAAAATCAAAATTCTACTGAGGATTATTTTTCTGCAAAGGGACGCGTTCCGTCTTGGGCTATTGGAATGTCGTTGTTAGCTACTTTAATTAGTAGTGTGACATTTTTAGGCTACCCAGCAGAGGGCTTTTCAAATAATTGGATATTGCTAGTTCAGGGTCTTATGGTGCCAATTGTTCTTCTTGGAACGGTTTGGTTTATTGTCCCACTCTACAGAAAAGTTATTGGTCTAAGTACGTACGAATATTTTGAGAAGAGATTTGGCAGCTTTGCGAGATATTATAGCTCGATAGCCTTTGTCCTAAGACAATTTTCAGGCATGGGCACTGTACTTTATTTACTCGCAATTGCACTGCAGAGTATGACTGGAATTAATACATATGTCATTATTTTAATAGTTGGGAGTATAATTGTTGTAGTTAATTTACTTGGTGGTATTGAGGCTGTTATATGGCTTGATGTGTTCCAAGGCTTCATGCTTTTTGCAAGTGGAATCATCTGTTTATTGGTTATAATATTCTCAATAGAAGGTGGATTTTCAGAGTTGTGGGATGTCGCATCAAAGAATGGAAGAACGGGATTCGGTCCTTATGATGTAGATTTCAAACGATTAACATTTGTCGTGATGGCTATAAATGGAGCGTTCTATGCGATACAAAAGTATGGTACAGATCAAACTGTAATACAGAGATACCTAACTGCAAAATCCGATAAATCGGCGATACGTGCCTCACTATTAGGTATTTTATTGACAGTTCCTGTTTGGTCTCTATTTATGCTTATCGGAACAGCTTTGTTTGTGTACTATACACAAAGACCATTGCCAGAAAATGTAGGTGCTAATAGTGTATTTCCCTACTTTATTATGACAGAGTTACCCATGGGAGTAGTTGGATTTATTTTGGCAGCTATGATATCAGCAGCTATTTGTAGTTTGAGTGCAGATCTTAATTCACTTGCCGCAGTGGGAATAGAAGACTATTATAAAAAGGCAAAACCTAATCTTTCAGATAAAAAATATTTATTAGCTAGCCGATGGGTGGTAGGTGTGGCAGGTATTATTTCAATTTTAATTGGGTTCATTTATGTAGAATTAGGAAGTGAAAGTATTTTGGGTGTTATATTTACTTTATACGCCATTTTCTCGGGTGGTATTGTGGGGGTATTTTTATTAGGAATCCTCTCATCTAGAGCAAATAATCAAGGTGTAAACATTGCTATCGTTGTTTGTATATTATTTACTGCCTATGCATTTTTGACTAGTACGGAAATTACTTTTGCTAGTAAGACCTTTAAAATTTTGGATTTAGGTCAGTTTAATTTTACTCACAACAAGTTAATGTTAGGTGTTTATAGTCATTTGATAGTTATAATTGTTGGCTACATCGCGAGTTTATTTTATCCTAAAGCTGAGTTAGATCCTAATTTAACCTTTAAAGGCTGGAGAAATTCAATAAATAAAAATAAATAGTGTTAAAGAGAATGAATAGGTTTGTTGCTTTAATTGTTTTATTATTAGGTTTTTATTTTTTTAACATAAGCTGTGTTAAACTTATGGGGCAGAGCTTTGAAACCAAATACAGTTTGCCTTTGAGGGATGTATTATCCTTGATTGAGAAGAGATATAATGTAGTCATAAAATATAATGAAGATCAAATTAAGGATAAAAATGTTGATTATGGATTATGGCGTTTCAGAGCTAACGTAGATGAGACGCTTACGCAAGTTTTGTCAGCGTTAGATCTAAAAGTGAATAAGGAAGGTGAGGGTAAATACAAATTAAAGGAATTCGAATACTTTCGTTGGAAAGAAGAGGATGGGTGGCAGTATTTACAATATTTAGGAGGGAAGTACAATGACAAAACTAGTTGGGAAAAACGTAAAGATTCATTGCGTACAGATCTTTTTGAAGCATTGAAATTATCGCCAATACCAACAATACCTAATAGCAAACCCATTTTAACAAAGGCTAGAAAATTTCATAGATACACGGTTCAGAATTTCGCTTTGGAAATTATGCCGGGATTATTCGTAAACGGTTCTATATATCGTCCTATTGGTGGAAATAATAAAAAGGCCGCTATATTATCACCAGACGGTCATTGGGGAGGGCATAGGTATAGAAACGATGCTCAAATAAGATGTGCCATGATAGCTCAATTAGGTGCAGTTGCTATTAGCTATGATTTATTTGCATGGGGAGAATCGTTGCTCCAATTTAGATCTCAAGATCACCGAAGAAGTCTTGCTTTAACTGTTCAAACTCTTTCAGCTTTACGTATTCTAGATTTTTTAGAAGCTGATAAATCTATAGATTCCAGTAGAATTGGTATATGCGGTGGATCTGGTGGTGGCAATCATAGCGCCCTAGTTGCAGCATTAGATGACCGAATAAAGTTAAGTATACCTGTTGCTTCTTTATCATCTTATCATTTTGGTGGTTGTCCTTGCGAGAGTGGGTTACCTATTCATTTTAGTGGTTCCGGAACAAATAATGTAGAAATTGCTGCCATGACAGCTCCACGACCACAACTTATAATTTCTAATGGCAAAGATTGGACAGCGCATGCACCTTTACATGATGTTCCATACCTAAAAAACATTTACAGTTTCTATAACAAATCGGACTTAGTTGAAAATGTGCATTTTGCAGATGGGGCTCATGACTTCTCGTATCCAAAGCGCAAAGCTGTATACGATTTTATAACAAAGCATTTCAAGTTAGATAATCAGCATGTCCTAAAATCAAACGGTGATTATGACGAAAGCAAATGTACTATAGAAGACCAGAAGGCACTATATGCATTTGGAGAAAATGGTGAATTAATACCTTCACATGCTATTTATGGATACGAAAATCTTGAAAAACTCTTCAAGTAAGATGCTATAATTATTGGCTAAAAACGTATTGTTCTCGTTTCAGTTTTCTATCTATTTTTAGATTATTCTTGAATTATAAAATTCATAGAATATTAACTTTCTTACTTTTTAGTGAGTGGATCGCCAATATAAACTATCAAATAAAATGGAATCAATAGATCGAAAAGTTTTTATGAAGCAATGTTTTCTATTTGGGATAGCTTTAGCTAGTCCATTAGGATCAATTGCGTCAGTAAAGAAGTCCAGGTATCGTGTTGCTGTAATTGATCTGATGATTCTTAAACGCCAAAAGCTTAGTGCAGTACAGTTAGCCAGTGAAATCGGTGCGGATGGATTAGAGGTAGATATGGGTGGCTTGGGCAATCGAGATACATTCGATAACAAATTCTTTGAGACTGAATTCCGTGAAAATTATATTAATCATCTCAAAAAACACAAAATAGACATCTGTTCTGTCGCTATGACGGGATTCTACGCACAATCATTGGCGACTAGACCGACCTATAAGAAAATGATATCAGATTGTTTAAAGACATGTCAGCTTCTTGGTGTTAAAAATGCATTCTTGCCACTGGGTGTTCAGTGTGATCTTGTTAAAAACCCTGAATTACGACCAGTGCTTGTAGAACGATTACGTGAAATTGGTAAGATGGCAAAAGGTGCAGGTGTAGTTGTTGGCATTGAAACTTCTCTTGATGCAAAGGGTGAATTGAATCTGCTAAAAGAAATTGGATCGAAGAATATTAAAATTTACTTCAATTTTTCAAATCCATTGAAAAATGGAATCCCTCTCATTCAAGAATTGAAAACTCTTGGAGCAAAGAACATAAGTATGATTCATTGTACAGATGAAGATGGGGTTTGGCTTGAGCATAATTCACGTTTAAATTTAAATTCTGTAAAGGAAACTTTAGATCAGATGAAATGGAGTGGATGGTTGGTTATTGAACGATCAAGAGACGCTAAGTTATCTTCTCGTATGGTTTTGGAAAATTATGGAGCAAATACAAGGTACGTTAAAAGTATTTTTCAAGAAAATGGTAATTAAAAACGCATTCCTATTTATTGTCGTTTTTTTGTTTGTCAATTGTAAATCTGAAAGGCATAAGCGTTTGGATTCTATGTTGTTGACATCTGCTGACGTACTTGAAAGTAAAGGTGATTCTATATTCGGGGACACACATAGCCCATATACTAATCATCGATTTTATAAACCCATATTTCCGAATAGATTTATAAACATTAGTTCAGGGGAAAATATTCAATCTGCTATTGATTCAATGGCCCAAATGGGAGGCGGATATGTCGTATTGGAAGCTGGAGTACATATTTCTAAGCGAATAATATTAAAGTCTAATATTAATTTACAGATAGGACAGGGTGCAGAATTAGTTTTTAAAAGTGAAATAGAGGATTTTCTGCCAGTTGTATTCACACGAAACGAAGGTATAGAGTTATACTCTTTAGGGGCGTGTATCTATGCAAATAATGTAGAAAACATTGCAATTACTGGAAAAGGAAAAATCATTGGTCCTGGAGAAGGAAGTGTAAGAAGGAAGACAATGACTCATGAAGTTATTGAAAAAATAGTAGACTATACGAAAGCTGTTGAGGATAGAATATATGATGGAAGAACAGAAGATTTTATTTTTCCACCAGCTTTAATAGCTCCTATAAATTGTAAAAATGTATTAATAGAGGGTGTTTCTTTAGAACGCTCTGCATTTTGGAATGTAGTTCCAACTTATTGTGAAAATGTAATCATTAGAGGATTAACAATTAATTCTGTTGGAATTCAACGTGGGGATGGTATTGATATCGAGTCTTCAATAGATGTGCTTATTGAATATTGTGTATTTAATACGGGAGATGATTGTATAGCACTGAAAGCAGGAAGAGGATATGATGGATTACGTGTAAATAGACCTACTGAAAATGTAATTGTACGTCATTGTTTAGCCAAACAGGGGCATGGCGGATTGACGATTGGTAGTGAGACTGCGGGGATGGTTCGTAATGTATATGTTCATGATTGTGTATTTGATGGAGTTGATGTAGGAATTCGTTTTAAAACGAGACGTCCTAGAGGTGGTGGTGGTGAGAATATGCTCTTTGAAAATATCCGTATGCGAGTTAATCATTCGGCGATAAGATGGGATATGCTAGGACAAGCTATGCATGTTGGAAAATTAGCCGATCGTAATTATAAAGTTATTCCTGATAGGTTAACACCAAAGTTTCAGAATATAAGAATCAAAAATGTAGTAATAGAAAATGCAGAAGATTGTATTAAAATTCAAGCTTTACCTGAGTCACCGTTAATGAATGTAATAATTCAAGATGTAATAGCTAAAGGGAAGAATTGGTTGAGTGCAAGCGACGTTGTAGGTTTAGAATTGTCAAATGTTGAGTTGTCGGTTGAAAATAATGCTATTGATACGGTAAATGTCAGCGGATTAAAATTAAGTAACATCAGTCAGCATAATAATCTGTAGAATAATAATATATCCAATTGTAGTTATCCAATTTTAAAATGACTTATTTAAGAGAGATTATACTAATATTTTTTTTAGGTGTTATCAGTACACTTAATGCCCAAGTAAAAATAAAAGATGTCCGCGTAGAAGGTAGAGAGAATCCTCTTGGTATAAATAGCCTAAACCCTGTATTCTCGTGGAAATTAATTGCCGAAAAAAATGGATTAAGACAGGTCGCATATAGAATTGTTGTTTACTCAAAGGATGACTTATCTAGTAGCTCGTTGATGTGGGATTCCAAATGGAAAAAATCAAGTAATTCGTTATTTGTCAAGTATTCAGGTTCAGTTTTGTCGTCTTCAAAGAAGTATTTTGTGAAAATTCAAGTCAAGGATAATGAAGGTAAATCTGCAGAGAGTGATGTTTATAATTTTCAAATAGGTTTGTTGTCTAGCGAAGATTGGTCAAATGCAAAGTGGATAACACTTGAAAAATTACCCGATTCATTAATCAATCCATTACCATTAAGCTCAAGTAGATTACAAATTAGAGAACCGTATGATTTGCCTGTATTTCGTAAATCAGTAAATACAAAATCAAATATAAAATCAAGCTATGCTTTTGTATCTGGTTTGGGGCATTTCGTACTTTTATTAAACGGACAAAAAGTAGAAAATAATTTTTTAGAACCAGGATGGACTAAATATGATAAAGAGGCCTATTATGTAGTATATGACTTGACTGATAAACTCAATCAAGGGAAAAATACATTTTCCGTACTCTTAGGAAATGGTTTTTATTATATACCACCAATTAGAGGTCGTTTTCAAAAGCATAAAGTAGCTTTTGGTCTCCCAAAAGTTAAAATGAAAGTTATAACAGAATATCAAGACGGTACGATTGATGTTCTTAACTCAGATGAATCATGGAAAGTGCATAAATCTCCAATCACATTTTCAAGTATGTACGGTGGTGAAGATTTTGATGGCAATATTTTACCTAACATTTGGACAAGCAATTCATATGACGATTCAAATTGGAAAAATGCTATTATCGTGGATGGTCCAGCTTTGAAAGCTCAAGAAATAGAGCCAACACGAATCATGGAATCATTCAAACCCAAAAATCAAAAAACACTTTCCCACCGTAAGAGTATAGTTTATGATTTTGGACAGAATGCATCAGGGATAGTAACCCTAAAAATGTCTGGAAATAAGGGGGATACTATTCGCGTGTATCCAGCAGAACTACTTAATAATGATGGTTCTGCTAATCAGAAACATTCAGGAAGCCCACATTATTATCAATATATTTTTGGTGACCAGAAGCAAGTTATTTGGTCTCCAAAGTTTACGTATTACGGATTACGTTATGCAGAGGTTTTTAAGAAACCATTAGCAGGTAGTAAAATAGAAATTCAGGAAATTCAATTGGATCATATACGTAATAGTACTGTAGAATCAGGTACTTTTTCCAGCTCGGATACTCTTTTTAACCAAATTCATAACCTTATAAAATGGGGTATTAAAAGTAATATGGTTTCTGTATTTACAGACTGCCCACATCGTGAAAAGTTAGGATGGTTAGAGCAATTACATTTAATGGGGCCATCTGTTCAGTATAATTTTAATTCTTCGGCTCTATTTGCAAAAGCATTGTATGATATGCGCCAATCTCAAACTGTTGATGGATTGGTTCCCGAAATAGCCCCTGAATATGTGCAGTTCGATTGGGGAGGAGATATGTTTAGAGATTCACCAGAATGGGGTAGCAGTTCTATTTTACTAGCATGGTATGCTTACAAATGGTATGGTGATGAAACTTTGCTAACAGAAAACTACCCAATGATGAAAAGGTACGTTCATTACCTTAAATCCAAAGCTAAAAACAATATACTATATCAAGGCTTAAGTGATTGGTATGATATCGGTAAAGAGCGACCAGGTGTTTCTCAATTAACACCTCATGGGGTGACAGGTACTTCAATATATCACTATGACCTTACTGTAATGTCCAAAATAGCTGAAAAACTTGGTTATAAATCGGATCGACAATATTTTGATTCGTTAGCAGTTGAGGTTAAGAAGGCGTTTAATAATGAATTTTTCAATAGTCAAAATGGAATTTATGCTACAGGTAGTCAAACTGCACAGGCTATGCCTATTTATATGAATATTTTTGAACCTCAATATAAGACTGCCGTTTTTGAAAATTTATTGAAGGATATTTTTATTAAGGATACCACATTTACATCTGGAGATGTAGGACACCGTTATTTGATTCAAGCATTGACTGAACATGATCGAGATGATGTAATATATGCGATGCATAAGGATGATACACGACCTGGCTATGGTTACCAAATTCGCAAAGGTGCTACTGCATTAACAGAATCTTGGGCGGCACTGCCCACAGTGTCAAATAATCATTTTATGCTTGGCCATTTGATGGAATGGTTTCATGCAAATTTAGGGGGCATTAAGCAAGCTGACAACTCAGTAGCTTATAATCATGTATGGATTGAACCTAAACTCATTGATGTGGTAAAATCTGTTAAAGTAAGTTATCATAGTCCTTATGGCGAAATTATTCTAGATCGTAAGGGTGATAACTACTATAGTGTGCACATTCCAATAGGTTCGAAAGCAACAGTCTCGCTACCTGCCTATGGACATTACAAGGTAAATGGTAAGAATGTGAAAACTAAATTATCTAAAGATAAAGCAAGAGTTGAAATAGAATTGACAGCTGGAAAGTTTTTAATAACCAAATAATTAAATGAGAGTTTTATTTATAACAGTATTACTTATATATATATTACCTGCTATGTCGCAGGTAAAACAATCAACGATTTCTGTGGTAGAAATGCAGAAGCTATACGACGAGGTTAAAACACCACATAAGTATGGACTTGTGGTTGTCCCTTCAGAAAAGAAAGATTTAATTGATTGTCCCTCAGTTTATAAAGTAGGAAAAAAATGGTTTATGACCTACATCATTTTCGATGGTATTGGTTATGAAACACATTTGGCTGAGAGTAATGATCTACTAAATTGGAAATATTTAGGTAAACAACTATCGACTTCGTCAAATGATAATTCGTGGGATTCTAAACAAAAAGCTGGTTACAATGCCCTTATCAATACAAAATGGGGTGGTAAGTATGATTTGAAAAAATATAAGGGTAAATATTGGATGTCTTATTTTGGGGGTAATACAGCAGGATATGAACCTGAGCCCTTGTCTATTGGCGTTGCCTCGACAACCAATATTCCAGATAGGGCATTTGAGTGGAATAGATATACGACACCAGTGCTAAGTAGTACAGACAAAGATATTAGGTGGTGGGAAAATAGGCACAAGCTTTTCAAAAGTTATGTGATAGAAGATAAAAAGAAGAATACAGGACACCAATTTATTATGTACTATAATGCAGTAGGGGATTCGTTAGTAAATAATAAGAAAACTAGGTGGTATGAAAGAATCGGAATGGCTGTCTCTGACGATATGGTCACATGGAAAAGGTATTTGAATGATCCAGTTGTACATCATCCTGTAGGTATCACTGGTGACCCAATGATTCAGCGTATTAATAATACATGGGTAATGTTTTATTTTGGCGCATTTTGGGAAAATAAAACTGGAGGATTTAATCGTTTTGCGGCATCTAAGGATTTGATCAATTGGACGGATTGGACAGGTGATGATTTAATCAACTCCACGGAAGAGTATGATGTCAAATACGCTCACAAATCATTCGTCATAAAACACAAAGGTATAGTATATCATTTTTACTGCGCTGTCGATAAAGACGATAATAGAGGTATTGCCGTTGCTACCTCAAAAGATATTGGAAAAAGTAAATTGAAATTTATTAAAGAATAATTGTTTATGCTAAAGAAGTATTTATTGAGCATTTTGTTTGTCGTAGTTCAACAAATGACATATGGACAAAGTAGAGAAATTGTAAATTTTAATCAAGGCTGGCAATTTATTTTAGAAGATGATTTATCATTTAGAAATTACGCATACAACGATAAAAATTGGAAATCAATAGCTCTTCCGCATGATTGGAGTATTGGTTTTGATTTTGATGAAAAATATCCTGCTGGTAATGCGGGAGGTGCTTTGCCAGGTGGCATTGGATGGTATAGAAAAACCTTTGATTTGCCTACCTTGGATAGTAATAAGCAATTTTTTATTCAATTTGGTGGTATATATAGATATTCTGAACTATGGATTAATGGTATTTATTTAGGGAAAAATATAAATGGATATCTGTCATTCGAAAAGGAACTTACAAAGCACCTGAATTTTGGGACTAAAACCAATGTAATAGCTGTACGCGTAGATAATAGCCTTCAACCTAATTCAAGATGGTATTCCGGTTCAGGAATATACCGTGATGTCAAGCTTGAAAAACGCAGTACATCATATTTATTAAAAAACGAAACTGTTATTACTACGCCTCAAGTAAATACTAAAGAAAGTATTGTAAATATTAGTGCGAAAACAGCAGGCAAGGATTTATTAGCTAAAGTGGAAATATTAGATGTTAAAGGTAAGGTCTTAGCTACTAAAGAAAAAAACGTTGTTAATAATTCAATACAAACTTCTATTAAACTTAGTGATATTAATTTATGGAGTCCTAATAATCCGTATTTATATAAATTGAAAATATCTCTCTTCAATAACAAAAAGGTAATAGTAGATGAGTTAAACTATAATGTTGGATTACGCGAATTTGAATTCGATGATAAGTTTGGATTTACTTTGAATGGTATTTCCACAAAGATTTTGGGGGTTTGTCTACATCACGATTTGGGAGCTTTAGGTGCAGCCTTTAATAAATCGGCAGCAAAGAGACAGCTTATTATTATGAAAGAAATGGGGGTTAATGCAATCAGAACTGCACATAACCCACCTGCAGAAGAATTATTAGACTTATGTGATGAATTGGGACTGCTAGTGTATAATGAGGCTTATGATATGTGGAAGAAACGTAAGAACAAATTCGATTATAATATTGATTTTGACGAGCACCATATTAGTGATCTGGAGAATTTTATCAAACGGGATAGAAATAAAACTTCAGTTTTCATGTGGAGTATAGGCAATGAGATTCGCGAACAATTTGATTCAACAGGTATCAAGCTTACTCAGAATATGAGTAGAACGGTGAAAGCACTGGACCCAACAAGACCTGTTACTTCGGCATTGACTGAAACCGAATATGTTAAAAATTTTATTGCTCAAGCAGAAGCGTTAGATGTGTTAGGATTTAACTATAAATATTTTGATTATGATAAACTGAAAACTCAGTTCAAAAATACACCATTATTAGCTGCAGAGACGACGTCTGCTTTACAAACTAGAGGCGTTTACCAAACTCCGCACGATACCATACAATATTGGCCAGCATCGAGTAAAGATAAATATGTGGTTAATGGTAATTCAGACTATACCGTAACAGCCTATGATAATGTTTCAGCCTATTGGGGAACAAGCCATGAAAGAGCGTGGATAGAAGTGAAAAAACGTGATTTTTTATCTGGAATTTTTGTCTGGTCAGGAATTGATTTTCTAGGTGAACCTGTTCCATATGCTTATCCAGCTCGTAGCTCCTATTATGGGATTGTTGATCTAGCAGGTTTACCTAAAGATGTCTATTATATGTACCAATCCGAATGGACTAATAAAGAAGTTTTACACGTGTTACCGCATTGGAATTGGAAAAAAGGTGATACAATCGATGTGTGGTGTTATTACAATAATGCAGACTACGTTGAATTGTTCCTTAATGGTAAAAGTCTAGGTAAATCTACCAAAACAGCAGATGTGCTACATGCTTCATGGAAAATACCTTTTGAATCTGGAGAAATAAAAGTTGTTAAATATAGAAATGGTAAAGAGATTCAGCAAGTTGTACGTAAGACTGCAGGTTCACTTAGCGATATTCAAGTAGAGGTTGAGCATGAGAAATATGCTACGGGTGATGCTACTGACTTATATTTTGTAACAGTTTCATTAAAAGATGACAAAGGGAATCTAGTTACTGAAGATGACATAAAATTAGAATTTCATGCAGATGAAAACTGTGACGTAATTGGAACTGATAACGGTTATCAAGCCGATTTAAATAGTTTGAGTAAATCGAAAAGAAAAACCTTTAAAGGGTATGCTGTAGGGTATGTTATGAAAAAGGATATAAATAAAGTCGGTAACCTTATCATAAAAACTAAACTCGGAACGAAAGAAATAAGGTTATAATCTACCCATTCAATTGACATTAAATAGAACTTAAAGATTACTTATTTTATGAGAGTTGTTAAACATATTATTCTGAGTTCAATAGCTATATTGATTCTCCTATCCAAAGCTTTTTCAACAGAAATTTATGTGGGTATACATAGTGAAAAGCTTGATAGAGACGGTAGTATGTCTTCTCCATATGCTAATTTGGAGGATGCATTGCGACAAGTTAGAGAATGGCGTCGCCTTGGTGATCCAAAAATAAAATCTGCTGTTTATATTCTGGTTAAAGACGGGGTATATCGGCCTAGTCAACCTATTCTAATTCGGCCTGAAGACTCAGGAACTTTACAAAGTCCGACTTCCATTAGAGGTTTGGGGGATAAAGCTGTGTTTTCTGGAGGTATTACTGTCAAAGGTTGGAGGAGAGTTGGGAAAAATAATCTTTTTGGTGAAAAGCATTTCAAGAATATTTATGTCGCTGATGCACCTAAAGTAGGAGGTAGATATTTTCCTTTTCGTCAGATGTGGGTTGGCGATACTAAAGCTATTCGTGCCGAGAGTCATTCCGATTACGAATTGCCTAGAATTCTTAATTGGAATTTTAAGGAACAAACAGCTACCATTCCAAATGTATTTAAGAATATCGAGTTTAAAGATGGAATGGAGTTTTTTATTCATCAATGGTGGGCTATAGCTCAGCTTAGAATAAAAGAAGCCATTGTTAAAAAAGATAGTATAGTTTTATCCTTTCATGATCCTGAAAGCAAAATTCAAAGTGAACATCCTTGGCCTAGTCCTTGGTTATCTAAAGAAACAGGAAATTCCGCATTTAGGTTGGTGAATTCAATCCAGTTTTTAGATACTCCGGGAGAATGGTTTCTTGATGAGCAGGATCATAAGATCTATTATTATAAGCGAGATAAAGAAGATTTAGAAACTTCGGAAATAGTAGTTCCTTATTTAGAAACGATTTTAGAGTTGAGGGGGACATTAGAAAACCCTGTATCACACATTCATATTGAAGGATTAAATTTTAAGCATAGTTCTTGGATTAGACCTCATTACTTCGGGCACGTTGCCTTGCAGGCAGGAATGTATTTTATAGACGCTTATAAATTAGAAACACCTGGTACTCCTGATAAAAAGGGGTTAGAAAATCAGGCTTGGGTAGGAAGACCGAAATCAGCAATAGTTTTATCACACACAAAACAGAACGAAATTTCAAATTGTAAATTCACACATTTAGCCTCTACAGCGGTTGACTTTGAAGAAGCAAATTATAAAGATTCTTTTACAGGAAATCTAATTAAGGATGTGGGTGGAAATGGTGTTTTGGTCGGTAAATTTTCGGACGAACAATTTGAAGCACATCTACCATATCATCCGAAAGATGAACGTATTGTCTCTGATGGGGTTTCGATTGAGAATAATCTTATACATAACGTGTGTAATGAAGATTGGGGTGCTGTTGGGATAGGTGTTGGATTTGCACGAAATATCAATATTCTAAATAATGACATTAGTGATCTTGCTTATACAGGAATTAGTGTAGGATGGGGCTGGACACCAACTATCAATATTAGTAAGAATAATATCGTTAAGGAAAATAGAATTACTAGGTATGGAAAATTTATGTATGATGTAGCTGGAATATATACTTTGTCAGCACAACCTGGTACAATCATTCAAAATAATCTTATCGATAGCATTTATTTATCTCCATATGCACATATTCCAGATCATTGGTTTTATCTCTACACTGATGAAGGATCTGCTTATATGAATATTTCGGACAATTGGTATCCAGAAAATAAAATCTTAAAAAATGCTAATGGACCTTCAGTAGAATGGAAAGAAAATGGACCACAAGTAGACTTGGCTAAAGTGGCAAATGCTGGATTATCTTCAACATATAGATCCCTTCTGAAATATCAAAACAAGGTAGAAGATAGATCAAAATTTAATAAACATATTCCTTTTGACAAACCCGTTTATGTCCAAATTAGTGACCCTGACGGGTCAATTTCAGCGAAATCTTTAGAAAGTTTTATCCAAAGGCAAGGTGCAGAAATTAAACAAATTTATCGTTGGAAAGGCTATACATTGCTCAAGACCACAGACGATATCGCTCAAAAAATATCGAGTGCTTGGAAAGCTGATTTTCCCGCTGTAAAGTGTAAAGTATTTAAAGAGATTTTCTATTCATTTGAATCGAAACAGCACTGTCCAACAAATTCTGAATCAGACGAAGAAGATTTTGTAATACTTACAGCTCAGTTAGTTGATGACCCAAATAAACGTGACCAATATTATCAATATCATAAGGATCAGTTTGAACAATGGCCAGAAATTTCCAAAGGATTTTGTAATGCTGGATTTAATGATGTGACGATGTACAGAAATGATCATCAACTCTTATTATATATTTCATATCCTAAGGGTAAAAGTTTTGATGAAATAAACGCTTTGACAACTAAGGATAATCCTAAAGTAGAAGAGTGGAACAAACTTATGAGTACTTTTCAACGAGGTATACAGGGAACAGCAGCAAATGAATCATGGATATTTTATAAAAAATAATTATATAAAGTGGAAAAATTAAGATTAGGAATTTTAGGACTTGGAGAAGGTCGTAGTACAATGTCGGCGGCACTAAATAGTGAAAAGATAGAGCTCGTTCAAGTTTGTGATCTCAATGAAATAATGTGTAGACAACGTGCTAAAGAGTTCGATTTTCATAATTACACAACCAATTATTATGAACTTTTGGAAAATCCAAATATTGATGCAATAGCTATTTATACACCAGATCATTTACATGCAGAGCACATTAAGTTAGCTTTACAACATGGTAAACATGTTGTTTGTACAAAACCGTTCATTGATGATTTAAGCGATGCAAATGATTTATTGGCTCTTTCAAAAAAAATGAATAGGCATGTATTTGTGGGGCAGAGTTCACGATTTTTTGAACCAATGAAAAAACAGCGTCAGGATTTTGAAGAGGGCCTAATAGGTGAATTAATAACAGTAGAAAGTTATTACCATGCTGATCACAGATGGTTTCTAAATAAACCATGGTCATTGAATGAGAAATTTAAATGGTTGTATGGCGGGTTAAGTCATCCGGTTGATTTTATTAGATGGTACCTCCCTAATATTGATGAAGTTTTTGGCTATGGTATGCTCAGTCAAAATGGATCTATAAATGGATTGAAAAATCAAGATACCATGCACTTTGTATTTAAAACGGATGATGACAAAGTAGCTAGAGTTAGCGGAGCATATACAGGGCCGGTTCAACCAGCAACACGTGACAGTGAAATGAGCTGTATTCTTAGGGGGACTGAGGGGGCGAGTCAGGCGGACTATATGGATCTAAGATACGCTGTTACGGATAAAACTGGAGAGGAACGGATTTTGACTTGGGAGCACAAGCTGAAACACTATTTTAGATTTGAAGGAAAGAGTCATCATGCAGGAGAATATCAAAATTATCTTGAGTATTTTGCTGAGTCCATATTTTCAGATAAGCCTGCTTTCCCAGATATTAAAGAAGGTATTGGAACTATTGCATTATTACAGGCAATGGATGAAACATTATCTTCTGGCAAACCAGTGCGTCCTAACGATATTTTAGCTAGCTATAATATCAAACTTAGTGATTTGAAATGAATACCATATTACAAAAATTAACTTTTTTAGACTACTTAATTGTAGTAGTCTATTTATTTATACTACTTCTGATAGGATTATTTTCATCAAAAAAGAAAGATAGTGGTCTGGAGCATTTTTTGGCGGATAAATCTTTAAGTTGGTATAGTATAGGCTTCAATATGTGGGCTACAAATGTTGGTCCATCATTATTGCTTGCTTTCGCAACGGTTGGTTATACGACGGGAATTGTTGCGGTAAATTTTGATTGGTACGCCTTTGTTTTCTTGTTTCTTTTAGCAGTGGTATTTGCGCCGAGATATTTGTCTCTAGGTGTTAAAACACTACCCGAATTTATGGGTATACATTTTGGCTCAAGGACGCAAACTATACTTGCTTGGTATTCCTTAGTAAAAATGCTTATATCTTGGCTATCCCTTGGGTTGTTTGCAGGTGGTTTTTTAGTAAGACAAATTTTGGGTATCCCCATGTCTTTATCCATCATTGTTTTGGTTAGTTTAGCTGGATTATTTGCGTACACAGGTGGATTGAAGACAATTGCTAAAATCAATATTTTTCAAATGATTTTATTGATTTTAGTTTCAGCACTTTTGACTTTTCTTGGTATACAAAAAATTGGAGGCATAGATGCTTTATTCACATCTACCCCCGAAAGCTACTGGTCATTAATTCGCCCTTCATCAGATGTAGATTATCCTTGGTATGCGATTTTGCTCGGATACCCAGTAGCAGCTATCGCATTTTTCTGTACGGATCAAGCAATGGTTCAGTCGGTATTAGGAGCAAAAAGTTTAAAACAAGGACAATTGGGTATAAATTTTATCGCTTGGTTGAAAATTTTATCCTTACCATTATTCATTTTGACGGGTGTAATCTGTTATATTTTATTTCCCAATTTGGAAGATCCATCATTGGCCTACATGACTATGGTAACAAATTTATTCCCTACGGGTATGAATGGATTGGTAATCGTAGTCTTAATCGCGGTATTAGTTGGTACTATTGGCTCATCACTCAATTCACTAAGCACGGTGTTTACAATGGATTTGTATTTGAAGCACATAAATCCAACTGCGACTACGAAAGAAATTATTCAAACAGGTCGATGGACTGTTATTGTCGGGTGCATTATAGCTGTACTGATGGCTTTAGCAATTGATGAAATAAGGGGTCTTAATTTATTCGATATTTTTCAGTCAATTCTTGGGTTTATAGCACCTCCATTAGCTGCCGTATTTCTTCTAGCAGTCCTTTGGAAAAGCACAAGCCGATTGGCAGTTAATACATTACTAACTTTTGGAGCTTTTTTATCTCTGGGAGTCGGGATAGCGTATCTATGGGTTTTTCCCTCCAAAGAATTTGATTTTTGGCCTCATTATTTGATGATATCTTTTTATATTTTTGTCTTACTAATGGTCATCGGAGTAGTTATTTCTTTGCTATATCCCTCAACTATTCAGTCAAATAATACCACTGAAGTTAAACTCGAAAAAACGAGTACTATTGTTAACATCGCATGGCTATTATTGCTTGTTACTATGATCGTATTATATGTGGTTTTTTGGTAAATAACAATCTAAAACCACAAATTATCTTTAATTAATTAAAAATCTATGAAAAATATTTTGTACATACTTTTAATTTCAATATTTATATTTTCATGTGCTTCTCCTAAAAAAGAAAGTGCTGTTTTATGGTCTCAGAAGATGGTGGAATCCCATGGGCTGAGAGATTTTTATTGTAATAGACATTTTCAAGGAAAACTTGATACTACGGGATGGGATTATGTATCGGGGTTGGTTGCTTTATCAGTTTTAAAAGCTTGGGAGCAGTATCCTGAAAAAATGGAATATTACCAATCGGTGAAACAATTTGCTGATAATTGTATTAATGAAGACGGTACTTCAATAATTTCAAAAAATGGAAAATCGGCTCTGAGACCAAGTAATATTGATGACCTCCCAGCAGGTCGTGTATTTTTCACTTTATATAAGCACGAGATTTCAAAGGGAAATAAGAAGGATGCTGCACGTTATAAAAATGCTTTAGATCTTATCAGAAATACATTGAAATTCAATCATAGTAGAATAGGAGACAGCTTACCTGGTGCAGGAGGATTTTTCCACAAAGCAATATATCCTAATCAAATGTGGTTAGACGGCTTGTATATGGGCTCACCAGTGTATGCTGAATGGGAAAGTACATTTGGCAAAGATGATAAATTAGAATATTTGTCTAGTTGGGATGATATTGTCTTACAATTCAAAACGATACATCAAAAAACATATAATAAAGATGTCCAATTAAATTATCATGCTTGGTCAGCATTACCGACTGATTCCAATTCATTTTGGTCTAATTTGCAAGAACCATATTTGGGCTGTAGTAAAGAGTTTTGGGCGAGAGGAATGGGCTGGTATTTCGCGGCCTTAGTTGATGTTTTGGAGTATATGCCGAATGATCATAAAGATTATGATTACATGAAAGAAATAACTAATCAAGTAGCTGCAGGACTTAAACGTTGGCAAGATAATGAAACAGGTCTTTGGTATCAATTATTACAGTACGATTCGAGTGTGCATGCTGATGGTGTAGGGGATATAATCAATGGTGTGGCACATAATGTTGGTGATGCTTCTAATTATTTAGAGTCTTCTGCTTCATCTATATTTACCTATGCATTTTTTAAAGGTGTGCGTCTAGGTGTTTTGAATCAAAGTGAATATTTACCAGTTGCTAAAAAAGCTTATCAAGGTTTATTAGATAATTTTATTGTAGCGAAAGATGATAAAATTGACATCATTCAAAGTTGCGCTTCTGCAGGATTAGGCCCAGCTAAAGATCTATCTAGAACAGGAACTATTAATTATTACCTAGCAGGAAAGGATGTTGGGCTTGCAGAAAACGAAGGTAAGTCGATTGGAACTTTTATATTAGCCTCTCTTGAATATGAAAAATTGAATTAAACTTCCTTAAATTTAGTAAACAGACATAGAAGGTAAGGATCTATATTAATACAATCCTAAATTACCTTCTATGTCTTTTTTACAAGCTAAAAGTGTAGCTATTATTTCATCATTTTGCAACTGTTCGTTATTCTTAATAGTCAGTAGTTTAGATATAGTCAGGCAAGCCATTATTCCTGAAGAACTATTCCCAATTGGAACTGAAAAATCAATTACGCCTTGCGCATATGTACTTGACATTTCTATATAGCCTTGATTTTTAATGATATCTAGGTTTGTTTGAAATTTTTCCTTTTCACTTACAGAAAGGTTTAAATAGCTTTCATCTTTGTCAAGTATTTGATTGCGCGTTTCTTTATCCAAAGAACTTAAGAGTATTTTACCAGATGCTGTATTAAAGATGTCATACAAATTTCCCTCTTCAATCATTACTGAAATCGGAAAAGGACTTTTACTATAGGCTATAACCAATACTTTATCATTGAATAATACACCTAAATGACAGGGCTCTTTTACAATTAATGAAGTTTGCTTCATCGGTTGTAGTGCTGCTGAACGAAGCTTTTCAATAAATGATTGATGGTGAGATAAATAGTACAATTTTAGAGTTAGTGAATACTTAGACGATATGCCATCTCGGTGTACATAACCTCTAGATTCAAGTGCAGATAACATCCTGTAGATTTCATTAGGACTTTTATTCAAACCTATAGCTATCTCACTTTGAGATTGAGCAGCAGGCTGTTTTGCAAGAAATTCAATAATATCTAGCCCTTTTTCTAATGCAGGAGCCTTGTACTTATTGTTATCCATAAATAAAAATTACAAAGATTTTCTGTTAATAATTTTATAGCTCTATACTTAATAGACTATAGTTGTATTCTAGTGCAACGACTAAAAATATATAATATTAGTTCGAAAGTACTCTAAATATGAATACAAAATATAAAATATTATCCATTTTCCGATTCATTTGTCGTTTGTAGCCTTTGGCAAGGCATTATAAAAATATGAATAAAATATTTACCATAATTTTATTCATATTCAAATATAATATTTATATTTGAATATACATCAGTGCTCACACTTACTAGTATACATAACCAAGTATAAATAAATCTATGTTAAAGCAAAGTTTACATTTCTATGTGTCAATGTTAGTATTGGTACCTAGTATTTCAAATTTAAAAGCAACAACTGTAGCTTACGAGAAATCCTTATTTCAACAAACTCCTATTACATACAAAGGAAAAGTAGTTAATAACACTAACGAACCAATTAATGATGTATCGGTTAAATATGCTGGAAAGACTGTTAAAACAGACAACAATGGTAATTTTTCTATTGTATTAGAAAATGCAACAGAAGTGCAGTTTTCTGCAATTGGTTTCCAAACAAATACTGTTTTCATTTCCAAAAATGAAGAATCAACTATTGTATTACAATCAAAAGATGAGGAATTAGAAGAAGTCGTAGTTGTTGGTTATTCTACACAAAAGAAAGCTAATGTTTCAGGATCAGTTGCAAGTGTTGATGGAAAGACTCTTAATCAACGACCAGCTCCTAATGCAGGAAATTTATTGCAGGGAAGAATACCCGGCTTGCAAGTAACACAAGGATCAGGAGAACCGGGAAGAGATTCTCCTGGATTATTGATTCGTGGTAGAGGGAGTTTTGGAAGCAGCGTTTCACCACTGGTTTTGATAGATGGTGTAGTTGGTTCTTTGCAATCGATATTACCTGCAGATATAGAAAATGTTACAGTATTAAAAGATGCGGCTTCAGCTGCAATATATGGGTCTAGAGCAGCAAATGGTGTTGTTTTAGTAACAACTAAATCTGGTAAGAAGGGTTCAAGCTCTATAAATTATTCTGTGAATTACGGGAGACATCTTCCAACTGCAGTTCCAGATTTAATTACCAATTCGGCTGAATATATGGAAATGTATAATATTGCAGCTCAAAGGTCAGGTATATCCTTTCGTTTTCCAGCTCAAGATATTGAAAAATATAGAAATAGCACCGATGATGCTTATCCCAATTTTGATAATATTGATTATTATATAAATAGTGCAAATGTGGTGAACCACAATATATCCCTTTCTGGAGGAGCAGAAAAAAGTACATACAATCTTTCTTTAGGTTATCTTGATCAAGATGGTATGATTGAGGGATATAAATTTAAAAGATGGAATGCTTTATTGAACTATAAAAATGATATCAGTAAGTACGTCAAAGTAGGAACAATAATTAATGCGACATATAGAGATCGTAAAGAACCACCATTCACCGGTGAAAACATGGCTTTAGCTATTTATGCAGCAGGTCCACTGTATGGTCCTTTTTTACCAGATGGTAGTGGAAGAGTTGTTTCAAGAGCATACCAAGATGAAGGGCGTAATAGAAATCCTCAAGAATATTATGCGATGGGTAATCAAAATACAAAAGATTATAATTTAAATGCCCAAGCTTTCATTGAAATTAATCCGTTTAAAGGTTTAACTTGGACAAATAAAGTTGCCATAAATTATGAAGATAATGTTTATAAAATGCATCAAAAACCATATGACGCATATTTATTGCAGGGACGTGATGCTTCTACTGGTGATTATATAAAATCTTCATTTGGACCTGATATTTTAGGTGTTACTGACCAATATTCTAAATCACTAACGCCTACAATTTATTCTGTTTTAAATTATAATACAAGTGTCGGAAATGGTCATAATATATCTGCTTTAGCAGGCTATGAGCAAGTGTCCTATAAAATACAAAGTTTAAGAGGACGTCGTACAGCAACGGCCTATCCTAATTTAGATGAATTGCAGGGATATTTACCTTCAGGAGAGACCCTTTATTTTACGCATCCAAGGCTTCCATCATTAATTACTCCTTCGGAATGGGCACTTCAATCGTTTTTTGCGCGTTTAGCATATAATTTTCAAGATAGATATATTTTAGAATCCAATTTAAGATATGATGGAACCTCTAAAGTATCTCCTGATTATCGATGGGGGATGTTCCCTTCAATTTCAGGAGCATGGGTCGCATCAAAAGAAGAGTTCTTTAATAATGCCTTTCCTTGGCTATCGGAATTTAAATTGCGCTCTTCTTATGGAGTATTAGGTAATCAAGATATTTCAACTTATGCATATCAGAATGTGCTTGATATAAATGGGATATATTATTCTTATGATAATAGCCAATTATCACAGGGAGCAGTTGTAAATAGGTTTATGGATCAAAGCTTGAAATGGGAATCTACAAGTATATTTAATTTGGGAATCGATGCTACGCTTAAAAATAGAGTATTAGGATTTACGTTTGATTGGTTTAACAAAACTAGTTTTGATATTCTAGCACAACAACCTATTCCAGCCAGTTTGGGTTTAAGTAGTCCAACGGTTAATGATGGTAAATTACGTAATAAAGGGATAGAATTAAATCTATTCCATCAATATAAAATTGGTGAAGTTAATTATGGATTGAATGCTATGATTTCAACTGCATACAATGAGCTGTTACATATCCGAGTTCCAAATTATGGGAATAGAATACGTGAGATTGGCCAACCTTTTGATGCGCACTATTTATATGTATGGGATGGTGTTTTTCAGGAAGAAGATATCAATAACCCCAATGTTCCTGAGCATCAGTTAAATCCTAATCCTCGTGCAGGAGATTTAAAAATGAAGGATATAAATGGTGATGGTAAGGTTGATGTTAATGATAGACAGGTAGTGGCGGGAGCTTATCCTGATTTTACCTATTCGTTTGGACTAAATCTGGGGTATAAAGGATTTTCATTAAATGCTTTTTTTCAAGGTATTGAAGGTGTGAAAAATAGAGTGGAGAATTGGGGGGTTGATCCATTCATGCAGGGCACAGCACCAACTACTGAATGGCGTAATGCGTGGACTGCCGAAAATAGAAGCAATGAAATTCCTGCTTTATACGTTGCCGGTTATCAGGGCGTTGCTAACTATAAAGCATCTACTTATTATTTGCGTGATGCATCTTATTTGCGATTGAAAAACTTAATGTTATCATATGATGTACCTGTAAGTTTTATGAATAAATTAAAAGCAAAGAATGCACAAATTTATTTTTCTGCAGACAATCTATTTACTATAACAGAATACAAAGGAGCAGATCCTGAAAGGGCAAGTACTTCGGGGAATTTTGCCCAGTATCCGCAAGCCAAAATATTTAGTTTGGGCGCATCTTTAACATTCTAATTTCGCTTTCTAAAAATTATAAAAAATGAGAAAAATTAATCTAAATATATTGATGGGCGTTGCATTTCTATCTCTTTGCAATGTTTCATGTGATGGTTTTCTTGATAAAAACCCCTTAATAAGTGTTTCTGATGATATTTTTTGGAATAATGAAGAGGATGTAAAAATTGCTCTAGCAGGAGTATACTCAAGGCTTCAAGAAAATTTCATGGGGTATGAAAGAGTATACTATGATGCACTGAGCGACAATGCATTCCCTGATCCTGGAAATAGTAATCAGGCTAATATTGGTAGTTTAACAATTGGTGGCATTTCTCCAGGGTTAGGTGGCGCGATGGTAAATATGTACAGTACTCCCTATAAATTAGTGTCATCTGTAAATTATTTTCTAGACAACATTGATAAAGCAAACTTGGGTGAGAGTAGGGGCAACAATTATAAAGCAGAAGCACGTTTTTTACGTGCATTGGCTTATTTTGAATTAGTTCAGCAATTTGGAGGTGTAGTAATTTATAGAAATTTCGTAAGTGAGCTTCAAGATGTGAGAATTCCAAAATCGTCAATTGAAGAGGTATATGAATTTATATATGAAGATTTAGATTTCGCAATACAACATCTTTCGAACGAAAAATATAATGGCCATGCTGTAAAGGCTAGTGCACAAGGAATCAAAGCTCGAGCTCTCATGGTGCAAAATAAATGGACGGAGGCTATTCCATTGTTACGTGAGATTATTAACGACAATAAACATGGTTTAGCTGATGATTATGCATCAATTTTCACTACGAATGGACAGGCTAAAGATAATATTAATAAGGAAATATTGTTTTCCACATGTTATCTAGCGCCGAATAATGTACATCGATTAAGGCCTGGTGCTGGAGGTCTTGACATTGAACTAGGCTGGTATGCATTAATGCAGCCTTATCAAAATCTTGTGAATGCCTATGGAATGAAGGATGGCAAAAGCATTAGTGAATCAAGTTTATATGATTCCGAAAAGCCATATGAAAACAGAGATCCCCGTCTATATGCCACTGTAAAACTCCCAACTGATGTTTGGAGAAATCCAAATACTAATGCAGTTGTGCCTATTTATAATACATATACAGGATTTCATACAAAGAAATATGTTGATCTAAACAGATTACCTTTTACAAATGCAACAGCTGCAATGTCTGATCAGGATTATATCCATCTTCGTTATGCCGATATATTGCTAATGCTTGCTGAAGCATTAAATGAGTCAGCAGGACCTTCTATTGAAGCCTACGATTTAGTAGATCAAATTAGAGGACGAAAATCTGTAAACCTACCAGCTATAGACAAGACAAAATATAGTACACAGAGTGCTTTACGTGAGCAAATTAGAAATGAAAGAAGGGTTGAGTTTGCTTTAGAGGGACATAGGTATCATGATCTTAAAAGATGGAAAATTGCACATGAAGTTTTACCTAAACTATCTAGTCCTTCTGGTATTCCTTATGTCTTTGAACAACACAATTATTATTTGCCATTTACGATTACAGAATTAGATAATAATCCTAATCTTATACAGAATGAAGGATATTAAATAATTTTCAATGACCAAACCACTTACACAATTATAATGAATAGTAAAATACAATTAAAAGGAATAACATGGGGGCATAGTAGAGGATACGTACCAATGGTAGCATCTGCTCAACGCTTTGAAGAATTAAATCTAGGTGTTGAAATTATATGGAAGAAACGTACGCTTCAAGAATTTGCAGATAAATCAATTATGGAACTAGCTCATGAATATGATTTATTGGTTATTGATCATCCATGGACAGGGCATGCCTCTAAAGAAAATATGTTAGTTCCTTTTGATGATTATCTTTCAGCAGAATATATGCAAGATCAAAAAAGTAATTCTGTGGGAAAATCATATGAAAGCTATAATTTTCAAAATAAACAATGGGCGCTAGCAATAGATGCAGCTACGCCAGTAGCCGCATCTAGAGCTGATTTGCTCGAAGAAATGGGGTTGAAAATTCCGGAAAGTTTTGATGAACTTATAGATCTTGCAAAATTGGGTAAAGTAGGATTTTCATTAATACCTGTAGATGTATTGATGAGTTTTTATATGTTTTGCTGCTCGTTAGGCGAAGAGCCCTGTCAGTCTAAGGACTATGTAATCAGTACAGAAGTTGGAGTAAAAGCATTAAAGTTATTTAAGGCATTATCTGACCTAGTTGATGAACGTTTTTATTCTAAAAATCCATTTATGGTTTATGAAGACATGGTCAATAATGATGATATCGTTTATTGTCCCTTTGCTTATGGTTATTCAAACTATTCAAGACATGGTTATGCAAAAAAGACGTTAACATTTCATGATTTGGTTACTTTAACTGCTGGAAAACCTATGATTAGTACTTTAGGAGGTGCTGGATTAGCTGTGTCTTCAAAGTCAAAAAATATAGAGCTAGCTGTTAAATACGCTGAATTTGTAGCTTCACCTATTGTTCAATCTACGATTTATGTTGAAAATGGCGGTCAGCCTGGTCATTTAGCTGCATGGCAGAATGATGTAGTAAATGCAAATAGTAAAAACTATTTCAAAAATACACTACCAACTCTTCAAAATGCTTATCTACGTCCGCGCTATTATGGACATTTATATTTCCAAGATAATGCCGGTGATATAGTTGTCGACTATTTGAGATATAGTAAGGATGAAAAAAATGTTCTAGAATCTTTAAATAAATTATATAAAGAATCCCAAGATAAGTAATGAAAAAGCCATTAGAAGGATTAGTTGTATTAGAGTTTTCTCAGTTTTTGGCTGGACCGACTGCTGGTTTACGCTTAGCAGACATGGGGGCTCGTGTTATTAAAATTGAGAGGCCCAATGGAGGTGACGCTGGGCGTCAAATTGCTATTAAAAATTTATTTGTAGAGGATAGTAGCCTTGTATTTCATACTATTAACCGGAATAAAGAATCATTTGCTGCCGATTTGAAAGATCCAGAGGATTTGGCATTAGTTAAGAAATTAATTGAAAAAGCAGATGTGATCACACATAATTTTAGACCTGGTATCATGGAAAAACTTGGGCTAGATTATGAAAATGTGAAGCTTTTAAATGATAAAATAATATATGCAGTAGTAACTGGGTATGGGACGAAAGGACCTTGGTCAACTAAACCTGGACAGGATTTATTAGTTCAATCGGTTTCCGGATTAACATGGTTGACAGGAAATAAGCAAGATGGTCCTATTCCTTTTGGTCTATCTGTAGTTGATATGTATTGCGCAACGCATCTTACACAAGGCATATTAGCAGCATTAATAAGACGTGCTAAAACAAATAAAAGTGCTTTAGTAGAAGTTAGCTTATTGGAATCTGCTTTAGATATGCAATTTGAAGTGTTGACATCATTTTTAAATGATGGAAATAAAAATCCAAATAGAAGTGAAATAAGGGGGGCAGGTCATGCTTACCTAAGTGCGCCTTATGGAATTTATAAAACAACTGATAGTTATATCGCTATTGCAATGGGGGATATTAACAAACTTTTAAATGTACTATCAATTGATGGAAAGGAATACTCAGATTCAGCAACATGGTTTAGAGATCGTGATACAATATTAAAAATATTAGGAGAGAATATTCTTTCTTGGAATGCTAAAGAATTGGAACTATTGCTTGAAGAAAATGGCTTTTGGAGTGCAGAAATAAAAAATTATACGGATTTTCTAAATAGTGATGGATTTTTACAATCTAAGATGTTACATTATGTCAAATTACATTCAGGTAATACATTAACTACAACGCGAAGTGTCTATCAAATTGATGGAAAATACTTTTTGAGCGATAAACCTGCCCCTAAAATTGGAGAACATAATGCCGTTATTTTTAATGATTATTTGAACGATTGATTATGCTACCTTTAGAAAACTACTTAGTTATTGACTTTAGCCAATTTTTGGCGGGACCATTAGCAAGTTTAAGACTTGCTGATCTTGGTGCTCGTGTAATCAAGATTGAAAAACCATTAACAGGAGATATTTGCAGACATTTATATACTTCTGATACTATTTTAAATGGTACATCCACAGTATTTCATGCGATCAATAGAAATAAAGAAAGTGTTGCTCTTGATATTAAAAATGAAGTAGATAAAGCTGTAATAACAGACTTGATTAAAAAAGCAGATGTCGTAATCCATAATTTCCGACCAGGTGTAATGGAAAGATTAGGCTTTGATCAATCAAGTGTAAGAAAGATAAATACGAATGTTATCTATGCAGAAATATCAGGCTACGGAGTGGATAACCCTTGGTCAAGTAAACCTGGTCAAGATTTACTGTTACAGTCTATGACAGGTATGACTTGGTTAAGTGGGAATGCTAGTCATGGACCCGTACCAATGGGCTTATCTATTGTAGATATGTTCGCTGGATCTAATCTGAGTTCTGCAATACTGGCATGTCTATATCGAAAGGTGATTCATAATATTGGGGCGTATGTACATATATCTATGTTAGATACAGCGGCTGATATTCAATTTGAAGTAATAACGACATATTATCAAGATGGTGGGCAATTGCCTAATCGTACAGAGACAAGTAATGCTAATGCATATTTAGGTGCGCCATACGGAATATATAAAACTAAAGATGGCTTTCTCACGCTAGCTATGGGTTCTATTCCTCAATTGGGGCAGCTATTAGGTTGTGCCCAATTGGGAGAGTTTATGCAGGCATCAGAAGCGTTTGAAAGACGCGATGAAATTAAAAATATTTTAACTAAACATCTTCAAAATCAAGATACTGCATATTGGCTAAATATTTTAGAAGCAGCTGATATTTGGTGCGCTGATGTATTATCTTGGAATCATCTGTTTGAGCACGATGGGTTCAAAGCAGTTGAAATGATCCAAACAGTAAATATGGGTGATGGATTTCAATATGGTACAACACGTTGTCCAATTCGTATTGATGGTAAGCCTATCTTTTCAGAGCAAGGATCACCGAACTTAGGTGAGCATAATGAACAAATATTAAAAGAGCTTTATGGATAAATTACGATTTGCGGTCAGAAAATTCGGGCCTTTTGAGGATGTATTAGAATCATTGTTGAATTCATACAATGAGCTCAACAAAAGCGCAATAGATATTGAATTTGTACCAATGGATTTAGAAGAATTATATTCTGAATTGATTATAAAGGAAGGTCTTAAATCTGGAATTTGGGATTTGGTACATATTAATACGGACTGGATCTCGAAAGCCCATTCTCAAAATAGTTTACATATTCTAAACAATTTTTTAGAAAAAAATCCGGTAGAAGATTACAAAAATGCATGGAGTAAGAGCCTTTTATATTTTCAAAATTTTGATAATGATATTCTAGCTTTACCTTTTCATGATGGTCCTGAATGTTTAGTTTATAGAAAAGATTTATTCCAAGATCCAAAGGAGAAGGAAAATTTTCAAAAGCAATTCAAGCGTCCATTAAAAGTTCCTAAAACATGGGATGAATTTTTGCAAGTAGCATCATTTTTTAATAGACCAGAACAAAATTTATTCGGTACCATTTTCGCAGGTTATCCAGATGGGCATAATGCGGTATTTGATTTTTGTATTCAGATTTGGTCGCGGGGGGGAGAGCTTCTAAATAATGACGGGAAAGTAGTTGTTAATAGTCAGATTGCTGTTCAGGCATTAGATTTCTACAGGCAATTATTTAATAATGAAAACTGTTTGCATTCCCATTCAAAATCTTACGATTCCGTAAAAGCAGGAAATGCTTTTGCTCAAGGTGAGGTGGCAATGATGGTGAATTGGTTTGGCTTTGCTTCTTGGGCTCAAATTGATAAAGACTCAGCAGTGAAAGGAAACGTTGATATAGCTTCAATTCCGACAATGCCAGGGATAAAGCCTATTTCCCTTAATGTATATTGGCTTACAGCAGTAGCTACAGGAAGTAGAAATAAGGACCTTGCCTATGATTTTTTAAAATATTCCATAGGAAAAGAGCAAGATAAATTATTGACGTTAACAGGCGGAGTAGGTTGTAGATTTTCTACTTGGTATGATGAAGAAATCAATTCCAAAATACCATTTTATAATAAATTAGGTGAATTGCATGAAATCGCAAAAACATTGCCTAAGATAACCAATTGGCCAGAAATAGCTCATATTATAGATAATGTCGTGACTGAATCTATAACTCAAAATGAGGATAGTTATCTATTATTGTCTATGGCTCAACAAAAAATAAATAGATTAACATGATACCTATTGAATATAAAGTAACACTTCCAAAGGTAAATTTACCAATTGTTATAATTGGAGCTGGAGGGATAGTTAGAGATGCGCATTTACCAGCTTATCAAAAAGCAGGTTTCAATGTATTTGGTATAATCAATAGAACACGTGCCAAAGCCGAGGTATTAGCCCAAGAATTTGAAATACCTCATGTATTTGACACCATAGAGGAGGCTGTGAATAATTCTCCAGAAAACACGGTCTATGATATTACGATTATGCCTACTCAGTTTATTGAAACTTTAGAAGCATTACCTGATGGAGCTGCTGTATTGATTCAAAAGCCTATGGGGGATTATTTCGTTGATTCAAAAGCTATTCTTGAAGTATGTAGGCGTAAAAAACTAGTAGCCGCAATTAATTGTCAGCTTCGTCAAAGTCCATTTGTGAATGCAGCAAGATGGCTGGTGGATAATAATTATTTAGGTGAGATTTATGATATGGAAGTTCGGGTTAGCATTCATACACCTTGGGAATTATTCCCACACGTAATGATTCACCCAAGACTTGAGATACTATATCATAGTGTTCACTATATTGATTTAATACGTTCTTTTCTAGGTAATCCAATTAGTATCTATGCGAAAACATTTAAGCACCCAGCAAAAGAGCTCTCCTCGAGTAGGTCTACTATGATATTTGATTTTGGTGATACACTTCGTGCTGTAATTAATACAAATCATGATCATGAGTTTGGCGATAAGCATCAAGAAAGTTTTATTAAATGGGAGGGAACAAAGGGTGCTATCAAAGCGAAAATGGGTTTATTGATGAATTATCCGCACGGTGTGCCTGATAAATTTGAATATTGTATTAAAGGTGATTCCGAAAATTTGGATTGGGTGGAAGTTCCGTTAGAAGGCACATGGTTTCCAGATGCTTTCATCGGGAGTATGGGTAGTTTAATTCGCTTCAAATTGGGTGAAATTGATGTTTTAACTGCCAGTGTGGAAGATGTAATTCACACCATGGCGGTCGTGGAAACAGCCTATAAGAGTAGCGAGAATGGGGGGGAATTCATTAATTATTTATTATAAATAATTTGAAATAGACCAATTAAACAGTTATAACTAAATTATAAATTATGCATTTTGAATCGTTATTTTTTGAAGATTATACTCTACAGGATAAAAGGGTGACATTAGGGCGAACAATTACTGAAACTGACTTTGTCGTTCATGCAGGTCATACAGGTGATTATTTTCCACATCACATGGATGCAGAGTGGTGTAAGACACAGCCATTCGGTCAACGAATCGCGCACGGTACTATGATATTTTCTATTGGTATTGGACTTACAGCGTCAGTTATAAATCCTGAAGCTTTTTCAAAAGGATATGATCGTTTACGTTTTGTTAAGCCTGTATTTATTGGCGATACAATTCATGTCGAAGTGATTATTTCTGAAAAATCTGAAGCTAAAAATCCAGAATATGGAACTGTCATAGAACATGTCAAAGTGATAAATCAACATGGAGATGTGGTACTGGTCGCTGACCATATATTATTAGCCAAACGTAAAAGTTAAGAAAAGGTATAAGATTTAATAATCATTTATACTGTATGATAAACCAAAATTAAATATCAATCTACCAATGCATATCAACACGAGTAATTCAGCAAAAGGAAATGAGTCTTCATCAAAAAAATATCTTTTACCATTTATATTAATTGTAAGTCTATTTTTTTTATGGGGAATGGCTCACAATTTAAATGGGGTTTTGATTCCTCATTTAAAAAAGGCATGTCAGTTAAATAATAGTCAATCTGCTTTAATCGATACTTCTGTTTTTCTAGCCTATTTTGTTATGGCTCTTCCGGCAGGATATCTATTGCGAAAAATTGGTTACAAGACATCGATTATTATAGGGCTCTTTGCCTTTTCAATTGGAGCATTTTTATTTATACCTGCTGCTAATATGCGTATGTATGAAATGTTTTTGGTAGCCTTATTTATTATTGGATGTGGATTAGCAATTTTAGAAACAGCAGCAAATCCTTACACCACATTATTAGGACCAGCAGAGACTGCTACAAGTAGAATTAATTTAGCGGCTTCCTTCAATGGTTTAGCAGCAATGCTAGCTCCAATATTGGGGACAATTTTCATTCTTTCAGGAAAAAATTATACTGAGCAAGAATTAAATGTGATGTCAGAACCAGATCGCTTGACATACTTGATGTCTGAAGCATCATCTGTAAAATTACCTTATTTTATATTAGGATCAGTATTACTAATCGTAGCTATTCTTTTTATTTTTATCAAGCTACCAGAAATCAAGAATACAGACTCCCCATCTGATAATGAAAATAGTAATAAAAGTATTTTTTCAGTTTTAGCAAATAGAAATTTAGCATTCGCAGTTATAGCACAGTTTTTTTATGTTGGAGCACAAGTCTGTGTTACCAGTTTTTTTATTATGGTAGCGCAACAGGGAGCTGGAGTGGATGAAAAAGTAGCAGGTTATGCATTAGGTATTTATGGATTGTTATTCATGGTGGGACGTTTTATAGGTACCTTCTTTTTAAAATATATTTCAGCAAAACGTATGCTAGCCATATGTGCCAGTGCGACGATATTACTTTCGTTGATTGCTATTTTGGGTTCAGGTATGGTTGTATTATATGCCCTAGGTGGTCTTGGATTATTTATGTCAATTATGTTTCCAACTATCTTTTCTTTAGGGATAATGGGGTTAGGTGAGCAAACGAAATCAGGCTCATCATGGTTGATAATGTCTATAGTTGGAGGTGCTGTTTTTCCATTTTTCATGGGTGAGATTGTAGATCGTTGTGGAAACATGCAATTTGGATATCTAGTTCCTTTCGTCTGTTACTTAATTATCTTATGGTATGCAACAATTGGTTATAAGAATCCTTTAGTTGAACCAAAATTAAAATAGAATTCAAACGAAAAATAGCAGATTAATAAATAGCTTCCTAATTAGACTAGGTTATTAGATATTGTTTCAAGCCAATCTTTAATCCCTCTAATTTATAATACTTAACTGTCTGAATAATTAGACAAAATCTTTAATATTATGATAAAATTGTATAATAAAATGGTAATTAAGGGAAATATAATTGGTGTAATCTATTTATATATTTGAGAATAATAAAGCCAAAATTGATATACTACCCAGTATATTTTTGATAACCATTGTAGAAGTATAAACTATATCTATGTTAAACAAATTTAGAAGAACTTGGCCTTTAGCATTTTTAGCTATAGGTTCTACCCAGTTCAATATTTCATTGACTCATGCAAATGAAGTCATTGAATTAAGGCAGCAGACTTATAAGGTCTCAGGGAAGGTAAGTAATGTGCAGGGGCAACCGTTATCTGATGTAACTATTAGTGCATTTGGTAAGAGTGTGCGTTCAAATACCAGTGGAGAATATTCGATTGAACTTGAAAAAACAGGAGAAGTTACCTTTAGTTCAGTAGGATACGCTCGGCAGTCATTTAAAGTTTCCTCAAATCAAGTATTAAATGTTGTACTAAATGCTCAAAATGAAGAGTTAGAGCAAGTAGTCGTAATCGGGTACGGTAGTGTAAAAAGGAAAGATTTGACAGGTGCAGTCTCTTCAGTAAAAGCTGAGGATATTGCTATGGCTCCAGTAGCTAACCCTATTGAAGCAATTCAAGGTAGAGTTGCAGGTCTAGATATTGCAAGATCTTCAGGTCGCGCTTCATCTGGTTCGGAGATATTATTACGTGGTAATAGATCTTTAACAGCAGGCAATAGTCCACTCTACATTGTGGATGGAATACCTGGTAGCATAACTAATTTAAATCCAAATGATATAGAAAGTATTGAAGTGTTAAAAGATGCGTCTTCAACTGCTATTTATGGTTCTTCTGGAGCTAATGGTGTAATTATTATTACGACCAAGAAGGCTAAAGAGGGTAGAGTATCAATTAATTTGGATGCTTATGCTGGTATTAATTCAAATGGTAGATACCCGTCAGCACTTTCAGGCGATAAATGGTTGCAATATTTGGAAGATAGTTTTGAGGCTACAAATGGTCGAAAATCAAACGATAGAACAGAATTATTAACGGCTTGGAGTTTGAATCCTGAGCAGATTGGAAAATATTTAGATAATAACCAATGGATAAATTGGACTGATGAGACATTACAAGATGGGGTTCAACAAAACTATTCATTATCTATTAATGGTGGAACTGAGAAGACTCAAGGCTTTTTTTCGTTAGGCTACAATTCTACTAAGGGGATATATCGCAGTGACCAATCAAACCTGTATACTGCAAGAACAGGTGCAAATACTAAAATTACCAACTGGCTAAAAGGAGGTATAGTATCGGGTGTTACTTGGCGAGATAATGAGACACGTCCAAGTCGACTTAATAAAACATTTGATTTAGCTCCTTTGGGTGAAGTTTATGATAGTGAGGGTAATATAAATGTTTACCCAATTGAAGGCATGACGGCTCCTAGTTTGTTAGCGGATGATATTCCCAATACATTGCGTAATAATTCTAAGGATTTAGCATTAACGATTAATCCACACATCGATATCGATATAGCTAAAGGTTTAACATTTAGGTCAATTTTAGGCGCTTCATTAAGTAATCAACGAAGTGGAGCTTTTAATAGTGATCGTACATATATGATGTTGGCAGGTAGCTCAGCGCAAGTGCGCAATGCAAGCGTTACATCAAATCTTAATTATGGATATGTTTGGGAAAATATAGCAAATTATAATACCACTATAGCAGAAGATCATAGCCTGTCTGCAACTGTCGTTTCATCTTGGGCACATAATCAATCTGAGAATTCGATGGCTTACAATGAAGGCTTTTTGTATGATGAATATTTATGGTATAGTTTGCAAGGGGGTACAGTACCCAATGTGAGCTCAGGATATAATATGAGTAAAAGAATGTCAGTTGCCTCTCGCTTAAACTATGGTTACAAAGGACGTTATTTATTGACATTGACGCAACGTACAGATGGTGTTTCGCAATTGGCACGACGCTGGGACACTTTCTTGGCAGCAGCGGGAGCTTGGAGAATTAGTGATGAGAAGTTTATGCAAAACATAAGCCAAACGGTTAATAATCTAAAGTTAAGAGTGTCATATGGTGTTTCAGGAAACTCTGGAATTAGTCCTTACTCAACGATGACTGAAGTAACTAGTTCAGGTCTTGATGCTATTAATTTAGGTGGTGGTGTTCTACCGGTGAGTGTACTTACGCGTACCGTTGGTAATCCTCAGTTAGGGTGGGAGAAATCATACAATTTTAATATTGGTTTAGACTTAGGATTATTCAACGATAGAGTTCAGGCGGTAGTCGAATTATATGATACAGACACTAGAGATGTATTATATGCTAGAAGTTTGCCCTTTTCAAGTGGAGGATTTACTCCTAAGCTTCCATATCAAATTACAGGAAACTTAGCAAAAATGAATAACAAAGGTGTTGAGGTAACCTTAACAACTAAAAACATTAATACGGAGTCATTCAAATGGAATTCTACACTTACATATGCTTACAATAAGGAAAGAGTTCGTTCGATTGACTTAGGAAGTGGAACATCTGTAGATGACTTAGTTTCTTTAGGATTATTCATGGATGAACCTAGTAAAGTACTATATGGATATAAGAAATTGGGGGTATGGCAAACGAATGAGGCTGCTGATGCAGCAGTATTTGGATTGTTACCTGGAGATGTAAAGACACAATCAAAGCTTACAAGATTAAGTGAAGGTGTATGGGTAGATAATACTGCTGAAATTCCTATTGAATATTCGGCCACAAATCAATATTCTATTGCAGCGGGAGATAGAACAATCATAGGTCAAGGTAGTCCAAACTGGACAGCAGGATGGCAGAATACATTTCTTTTCAAAGGTTTTGACTTAAATATTTTCACAGTAGCGCGTTGGGGACATCATATAGATGCTAATTTATTGGGATATTTTAAATATAAATCTCTAAATATGCCTTCAATATATGATTATTGGACACCAGATAATCCGACGAATGATTACCCAAGGCCATATTTGAATAGAACAACGAATAAAACAAATCCAGTATTAGGGCTCAATGTTGTGGATGGTTCATTTGTTAAAATTAAGAACATTACATTGGGTTATACCTTATCTGAAAAAGTAGGAAATCGCCTAGGATTCTCGAAATTAAGAGTTTATTCTACAATGTATAACCCTATCATTTTCGCGAAAAGTCATTTGCTAAAAGATATGGATCCTGAATCGGGGGCATCAGATGAGTTTCCTCTATATAGACAAATGGTTTTTGGCCTTAATTTGTCTTTCTAATTGTATGATGAAAAACGAAAAAACTAAAATTATGTCAATTAAAAAACTAACATATAAACTTTCTTTCGCATTAATACTTGCAGGGGGTATGAATTCATGTTCTTTGGAAGAATGGAATCCTTCGACGGTGGATGTTGAAACAGCTTATAAATATAAATCGGGCTATGAAAGTTTAATCAATTATTGCTACGATGGTCTTTACTATTTTTATGGTAAAGTAGATGGTATTGGCGCTATGGAAATGGGAACTGATTTGTGGACTAATGTTGGCAATACGGAATCAGGATTTATTTTATATAATAGTAATATGAATGCCCAACTGGGGACATTAAATACTATTTGGAATGGTATGTATTCTACAGTTAACTATTGTAATACTGCAATTCATTATGCTAACGTCGTAGAAGGTTATACACCAGAAGAACGAAATAAAAAGGTGGCTGAAGCATATTTTCTTAGAGGGTGGGCTAATTGGCACTTAGTCGAACAATTCGGGGGGATATCTTTAACTACGATTCCTTCTACAGTCTCGGGAGCAGTTAGTAGCCCTAAGCGTAGTACGGAAAAGGAATTTTATGATTTAATAATTGAAGATCTGAAATTTGCTGCGGCAAATCTTCCAGATAAAGTAGCTGGAGAACGTGGTCGTGTGACAAAGAAGGCTGCTTATGCGATGCTTGCCAAGGCATATTTACAGCGTATCCGTTTAGGTGAAAATGTCCAAGAATATGCTAAACTGGCATTGGAGGCTTCAGAAGAGTTAATCAATAATGGTGCTAAATATGGTGTAGCATTGTATCAAAGTGATGCAAATACTTCTGGATATTCTAAACTTTGGGCTGGACCGAATAATAAAAATAATACGGAGTTTTTATTTCTTGAGGCTGTTGACCACGTTGAAGGTCGTAATCCTGAAGGATGGAATAGAGGGCGTACACGTCAATATTATTTGATGGATGCCCGCACTGTTGGTGCACCATGGGGGACACAAGAAAATGATGCTATCTTAGGTCGTGCAAATAGCAGGATTTTTAAACCTACTAAGTATTTGTTAACCGAAGTATTCCAGCCGGTGCGTAATCCTGCAGATACTCGTTTTAGTGAAACATTTTTCCATGAATATTATAATGCTACATGGGCTGATAAAACGATAACTGCATCAATGGTCTCACAATATCGCAAGAATCCAAATCTAGTAGGTCGTGTGATCAAAAATACTGCTGCTACGGGTAGTAGTTTGGTACAGGGCAATCGCGCAATAAATCATTATGGATTAGTTAATATGGTCGATAATAACAATGATGGGTATTTAGATGGTTTATCTATTTTAACACCTAATTATGTTATGTCTACTCAAGAAAAGTCAGATTTACCATTTTGGGTTGCCGATCCATCAGATTGGTTTGATGCTGAAGGTAAATGGATTAATGCGCAAACAAATACGAGGACTACAGCTGAATATGAAATATTTCCTTCATTAAAGAAATTTTCAAGTAAAGAATATGTCTATGATAGACAATACTGGATGGGTGATATCCCAATTATAAGATTGGGAGAGGTATATTTAATTGCCGCTGAGGCCGCACTTTTACAGAATAATGATGTTAATAAAGCGCTACAATATATCAACACACTTCGAAAAAGAGCTGCTAAGTCATCTAGAGAAAGTGAAATGCTAGTAGCTGCGGGGGAAGTTAATCTAGATTTTATATTAGCTGAGAGAGCAAGAGAATTAGCAGGTGAACAAACAAGATGGTATGATTTGAAAAGATTGGGCAAGTTGACTTCAGCATATTTGAAAGATACGAATCCAGAAATATTATCTTTCGATCCATCTAAACATGTGAAAAGACCTATTCCGCAAACATTCTTGGATGCAATAGCAAATCCGGTAGAATTTGGACAAAATGATGGCTACTAATTAAAACAGTTAGTATAATACAAGAAGCTGATATGGTAAATATCAGCTTCTTGTATTATCATTTTATGCTAATTATATATAATAGCTGGGAAATATCTTACAGTCAAAAAAATAGCATTTCAATTAAGTTTGTAGTTAATACTCTAGAGCAAAACTATCACCCCAAATTTTAATAGGTATACAATTTTATTTAAATAACCATTATAATCATGAAAAGAATATTCCTTGTTCTTTATCTTTCAATTTTAACATCATTATCGTTTGGACAACAAGGTCCCACTTGGATTTGGTATCCAGGAGATTTTGAAGTTTGGTTGAGTAACGATATGCAAAATAGACGTACCGAAAGAGGAACATATTTCCCTCCTTTCTGGAAAATGGATAGTCACTATGTATTAGTAGAATTTAATAAAGAATTTGATTTACCCAATGAGGAGCAAATTCAAATAAAGGCCGAAGGTATCTATAATGTAAAAGTGAATGGTAAAATGGTTTCGGGAATGCCCGATAAATTGATTTTGAAGAAGGGAAAACAAAAGGTAAATATTAAAGTATATAATCAATCTACACCACCAGCACTATTTGTGTCAGGAAAAAATGTAAATACCGACAAAGATTGGTTTGTTACATATGAAGATAAAGAGTGGATAGATGAGACTGGAAAAGCATCAGACGCCTCTGGTACTACATATTCCAAAGTTGGGTATTGGAATTTTAATAGAATGGATCAAATTCCTTCACAATTTAAACTTCCAACACAATTGCAGAAAGCAGTTTATCAATCAAAATTAAATGATGGTGTACTAGTAGATTTTGGAAAAAATACTTTTGGTTTTTTGACACTGCATAATTTAATTGGCAAAGGAAACATAAGTATCTATTATGGAGAGTCTAAAGAAGAAGCTTTAGATACAGCGAAGTGTGAAACATTAGATTATTTGAATATCATTCAGTCCAATAAAGTAGATAGCACGTTATTAAATTCTAAAGGTTTTCGTTATGCATTTATCAAGAATTCAGAGAATGTAAATTTCTCAGACGTTAGTATGCAGTACGAGTATCTACCTGTTGAAGATAGAGGTACGTTCCGTAGTTCGGATGATGAACTGAACAAAATATGGGAAGTTTCAAAATATACTATGGAGCTCACTTCTAGAGAGTTTTATATAGATGGTATCAAACGAGATAGATGGATTTGGAGTGGTGATGCTTATCAATCCTATGCCATGAATTACTATTTAGGATTCGACTCTAATACTGTTAAGCGTACTATTTTGGCTTTGCGTGGCAAAGAACCAACAGTAAGCCATATCAATACAATTATGGATTATACTTTCTATTGGTTTCTGAGTATTTATGATTATTACCTATATACGGGAGATGATGAATTTATAGAGAATATTTATCCGCGAATGAAGTCTATGATGGAATTCTGTCTTAACCGAAGAAATCATAATGGTTTTATGGAGGGATTAGCAGGGGATTGGGTTTTTATAGATTGGGCTGAAGGGTTGAGTAAAAAAGGTGAGGTGAGTTTTGAACAATTATTGTTTTGTAGAAGTTTAGAAACAATGGCATTGTGTGCAGAAATCTTGAATAAACCTGATGATAAATTATTGTATTCAAATATTTCAACTGACCTGAAAGACAAATTTTTTAAATCTTATTGGAATTCAGAGAAAAATGCCTTTGTACATAGCTTAGTAGATGGTAAACAAACAGATAATGTAACTAAGTATACAAACATGTTTGCCATATTTTTTGATTATTTAAATGCTAATCAAAAAGATGGTATAAGGGATCATGTATTGCTAAACGATAAGGTTCAAAAGATTATGACTCCATATATGCGCTATTATGAATTGGAAGCGCTATGTGTTGTTGGTGAGAAAGATTTTGTGATGAAAGAAATGAAGAATTATTGGGGAGCAATGTTAAAGCAAGGTGCTACGACTTTTTGGGAAGAGTATAATCCTAGTAAATCCGGAAAAGACCATCTATCCATGTATGGAAGAGATTATGGCAAAAGCCTTTGTCACTCTTGGGGTGCTGGTCCTATATATCTTTTAGGGAAATATTTTCTTGGTGCTAAACCTACTTCAGCAGGCTATAAAACCTATGATATTGAGCCTTACCTTGCTAGTCAAGAGTGGATGGAAGGGAAGATTCCTACTCCAAAGGGGGAGATTGATTTATTTGTTTCTAAAAACAAAATTAAAGTACAATCACCTATAGGATTGGGAACTTTACGCATCAAAAGTAAAACTTTACCAAAGAGTAATCATGGGGCTTTTGTAAAGCAAGATGACCATACGTATTCACTAGAGTTAAAATCAGGAATTTCATATCAGATTGATTACAAATCATTATAAGTCTTTACTAACAACATGATTAAATATATAAGCTCTTTACTCTTGTCACTAAGTGGCATTTATACTTTATCAGCACAAACAGTAGATGGTAAACCCGCAGTTGTACCCCCAATTAGCGATGGGAAAATAGCAACAGCATGGGAAGATCCGCTTATCACTTCAATAAATAGACTTCCTGCACGTGCCACTGCATATTCATATTCCACAATTGAAAAAGCACTTTCTAATCAGAGAGATGCAAATGAAAGATTACTGTTTCTAAATGGGGAATGGCACTTTAAATATGTTCCTAAACCTGCTGAAGCTCCTAAAGACTTTCACAAAAGTGAGGTAAAAGGATGGAATAAATTAGAAGTTCCATCAAATTGGGAAATGAAAGGCTATGATATTCCTATTTATCGTTCAGCTGTTTATCCATTTGATCCAATTGATCCACCTCGGATCCCACAAGATTATAATGCTGTAGGTTCTTATCAACGTAATTTTGATTTGCCCGAAGGTTGGGATGGTATGAATGTAATAATCCATTTTGGTGGTGTAAGTTCAGCTTATCATTTGTGGATCAATGATCACTATGTAGGGTATGCAGAAGACTCTTGTCTTCCTTCGGAATTCAATATTAATCCTTATTTGAAAAAGGGAAAAAATCGAGTTTCAATTCAAGTGATACGATGGAGCGATGCTTCTTATTTGGAAGATCAAGATCATTGGCGTAAGAGTGGCATACATAGGGATGTATTTCTTATGGCAGAGCCAAAAGTAAAAATAGCTGATTTTCATTGGCAAGCTAAATTGGATAACAATTTTCAAAATGCAGTATTTTCGGTTAGACCTAAAATTGATAATTATTCAGGTCATGAGATAGCAGGTTATACTGTAAAAATGCAACTTTACGATGACAATTCTAGACCTGTTCTTGATCAGGAAATTGAAAAAAGTGCAAACGAAATTTTTAATGAAATATACCCTCGCCTTGATAATGTGAAGTTTGGACTAATGGAAGCGCAGGTAGCGAATCCGAAGAAATGGTCTCCAGAAGATCCTAATTTATATAAACTTGTGTTGAGCTTATATGACAAGAATAATAAGTTGATAGAGTCAAAAAGTTGTAATGTTGGTTTTAGAACAGTAAAATTTAGTAAGGAAACTGGAAAACTACTTGTAAATGGGAAGGAAACATATTTCTATGGCGTAAATCGTCATGACCATCATCCTGTGCGAGGTAAAGCATTAACACGAGAGGATATGGAAGCAGATATCCGTCAAATAAAGCAATTTAATTTTAATGCTATTCGTACTTCCCATTATCCAAATGATCCATATATCTATGAATTGTGCGATAAATATGGTTTAATGGTCATGGATGAGGCTAATTTGGAAACACATGGTTTAGGGGGAAAATTAATGAATGATCCCCAATGGCTTCATGCGCATATGGAAAGGGTAATCAGAATGATTGAACGCGATAAAAACCATCCAAGTATTGTAGTATGGTCACTAGGAAATGAATCGGGCAGAGGGCCTACTACAGCAGCTATGGCGGCGTGGATTCATGATTTTGACATCACTAGACCTGTTCACTATGAACCAGCAATGGGAAGTCATCAGCTGCCAGGTTATATTGATCCTTCAGATGCTCGCTACCCTAAATCAAATGATCATGCTAATAGAATACAGAATATTAAAGATCAATATTATGTAGACATGGTTTCAAGGTTTTACCCAGGAATACATACTCCTAAATTGTTACTTGATCAGAAAAATGGAGATAAAAGACCAATATTATTTGTTGAATATTCGCATTCAATGGGTAATTCAACTGGGAATATGAAAGATTTCTGGGAAATTTTCAGAAGCTACCCTAGGTTTATTGGCGGGTTTATTTGGGATTATAAAGACCAAGCATTGATACGCAAGGATAGTGTTTACGGTGAAGTATTAGCCTATGGAGGTGATTTCGGCGAGAAAAAACACAACGGATCATTTGCATTAAATGGTATAGTAGATGGTTGGGGAAGACCTAAGGCCGCTATGTATGATAATAAAAAAATATACCAGCCTGCGGAAATCAAATTGCATAATAAAGAAACACTTGAAATCTCTATAAAAAATAGAGCTTCGATTTTGAATCTAAACTTTTATAAAGCCTTTCTTATTATTCGTGAGAATGGAAAGGAAATAAATGAAATTGAAATTCCATCAATAAACCTCGAAGCTGGTGATTCCGTAATTATGTCTTTAAAGAAATTTATTAATATAAAACCAAAGAGAAATTCTGAATATCAGATTGATGTACAATTCCAATTAAATAAAGACTTACCATGGGCTAAAGCCGGTCATGTGGTTTCAAGTTCACAATTGCGATGGATAGAATTTGATAAATTTACGGTTGCAAATAATGCGAGTAAAAAATTATCAGTAACTACTGATTCTACTAGCTACATTATTAATGGAAATGGTATTAAAATAACGTTTGATAAAAATTCTGGTGCGTTATCTAAATATACATTCAAGGGGATTAATATCATTTCAAATGAAATTCTTCCAAGTTTTACCCGTCCTGCAACAGATAATGAAAGAAGGGGATGGAAACCACATCTTAAATTAAAATATTGGTACAATACGCCTAAATTAATTGATATTTCAAGTGTTGAAAATCAACAAGGTGTCTTTATAAAATCTAATTACAGAATGCCAAATGATTCTGCATTAATTCAAGTAGAATATCATGTAGATGGAGCAGGAGTAATTAATGTAAACTATAATTTAAAAGTTAAGGATGGACTCTCTAATATTCCTAAGGTAGGATTAAAGATGGGGATCAATTCCAATTTTAATACTATAGAATATTATGGTTTAGGACCAATGGAAACTTATAATGATCGCGCTTATGGATTTGATTTAGGTCTTTATAGAATGAGTTTGGATAATTTTGTAGAACCCTATTTAGTCCCTCAAGAGAATGGTAATCGCATGGATGTACGATGGTTTTCATTGATGGATAATAAAAAATCAGGTGTCCTTATCGTAGGTAATCAACCTTTAAATGTCAATGCTAGTTATTATTCATCGGAACAAATGGAAAAAACTAAACATTGGTACAAGTTGAAAAAAGAGGATAAAATCAGCTTGTATGTAGATTATAAAACTATGGGTATTGGCGGTAATGATACATGGACTGATGTATCACAACCTCTACCTCATTACCAAATCCCGGCGCAAAATTACACGTATAGTTTTAGTATTATTCCAATGCAGAGTACTACTAAAGTCGAAAATTACTTTAATAAATAATATTAAATAGCAGATACTTTAGGATATGATAAATAGACTATATATTTTGGTTTGCATGCTATGTATATTAACTTCTGTCAATATACAAGCGCAGATAAGGAGTATTCCGAAATCAATTGTACCACTTTCCTCTGATTCCTATCAGAATGCTAAGCCATGGGTTGTATGGTATTTTATGCACGCAAGCTATTCAAAAGAGGGGATTAAAGCTGATTTGGAGGCAATGGCTGCTAATAATATTGCTGGAGCATACTTTACTCCAATTAAAGATAAAACGGATCCTTTATTATTTAGTCCTGCAACAAAAACGCTTACTCCGGAATGGTGGGATATGTTTCGATATATGGTTGAAGAAGCTAAAAAATTAAACATCCAAATTGCTATGTTTCCAAATGACGGTTTTGCAACAGCTGGTGGACCATGGATTAAACCAGAGCAATCTATGCAAAAAATTGTTTGGACTGATACGGTAATTTCATCAACAGATAAAGCAATAACACTAGAAATTCCACAAGCCAAAATAATTGAAAACTACTACAAAGATTTAAAAGTTGTCGCAATTCCATTAAAACGTGAATATCGACTGAGTACTACTGAAAAAGTAAAAGTAACATCTTCTTATAATCAAGATTTATCAAGAATTGCTGTAAAAGGCAATGAAACTATTTTTGCTTCATCAGAGCCAGGATGGATTCAATACGAGTTTACTGAGATTTTCCCTTGTAATTCGTTAAAAATAGACTGGAAAGCATCTAATTACCAGGTTAATCGCTTTAAAATATTAGCGAGTAATGATGGGATTAATTTTGATGAAGTAGTCCAGTTAAAAGCACCGAGAACAGGATGGCTAGATTGGGACAATGGGGTGACTCACACTATTCCATTTACTAAAGCTAAATTTTTCCGCTTTGTATATGATTCAGAGGGATCTGAGCCTGGAGCTGAAGATTTGGATGTCGCAAAATGGAAACCTTCAATAAAATTTACAGGAATTACATTATTCGAAGAGCCAAAAATTACAAATATTGAGGGTAAGAATGGCGAGATATGGAGGGTTTCTCCATATACTACACCAGATTATGTTGAAAAATCAAACATTATTAATAGCAACTTGGTCATTGACCTTACAGCATCATTAGATAATGATGGAATTTTGACGACCCAATTACCATTGGGTAATTGGAAAATATTGAGAATTGGACATACATCTACTGGGCATAAAAATGAAACAGCAGGTGCGGGTAAAGGGCTTGAAGCGGATAAATTGGACAGTCAAACAATGGCATACCAATTTGAACAGTGGTATGGTCGTGCGAAAAAATCTGTACCTGATGACCTATCAAAGGATGTTCTCACGGTATACCATATCGATTCCTGGGAATGTGGAAGTCAGAATTGGACACGGTTGATGGAAGAGGAATTCAAGAAAAGAAGAAAGTATGATATTGATAAATATTGGCCAGTTTTAGCTGGATTAATAGTGAATAGTGTTGATGAATCTGAAGCTTTTTTATCAGACTATAGATTAACACTAGCTGAGTTATTGGATGAAAAATGTTTTGGAACGCTGAAGAAAAAGGCTGATGAATATGCTGTAAAATTTACTGCAGAAACTACTGCACCAGTAATGGCTAGTGATGGATTGAGTCATTTTTCTTGGACGGATAATACAATGGGTGAGTTTTGGTATCGAAGCCCATCCCATGATAAGCCAAATGATATTTTAGATGCTATTTCTGCCGGTCATATCTACGGAAAGAATATTCTAATGTCTGAAGCATTTACTCAAATTCGCATGCAGTGGGATGAACATCCTAGATTGTTAAAAACTCTTCAGGATAGAAATTATGCTATCGGAGTAAATAGTTTAGTTTATCATGTTTACACGCACAATCCTTGGTTGGACCGTAAACCAGGTATGACTTTAGATGGTGTAGGGATATTTTTTCAGAGAGACCAAACTTGGTGGAATCAAGGTAAAGAATGGGTTAATTATGCAATTCGTAATCAACAGTTATTACAACACGGAAAGCCAGTAAGGGATATAGCCGTTTTTATTGGAGAAGAAATTCCACGTCGATCAATTTTACCTAATCGTCTTGTAAATGTAATACCGGGTTTATTAGGAGGGCATCGGGTTGCATTAGCCAATCGTATGTTAGCAAATAAGGGCATCCCAATGCAAAAGTTTGCTAATGTTAGCACCACAAAAAACATGTATAATCCTGAAGAATGGGTAGATCCACTTCAAGGATACGCATATGACTCTTTTAATCCTGATGTGCTTATAAATAATACAAAAGTCGTCGATGGCAACATTGTTATGAGTGATCATATTACATACAAATTATTGGTTGTTCCATCGAATCATACACTTAACCATAGAGGAAATCATTATACTTTATCTACACTGAGAAAATTAGTCGATCTTATAGAGAATGGTGGTAATGTTTTATTTGAAGAACTTCCAAAAAATCCTCGAGGTATTTTATCAGCAAGAGATTCAGTAGAGTTTTTAGCTATTATCATTAAGTTGTCTTCTAATTTACAAACAAGGGTTGATGGTTCGAAAAGTTTACTTAGTAAACAGTTAGGTAAAGGGAAGTTATTCGTAGGAACTGTGGATACAAAGGATCTATCATTTATAAATTTACATGAAGACGTTATTATTAATCATAAAAATAATACCCAAATTTCATGGAATCATAGAACTTTCGAATCAGGTGAAATATATTTCCTAGCTAGTCAAGATAGTGTGAAGCATAATACAACGGTATCATTTCGTGAGTACAGGAGTAATGCATATATATACGATCCGCTTTCCGACGATTTATCAAGAGCTAAAGGAGAGATCTTAAACGGCCGATTTGTTCTTGATGTAGAATTTGATGTTCACGGGTCATTTTATATCATCTTTAGTGATGAAGATATTAATGTGCCAAAATGGAAGACTCTTAAGGTAGAAAAAATAAAATCTAATTGGGAAATGCAGATTCTTGGGATATCACATGCTGCTGTCAAAATGAAAACGCCTACTTTTTGGACCAATAGCAGTAATACAGAAATAAAATACCATTCGGGAGAAGGTATATATACGGCAGACTTTCAGATAAATAAACCTAAGCATGATGAACGTGTACTGTTGCAGTTGAGTGAAGTAGAAAGTATGGCAGAAGTTTCAGTAAATGGTAATTATGCGGGTGTAATATGGGCCAATCCATTTCAATTGGATATTAGTAAACTACTTAACTCTGGAAAAAATAAGCTGGAGATCAAGGTCGTGAATACATGGGGAAATAGATTTTTGTATGAATCGGAGAACCCCAATGTAGAAAATAAAAAAATCAAGACTACAGCTCCGAATAAATTTTTAAAAGGATTACTCCCTTCGGGTCTAAATGGAGAGGTAAAATTAATATGGCAAACTAATAATTAATTAGATGAAATCTTTAAAATATATATGTATTGGACTTTTCGTAAACTGTATAGCAACGGTTAATGCGCAAGAAAAGGCAATCACAAATACTTCTAACAGTCCATACGCAGTAAAAAGAGCTATTAATATAGGAGATGTGAAATGGACTAAAGGTTTTTGGGCAGATCGTACTAAAGTTTGTGTTGATCGTATGGTTCCAAGTCTTTGGGAAGTGTATACAAATGCAGAAATAAGTCATGCTTATCGCAATTTTGAAATCGCAGCCGGACATTTTGAAGGTGAACATAAAGGTCCATCATTTCATGATGGAGATTTTTATAAAACAATAGAAGCTGTAGTTTCTATTTATGCACAAACAAAAGATCCTAAATTGTCCAAAATGCTTGATGAGGTCATTGCTGTAATTGCTAAATCACAACGCGCAGATGGTTATATTTATACAAAAGCAACGATTGATCAAAAGAATGCAGGTCATAATATAGAATTTCAAGATAGATTAAGTTTTGAAGCTTACAATATAGGTCATTTAATGACAGCAGCTTGTATTCATTACAGGATTACTGGTAAGCGAAATCTTTTAGATATTGCTATAAAAGCTGCTGATTACCTACACGGATTCTATAAAAAATCTAATCCTACACTTGCAAGAAATGCAATTTGTCCATCTCACTATATGGGTGTCATTGAGCTGTATCGAACTGTAGAGGATAAGAAATACCTAGAGTTAGCAAAACATCTAATTGATATAAAGGGTGAAATTGAAGATGGAACAGATGATAACCAAGATCGAGTACCATTCCGTCAACAAAATAAAGCTATCGGTCATGCTGTTAGAGCTACGTATCTATATGCTGGGGTCGCGGACTTAAGTGCTGAAATACAGGATACTACTTTAACGAATAGATTGTACAATATCTGGGACGATATGACGGAAACAAAGATGTACATTACGGGGGGAGTCGGATCATTGTATGATGGGACATCTCCTGATGGAACATCTTATGATCCTAAGGATGTCCAAAAAATACATCAAGCCTTCGGAAGAGATTATCAATTACCAAACTTGACAGCTCATAATGAAACTTGTGCGAATATAGGTAATGTACTGTGGAATTGGCGAATGGCAAATCTAACTGGTGACGGTAAGTATATTGATGTATTAGAATTGGCCCTATATAATAGTGTATTGTCTGGTGTGAGCCTTGATGGGGATAAGTATTTATATACTAATCCATTAAGTTATTCTACAGATTTGCCTTTTCAACAAAGATGGTCAAAAAAACGTGTCCCGTATATCTCTTTATCCAACTGTTGTCCACCGAATACAGTACGTACAGTTGCCGAAATAAGTAATTATTCATACAGCATTTCTGACAATCATATTTGGGTGAATTTATATGGAGGGAATGAATTGAATACCAAAGTAAATAATGAGGCAATCATAATTAAACAAACTACACAATACCCTTGGAATGGTAATATTGCATTTAAAGTTCAAGAGATTCCTTCATCATACAAATTGAAATTACGAATTCCAGGTTGGGCCGAAAATATAACGTTAAAAAAGAACGGTAAAAATATCGCGTACAAGGTAGACAGAGGATATGTGACATTAACTGAAGATTTGAAAAGGAATGACTTAATCGAAATGGAAATTCCTATGGAAGTGGCTTACATGGAATCTAATCCTCTAGTTGAGGAAACACGCAATCAAATCGCATTGAAACGTGGTCCTGTTATTTATTGTCTAGAAAATCAAGATATTGATAAGGATGTGAATTTATTTGATCTTAAATTTAAGATTTTGGACACATTTTCACCTGAAAAAGGAGAAATTATGGGACAGGAAATTACCTTCTTAAAAGGTAAAGCTTATGTAGAACCCTCATTGTCTAAATGGACTTCTTTATACAGAAAAATATCCAATACGGATAAAGAAGAGGTCAATGTTCGTTTAGTTCCTTATTTTGCTTGGGGCAACCGCGAATTTGGAGATATGTCGGTTTGGTTACCATCTTTTTAAATTAGATTGATATGGTAAGAATAGTATTCACTTTCATTTTTCTACTAACAACTCAAATGCTATTTGCAAAACTGTCATTATCATCTCTATTTACGGATAATATGGTTTTGCAACAGCAAAAACAAGTTCCAATCTGGGGCTGGGCAAATAAAGGAGAAAAGGTGACAATTAAAACTTCGTGGGATAAAAAAACATATCGGACCAATGCTAGTACTTCTGGAAATTGGAAGATAGAACTCATTACACCCAAAGCAGGAGGACCTTATGCCATAGAAATATTAGCTGGTGACAAAATAGTTCTACAAAATGTATTAATAGGAGAGGTTTGGTTATGTAGTGGGCAGTCAAATATGGAAATGCCATTGAAAGGTTATCCTGGCCAACCTATTGAAGAAAGTACAGATGCTATTATAGAGTCAAAAAATAAAAATATTCGTTTTTATACAGTTCCGAGAAATCCATCTTTGAAGCTGCAAGAAAACTCCAAGCCATCGGATTGGAAAATTTCAAATCCTGAAAATTCAGCAAATTTTAGTGCTACAGCTTATTTTTTTGCAAAACGATTACATCAAATATTAGAGGTGCCAGTAGGTGTAATTTTATGTGCTTACGGAGGATCAAATATAGAGACATGGATGCATCAAGAATGGCTAAAGGAAGTTTCTAATCTTGAAATACCATCTGAAGAGAATGGATTAAAGAACAAAAATAGAATTCCAACTATGCTATTTAATGGTATGGTAAATCCAATTGTCGGTTTTGGATTAAAGGGGATATTGTGGTATCAAGGTGAATCTAACTATGAAATTGCAGAATCGTATGAAAGGCTCTTTACAGGTATGGTCCAATCCTATAGAAAACTGTGGAATGATGATCAACTTCCTTTCTATTACGCACAGATTGCTCCTTTTGATTATGCATCTCTACCTCCATATCATAAAGAAGATAAATTTAATTCTGCATTTATTCGCGATGCGCAGCGCAAATCTTTGGACACGTTGATGCATTCAGGTATGGTTGTCACATTAGACATTGGTGAAGAAGAATGTATACATCCTTCAAAAAAAAGTGAAGTTGGAGACCGATTTGCAATGTTAGCCTTACAAAATTCATATTTTCTTAAGGGGATTAATGGACAAAGCCCTATTTATGATAAATACGAAATACATGAAGCCCAAGCTATAGTTCATTTTAGAGAATGTCCATTAGGATTAACAAGTCACGGAAAAGAATTAAAGAATTTTGAAATTGCAGGTGAGGATAAATTGTTTTATCCAGCCAATGCAATTATTAAAGGAAAAGCTATTGTAGTGAGTTCTCCAAAGGTTAGTAAGCCTGCTGCGGTTCGTTATGGATTCAAAGATTTTGTAATCGGGGATCTATTTGGTGTAAATGGATTACCAGTTTCATCATTCAGAACAGATGATTGGTAATATAAAACAGATTTAAAAAGTATGATTCTAAAATTCTATATTTTCTTTTCCTTGTTAATTTTTGCTGTTTACGACACGTCAATAGCGCAGTCAATCCAAGATTATAATGTGAAATGGACTTCTCAAAGCAATAATTCTTCTGAATCAATGCCTGTTGGGGGAGGAGATATCGGTGTTAACCTTTGGGTAGAAAAGGGTCAAGTTTATCTTTATCTTGGTAAAACAGGAGCTTTCGATGAGAATAATACCTTACTTAAGTTGGGACGTATTAAATTGGATTTGTTACCAAATCCATTTGCTGGAAAGTCCTTTTCTCAAGAGCTTGTATTGCATAAAGGGCATGCTACAATATCAGCGGAACACAATGGCAATAAAGTGGATATATTGGTTTTTGTAGATGTGTTTCGTCCGAATATCCATATTGAAGTTAAATCACTAAAAAATATCCATTTAAAAGCAGCCTACGAATCATGGAGATATAAAGATCTTTTCCCTGAAAAAAGAGAGAATAACATGAATTCTTGGAAATGGGCACCTCCACACAAGGTCATCACACATAAGGACAGCATCAGAGTCGTTAACAACGAGATTCACTTTTACCATCAAAATAAAAGTCACACAGTGTTTGACATTGTGGTAAAACAGCAGAAAATGGATAGTGTAAAAGACTCATTATATAATCCATTACAAAATCTTATTTCGGGAGGTATTTTAAAAGGTAGTAATTTAGAATTTGTATCTACCACAAATGGTAAATATATGGATACAGATTATAAGTCTTGGGTTTTATCTAGTAAGAAGGAAGCAAAGAGACATAATTTACTAGTTGTTCTGTTTGTAGATAAATCAAAAGATATTTCTTCTTGGTTTTCAAAACTAGCTGAAAGAGCAGCCTATAAAACATCGATTGTTGAAGTAAAAAAGCAGAACGAACAGTGGTGGCACAATTTCTGGCAGCGTAGCCACATTATAATACGACCTAAGGAAAAATCAGCGTATTCTGAAGCTTGGCAGGTCGGTAGAAATTATCAATTGTTTAGGTACATGCTGGCATGTAATGCATATGGAGATTACCCGACAAAGTTTAATGGCGGTTTATTCACTTATGATCCTTCATCTATCAATAATGACTTTAAATTCACCCCTGATTTTAGGAATTGGGGAGGAGGTACGCATACAGCACAAAACCAACGATTAGTGTATTGGCCTATGTTAAAGAGTGGTGATTTTGATATGATGCCCTCACAATTTAAGTTTTATCAACGAATTCAAAAAAATGCTGAATTACGTTCAAAGGTATATTGGGGACACTTGGGAGCTAGTTTTACAGAACAAATTGAAAATTTTGGCTTACCAAATCCAGCTGAATATAATTGGAAAAGACCCGAAAGCTTCGATCCTGGTATAGAATATAATGCATGGTTAGAACATCAATGGGATACTGTTTTAGAATTTTGTATGATGATGCTCGAATTAGAATCATATAATAATGAAGACGTTTCAGCGTATATTCCTTTTGTAATGAGTAGTATTCAATTTTTTGATGAACATTATCAGTTTAGAGCTAGACAATTGGGAAATAAGGCTTTGAATGAGAAGGGGCATTTAATTTTTTATCCTGGATCTTCAGCCGAGACATACAAAATGGCATATAATGCTTCAACAACTATAGCTGCATTGCAAGGGGTCACTCAAAAGTTAGTTTCATTAGATACTTCAGTACTTAAAAATAGCGATCGTGCGTATTTACAAAACTTCTTGAAAAAAATACCTCCTTTACCAAAGCGCATATTAGATGGGAAAGAAATGCTAGCTCCAGCAGAAATTTGGGCTAGAGTAAATAATACCGAAGCGCCGCAGCTATATGGGGTATATCCTTGGGGATTTTATGGTGTCGGTAAGCCAGATATTGATATAGCTATCAATACCTATAAATATGATACAGATCTATTGAAATTTCGCAGTCATGTTGGTTGGAAACAAGATAATATTTTCGCGGCGCGACTTGGTCTTACGGATGAAGCAAAGAAATATACTACACTAAAATTAAAGGATTCAGAAAGAAGATTTCCTACGTTTTGGGGGCCAGGTTTTGACTGGGTTCCAGATCATAATTGGGGGGGATCAGGAATGATTGGTCTGCAGGAGATGTTATTACAAACTAATGATGATAAGATATTATTATTTCCAGCTTGGCCAAAGGATTGGGATGTTGACTTCAAACTTCATGCATCACAAAATGCAACTGTCTCTGGTAGACTTATAGATGGTGTTGTAAAAGATTTAGTCGTATTACCTAAAGAAAGATTAAAAGACGTTCAAATTTGTCTTAACTAAAGTAGATTTACTACGAAGACAATTAAAATTTGATTGGAAATAAGTTTTGCAATTTATTTTGCATAGCACAAAAAAATACCCCATTAGAATAGTTTTAATTGATAAACTACTTAATGGGGTAATTGATAATTATTAAAACTCAATAACAGTCTTTATTCCAGATTTTAGTACTTCAGGACTTTCGCTTAGATATTCACGAGCATCTTTAAATTTCACTCTTTTGGTAATAAAATCATCAGGCTTTAACAACTTATTTTGAAATTTGAATATAATATCGTTGAAGTCGTCTTTAACAGCATTCCTGCTACTCATTAATGTACCTTCACGCTTGTGGAATTCGGGATGACTAAAGACGATATCTTGATTTTGAATACCTACTAACACGTATCTGCCTCCGTGAGCCATATAATTAAAAGCCTTATTAATTATCTGTACATTCCCACTAGCATCAAAAATTAATGTAGGCATATCGCCTTTGGTAATATTTGTCAAATTAGCATCTATATCATCACCCAATGGATTAAGCGTATAATCTGCACCTAATCGTTTGGCATGTGCTAATCGAGAGGAATCAACATCCATTGCGATTATTTTTGCACCACTTAATTTTGCTAACTTAATAATACCTAATCCAATAGTCCCAGCGCCTATTACAAAAACAAACTCTCCAGGTATGATTTGAGCTCTCCTAATAGCATGTGCACCAATAGCCAAAGGCTCTACCAAAACCAACTGATCATACGACATGCCTTTTGTGGTAATTAAAGCTGCAGTCGGCACAACAATATACTCACACATCGCGCCATCTATATGTACACCCAATACTTTCATATCTGTAGCACAATTTGGTTTTCCCATTTTTGATGCGATATCAATGCCTTGTGTCAAATAAGGAATTACTGTTACCTTATCACCTGGTGATAAATTTGCAGCATCCCCCTCGACGTATTCAGCAGCGATTTCGTGTCCCAAGACCCTTGGATATGTAAAATATGGTTGTTTGCCCGCAATGGCATGGATATCCGTTCCACATACACCTATTCTTTTGATTTTGAGTAATGATTCTCCTTTTTTAGGTGTAGGAATTACTTGTTCGGTAAAGTTTAGTTTATTTGGCGTTTCACACACTAGGACTTTCATCATACTATTCTAAAAATTTTATCCATAATAAGTATACATTAATTGCAAACCCAAATCTCCTTAAAAAAAATGCAATTATTAAACTTAAAACACGAAATCGTTGCCAAAATATTATAGTCAAAGTCTCATTTCTATACTCCATCTGAATGTGTTTTAAGTTGATTATTGATCGCTAAAAGACCAAAGCATGATTAAGGATAATATTGTATAAAGATCCGCTAATTACCAATACTGTATGAAGCATGATTTTCACTTTATTTGAAAAAGTGATAACCAATAAAAAATAGTAACAAACATTATTTTTTAAAAGATATTTTATGAAAGGCTTATTTGTGATATTAGCGTTCTTAAACTTAATGCCAATAAGTTTATTGTCTGCTAATTATGATATATATTATTCCAAAATAGGAATAAGGAATTCGGATCGTTTTGATTATGCAATTAGTAAGTTTAATAATGCAACAGGATTTAGAAGTGCAAAAGAATATACATCCAATATTAAGTTATCTAAAAATAATATTTATATAGGATTAGCATCATCTATACAATCCTCAAAATTTCCTGCTATATCTTCAAAACTAGCCTTGTTAGATAAACCAGAGTCATTTGTGTTGTTTAGATCTAGTGTAAAAGAGCCATTATTCATTCTTGCTAAAGATGAATCTGGTGTATTATATGCTATCAATAAATTAATCACCGAAAAACTTTATTTAGAACAAACTATTGATGTATTTGAGTCACCGGAGATGGTGCTTCGCGGTACAAGTATTGGTTTACAAAAGACGGAATATCTGCCTGGGCGTGATGTATATGAATATCCTTTTACCGAAGAATCTTTTCCGTGGTTCTATGATGAAAATCATTGGAAAAAATATCTTGACATGATGGAAGCTAATAAATACAATTCATTGTATTTATGGAATGGTCATCCATTTTCTTCTCTCGTCAAGCTAAAAGATTACCCCTATGCACTGGAAGTAGATGAAGCTACATTTGTTAAAAATGAGCAGATGTATAATTTTATCGCAGAAGAGGCAAATAAAAGAGGTATATGGCTAATTCAAATGTTTTATAATATATTATTACCAAAGCCTTTTGCAGAAAAACATAACTTAAAAACACAAGACCGTAATCGAGTAATAACACCTTTAATTGAAGATTATACACGTAAATCTATTGCTGCTTTTGTAGAAAAATACCCTAATGTTGGTTTATTGGTAACATTAGGTGAAGCTATGGAAGGTGTTGGTAATGATGATATATTATGGTTTACAAAAACAATAATACCGGGAGTAAAGGATGGTCTCAAAGCTAACAATATATCTATAGAACCACCAATAATACTACGAGCACACGATACCGATGCTGTAGCGGTAATGAATGCGTCTAAACCCATTTATAGTAATTTGTATACAATGGCAAAATATAATGGGGAAGCTCTGACGACGTATACACCAAGAGGTAAATGGGCAGAATTACATCAAAATCTTAGTAATATTGGTACCACTCACGTTCAAAATGTTCATATTCTGGCTAATCTAGAACCTTTTAGATATGGATCGCCTGATTTTATTCAAAAATCTGTATATGCAATGCACGATATTTATAAATCAAAAGCTATACATATTTATCCACAAGCTTCGTACTGGGACTGGCCATATACGGCAGACAAAATTGATGAAAGAATGCTGCAAGTTGATAGAGATTGGATGTGGTATAAAGCTTGGGCGAGATATAGCTGGAACCGTACCTATACTAAATCACAAGAAGAAGTCTTTTGGAGCAAAGCCATAGCAGAGCATTATGATATTTCTATAGATGAAGGTAAGGCTTTATTAAAGGCTATTGAGGAAATTGGTGAAATTTCTCCCAAGATATTAAGACGTTTCGGTATTACCGATGGCAATAGGCAAACTTCTTCATTAGGAATGTTAATGACTCAATTGATTAATCCTTATCGATATGGTCTATTCACTTTATTGTACGAATCAGAAGCTCCTGAAGGAGAAATGGTAATTGAATATGCCGAAAAGCAGGCCAAAGGATCTCCTCATATAGGAGAAACTCCACTTCAGGTCGCTAAAGAGATAGTTACCCACGCTGAGAAGGCTGTAGAGTACATTTCTATACTTAAAAAAGCGAATAGGAATCAGGAAGATTTTAAAAGATGGATTAATGACATACATATTCATCATACACTCGCAAAACATTATAGTTATAAAGTGAATGCAGCTTTGACAATATTAAAATACAAGTATGATAAGGACATTAACATACTTAGAAGTTCACTACCTGATCTTAAGAAGAGTGTGGATGCATATAAGGAATTAGTTAATCTAACTAGTGATAACTATTTATATGCTAATAGTATGCAAACAAAGCAACGTAAGATTCCCATGCGCGGTATCGATGGGGAATTTAAACATTGGAAGGATTTATTACCAGTTTTTGAAAAGGAATATTTTAATTTCAAAACAAGTATAGATTCATTAGCAAAACTAAGTACTATAAGTGTCGTTAGTAAGGAAAAATACAATTCAGTAGATATTGATTTTGATACTAACGTTGAGTATGTTGAATTAAAAAAAGGAGCTAAAATTTTCAGTAATCAAGAGCTTGTAATTACACATTTACCTGAAGAACTTGTAGGTATAAAAGCTATTAGAACAAATTCTGAATTACAAAAAACAGAAGGTACTCACTTTACCTTTAATAATACTAAGCCTATAAAGATTTTGGTAGGATTTTTTAAGAGTGAGGATAAAGTTTTTGCTCCAAAACCTGTATTGGAGATAGATGCTTCAGCAAATAACTATGGGCAAGCAGAAACAAAAATTAGAAATGCACTCAGAGTTCAATATATGCCAATGGTAGATATTCACACCTATAGTTTTTCCGTTGGAAAGAATGAATTGAAAATTCCAAAAGGAGAATGTATTATTGTAGGAATTATTGATGATAACTACCTAAAAAACTCCTACAATGCTGATATAGATAATCAAGGTGATGAACTTGATGATTTATTTGGTTATTTTAACGACACTAAACTATGATAAAGAAACTTTTTATATTGTCAATTTGTTATTTGGCACCATGTTATGCCTTTTCACAGACAAATCTTACTGAAAAAATCGATAATTACGTCAGCAAATTTAATAGTCAAGATAATGAAGCTGTTGTAAATATGGTGCCTAATTCTAGGAGTGCTGAATGGCTTAAGCTCAATATTCCACTAGTAGATATACCTGATTCAGCTATCGAACAGACTTATTATTTTAGATGGTGGTCCTATAGAAAACACCTCAAGCAGACTCCTGAAGGAATCATCGTCACTGAATTTATTGAGCCAGTAAAACACGCTGGTAAATTCAATTCTATTAGCTGTGCCCTGGGGCACCATGTATACGAGGGGAGATGGCTGCGTAACAATGATTTTTTGAAAGAGTATATTGATTTTTGGTTTTACCATGCTGACCAAGGCCAATCCAGACCACGATTTCATCAGTTTAGTTCATGGATAGCTGATGCTATGTTGCAATATTATAAAGTTGACAACGATAAGCATTATGTATTGAGTCGTCTTGATGATTTAGACCGTGACTTGGATACTTGGGAGAAGGAAAGGCTATTAGATAATGGACTTTTCTGGCAACATGATGTGAAAGATGGTATGGAAGAGTCTGTTTCTGGAGGGCGAAATGTCAAAAATATGAGACCTACTATAAACAGTTATATGTATGCTAACGCTGCAGCTATGATAGAATTAGCTAAGCTGGCAGGGAGAACTGACCTCATTCAAAAATATGAAGCTAAATCTAAAACTTTCAAAAGTAATGTAATAGATTCTTTGTGGGATAATTCCGATAAGTTCTTTAAGACAAAACTAGAGAAGGGTCAATTGCATCATGCAAGAGAAGCTATCGGCTTTATTCCATGGTATTTTAACATCGTACCTGATGCCCCAGAATATGCGCAAGCTTGGAAGCAAGTAAATGATCCAGATGGTTTCAATGGACAATGGGGGCTAACAACTGCAGAACGTAGAGAGCCTACTTTCCAAACAAGAGGGACCGGGAGAAGTTGTGAATGGGATGGACCGATTTGGCCTTTTGCTAGTTCACAAACCTTGAAAGGAATGTCAAACTTCTTAGTCAATTATAAAAATAACGCCGGTATTACGAAAGCTGATTTCTACAATCAAGTTGCTAAATATGCGAAATCCCATGTGATGAATGGTAAATCCTATGTAGGCGAATATCAAGACGACAAATCGGGCTATTGGCTAAAAGGTGATGATCCTAGAAGTAAATTTTATAATCACTCGACCTATGCTGATGTGATAATAAATGATTTATTAGGGTTTAAACCTTCATTAGACAATTCGTTTTCGTTAAATCCATTAATACCTGAAGGTACTTGGGACTACTTCGCTTTAGAAAACCTAAGATACAAAGGAAGGGACATCAATATTTATTGGGACAAAGCAGGCCTACGTTACCAAAAAGGAAAGGGGCTTAAAATATTCGTGGATGGCGAATTAATATCTTCTTCATCATCACTAAAAGACATTAAAATTAAACTTAAATAAGAATGAAATTTTACTATTTAAATTTGTTACTGCTTAGTTTGCTATTCAGTAATATCACATTAGCTCAACATACAATAAATGTTCTTGATTTGGGTGCTAAGAACGATAGCACAGGCCTGAATACAGACGTGATTCGTAAAGCGATTTTGCAGGCTTCATCCAAAGGTGGTGGTACTGTATATTTCCCTGCTGGTAAATATATTACAGGACCTATTCACATGAAGAGTAATATAACATTATTCATTGATGCGGGGGCCGAATTGCACTTTAGTGATAATTTCGATCATTATCTACCCATGGTAGAGTCGCGTTGGGAAGGTACAGAAGTAACTAACTTTTCTCCATTTATCTATGGTACAGATCTTGAGAATATTGCTATTGTAGGTAGGGGCAAAATCGATGGACATGGCAAGAATTGGTGGAAGTTTTCTGAAGTAGATGTTAGAAATGGACTGCAGAATAGCAAGTGGCAATTAGAGTTCAAACGCCTAAATAAAGATGTTTTAGCACCAGATTTGCCAGGCTGGGTTGAACGAGGATTTTTACGTCCACCATTTATTCAATTTTTAAGATGTAATAATCTTCAAATTAAAGATATAACAATTGTTAATTCACCTTTTTGGACCATCAATCCTCAATATTGTGAAAATGTATTGATTGACGGTATCACTATTAATAATCCACCGTCGCCTAATTCGGATGGAATAAATCCTGAATCTTGTCGTAATGTTCGTATTGCCAACTCATTTATTTCAGTAGGTGATGATTGTATCACGATCAAATCTGGTAAAGACCGCTCAGGAAGAAAAGTTAATATCCCAGCGGAAAATTACACGATTACCAATTGTACGATGATGAGAGGTCATGGTGGTGTTGTAATTGGTAGCGAGATGTCTGGTGGTGTTAAAAATATAGTTATTTCAAATTGTATATTTGATGGTACAGATAGAGGTATCCGTATGAAGACTGCGCGTGGTCGTGGTGGTGTAGTAGAAAATGTACGTGTAAGTAATATAGTAATGCGTAATATTCGTGATCAAGCCATCGTATTAGATATGCGATATGCTAAAGGTGATCAAGAGCCAGTTTCCGAACGTACACCTAAGTTCAAAGATATATTTATCAGTAATGTTGCGGGGAGTACCAATCGTGTAGCACGTATTTCAGGGTTAGAAGAGATGCCAATTGAAAATATAAGCTTGAGTAATATTAATATGCAAGCAACATCTGGTATATTAGTAGAGTATGCTCGCAAAATTTCACTTTACGATATACAAATTGACGTGCACAATACGCCAACCATTCAAGCTTCTAATGCTGAATTTTTAGATATTCAAAAGATTCAAAACTATAATGTGAACAACCAAAAATCTCATATACAGTTAGAAAACGTAAGTCAAGTTAATATTTCAAACAATTTCCCTTTCAAATCATCTACGTTCTTAGAATTGCTTGGTAGTGAGAATAAACAAATAACTGTTCACAACAACAATTTAAAAAATACAACTAAAGTTACTCAAGGAAATACACAACAAGTTACACTGAGCAACAACATTCAATAAATGGCACTACGATTTAAGTTTATGTCTCTTTTAGGAATTCTGTGTTTGCATGCTTTGGCGTTGCAGGCACAGGATGACCTGATATTACGTTATGATAAGCCAGCTCGTATTTGGGAAGAAGCTTTACCAATTGGTAACGGTAGAATTGGCGCAATGGTGTTTGGAGGTGTTGAACAAGAACACATACAGTTCAACGAAGAAACGCTTTGGACGCATGGGCCTAGAAATTACAATAAACGAGGTGCTTATGCATATTTGGATAGTATTCGATCCATGCTTATTAACGATGAACAGTCTAAGGCAGAGAAGCTAGCTATGGAAAAGTTCATGGGAGAGAAAAGCGCACAAGAAGATAGTAAGGAGTGGTTAGATAGGATCAAAAAAACAAGAGAACAGGGTAATAATCCTTCTACTTATAAGTACGATGACAAGGGATGGAAAACGTTGCAAGTTCCAAGCTACGAAGGATGGGAGACAGTAGGTTTAGAAGGTGTTGATGGTGCTGTCTGGTTTCGTAAAGAGATTTTTCTTACCAAACAACAAATACAAAATGATTGGACTTTAGATCTGAACAAGGTCCGTGATATGGATTTTACCTATATAAATGGGCAATTAGTGGGGGCAGAAGATCATTTTGACAAAGTAAGAAATTATAAAATCCCTAAAGGATTACTACGTGAGGGTAAAAACATAATTGCTGTTCAAGTACTAAATTTTATAGGCAAAGGTGGAATAGCGGGGTACAAAGATACTTCGATCAAAATAGGACTAAAAAACAAAAAAGACACCGTCGTCCTTGACGGAGATTGGAAATATTTTATTCAAGATACCAACGCGCCTTTGGCAGGGAGATTCCAAGCAACTTACCAGCCTTTTGGTGATATTAAAGTACATTTCCCTCACAAAGATGTATCCCAATATAGGCGTACTTTGGATATTGCAAATGCAGAAGCACAAGTTATTTATACAAGTAATGGAACAACATATAATAGGACTTATTTCGCAAGTTTTCCGGACAATGCTTTAGTTATTAAGTATGAATCAAGCAAGCCACAACAGCTATCTTTTGAAGTCGAATTAGCAAGTAAACACCTTCAACATGAAATCAAATTGTTGGATAAACAAACCATAAATTTGAAAGTACAAGTAAAAAATGGTGTGTTAAAAGGTGATGCACTACTACATGTAAAATTAGTGGGGGGGAATATATCTTCCAAAGGAAATAAGCTACTTATCAGAGGAGCTAATGCAGCAACCTTATATCTTACTGCAGCGACTAACTTTGTAAATTACAATACCGTTTCAGCCAATTCGATTGAAAGGGCTGAAAGTACAATGCATAATATAAAAGGGACTACATTTGAAGAATTAAGAAAAATCCATCAAAAGGATTACAAATCACTTTTCGATAGCTTCTCTATTAAATTAGGCCCTCAAAATACCAAAGAAACAGATCAACGATTAAAAGAATTTTCGTCACAAGTGGATCCTGCATTTGCGGCATTATACGTGCAATATGGTAGATATTTATTAATTGCTAGTTCTAGAGAAGGGACACAGGCAGCTAATTTACAAGGAGTCTGGAATCACCTGTTGGAGCCATCATGGGATAGTAAATATACCACCAATATTAATTTGCAAATGAACTATTGGCCAGCCGAAGTTCTTAATTTAAGCAGACTTCACCAGCCATTGTTTAAACTTATTCGTGAAGTAAGTGAGAAAGGGAAGGAGACTGCAAAATCATATTATAATGCTAGAGGATGGGTTTTGCATCATAATACAGATTTATGGAGAGGTACTGCGCCAATAAATAACTCAAATCATGGTATCTGGCCTACTGGCGGAGCTTGGTTGGTACATCATATTTGGGAAAGTTATTTGTATAATCAAGATTTAAATCTTTTGAAGGAGAATTATGATATCATCAAAGGAGCTACATTGTTTTTTAAAGACTTCTTGGTTCCTCATCACAAAACAGGTGAACTGGTTACGAGTCCATCAAACTCACCCGAACATGGAGGTTTAGTAATAGGTCCTGCAATGGATAGTCAACTCGTGCGAAATTTATTTCGAACTTATATTGATGCCTCAAAACTATTGGATGTAGATGCCGCGCTAAGAGATTCAATACAAGTGATGTTGCCAAAAGTTGCTAAAGATAAAATTGGAAAGTATGGACAATTGCAAGAATGGATAGAAGATGTGGATAATGTCAATAACAAACATCGTCATATTTCGCACTTATGGGCATTGCATCCAGGTAATGAAATCAATTGGCTAGAGACTCCAGATTTATGGAATGCGGCAAAACAATCTTTAATTTATCGTGGAGATGAAGGTACAGGTTGGAGTTTAGCTTGGAAAATAAATTTTTGGGCTAGACTGTTGGATGAAGACAAAAGCCGTGATTTAGTAAAAATGCTTCTACGTCCTGCTGACAAAAATGGAGGATCATATCCTAATTTATTTGATGCACACCCACCATTTCAGATAGATGGTAACTTTGGTGGTGCAGCAGGGATTATCGAAATGATAATCCAAAGTCATACACAATATATCCATCTACTTCCTGCTTTATCCAAAGACTTTTCATTTGGCGAGATTAAAGGCGTTAAAGTTCGAGGAGGTTTTGTCGTAGATATGTCGTGGAAAGATAATAGGGTTACTGAATTGAAAATTAAGTCATTATCCGGTGGTTTACTCCAGTTGAAACAGGGTTCAATTCATAAAAAGTATACTACAGAAAAAGGAAAAACATATATATTCGACGCAAACCTTACACTTATTAAGTAGAATTTAATGTATTTGAAGATATTGATAAGCACAGCATTTCTTGTGATGAGTAACTTATGCTCTTTTGGACAAGAAGTGCGAATTACAACGTTGTTAAATGATGATTGGATAACTAGATTGGATACGAATAATTCCCTTGACCCTAATAGTATTTCTTTATTAAAACCTTCTTTGGATAAGGATTGGAAATCTGTATCTGTACCACATAATTGGGATGATTATTATGGATACAGGAGATTATTTCATGGTAACTTACATACTACAGCATGGTATAAAAAGACCTTTGAAACTCCAAATGTATCTTCCAATAAAAGATTTTATCTGTTTTTTGAGGGCGTAGGTTCCTATGCTACTGTATGGCTGAATGGTACTAAAGTAGGTAGCCATGCTGGGGGTAGGACAACTTTTACACTAGATATTTCCAAAGCAATTCATAAAGACAACAAAAAGAATACACTAATTGTCAAAGCAGAACATCCTTTAAATATAAGAGATTTACCATGGGTAGATGGGGGATCATCGACGGAAAGAGGATTCTCTGAAGGTTCTCAACCTTTAGGAATATTTAGACCAGTATCATTAGTTATAAAAAATGATGTAAATATAGTGCCATTCGGAACACATTATTGGAATGATACATCGATATCAGCCAAGCAGGCTGAGATACAGCAAACTGTTGAACTAACAAATACTTCGAATAGCTCACGTAAATTGATTATAAGAACCAGGGTACTGGATCCGCAAAATAAACCAATTTATAGTACCAATGATCGAGTAAGTATTGAATCAAAGGCAACTAAAGTGTTTTCTTTATCAAATTTACAGGTTCTTAATCCAAAACTTTGGTCTATCGAACAGCCACACCTCTATAGTATGGAAACTTCAGTTCTACAGAATGGAAAAATCATAGATCAGCAGATTACTAAATATGGTATCCGAAAATTCTCATGGACTAAAAACACCGAAGGCGAGGGATACAGCAGATTGTATTTGAATGATAAGCCTGTGTTTATAAATGGTATTGCAGAGTATGAGCATAAGTTTGGTAATTCTCATGCCTTCACTGATGCCGAAGTCTATGCTCGTGCGAGTGAAATGAAATCTTTGGGGTTCAATTCCTTTAGGGATGCACACCAGCCTCACAACCTAAGGTATCAGGAATATTGGGACAGGTCGGGTGTATTATTATGGACACAGATGTCTGCGCACATATGGTTTGACAACACTGCTTTCAAAGAGAACTTCAAAACTTTATTGGCCCAATGGGTAAAAGAACGACGTAACAGCCCTTCTGTTTTCTTGTGGGGTATTCAGAATGAAAGCAAGCTACCAGAATATTTTGCACAGGAATGTACAGAGATCATTCGTCAATTGGATCCTACAGCCTCTAAACAACGTCTAGTGACCACATGTAATGGGGGAAAAGGAACAGACTGGGATGTGCCACAAAACTGGACAGGAACTTATGGTGGTCACCACAACACATATGGTGAAGATTTGAAAAGACAAAAGCTAGTAGGTGAATTTGGCGCTTGGCGCACTTTAGAACTTCATGTCGAACAGCCTTATCTACCTAATGATAATGTATATTCTGAAGGACGGTTTACCGAAATATTGGAAACAAAAATCAGACTAGCGGATTCTGTAAAAGATGAAATAGTAGGTCATTACCATTGGCTATGGACATCACATGATAACCCGGGAAGGGTACAAGGTGGTGAGGGCTATAGAGATATTGATAAGATTGGTCCTGTAAACTATAAAGGACTATTGACACCGTGGTTAGAACCCACTGATGCTTATTTCATGTATCGTGCTAACTATGCGCCACAGTCTGACCCTATGCTTTACATAGCTTCGCACACTTGGCCTAATAGATGGCTTCAAGCAGGTATCAAAAACGATATCCGTATTTATTCCAACTGTGATGAAGTGGAATTGTACAACGATATTGATAATATTTCATTAGGTAAGCAATCCAAAGGTAAAATAGGAACACATTTTCAATTTAATAACGTACCTATTCAATACAATGTGTTGTATGCTGTTGGTCGTATAGATAACAGAATTGTTGCACGCGACACTATTGTTTTGTTCAATTTACCACAAAGTCCGAGTTTTTACCAATTAGTAGACAGTAAGTCTACATTATTGAAAGGAAAGCAAAATTTAAATTACTTATACCGCGTCAATTGTGGAGGGGACTCTTATACCGATACTTTTGGACAGAAATGGTTAGCCGATAAGGCATATGACGGTGTCGATTGGGGAGCCCATAGTTGGACAGATGAATTCAGTGAGATCAATCCACTATTTGCAAGTCAACGTCGAGTTTTTGATCCAATTAAAGGTACAGCTGATTGGCCGCTATTTCAGACGTTCCGTTATGGGCTGCATAAGATGGGATATACCTTCCATTTACCTAATGGTGAGTATGAAATCGAATTGTATTTCGCCGAGCCATGGATAGGTACTGGAGGAGCACTGACGGCCTCTGGCAGAAGATTATTTGATATCCGTATAAATAATCAAACCGTAGAAAAGGATTTGGACATATGGAAGTCTGTAGGTCATGATAAAGCATTGAAGAAAACTTATCGTGCTAGGGTAGTTAATGGAATACTTAATATTGATTTCCCTAAAGTGTCAGTAGGACAGGTTATTATTAATGCTATAGCTGTAGCCTCAGTTGATAAGAATAAATCTCTAATAGCCAATGTACCTTATAATATCATTGGTGATGTTTCGATGCATGAAGCTATTCATTCAGCATTGGATATTGGCAGTATGTATAATGAAGTAAAGCAAAAATCTATACACGATTTAGCGCCAAGTCTATATGGTAGTTATTATTTAGTTTTAAATGAAATTGAAGATTCTAAGCGGATTTCTTTAGCATTTAAATATGCAACTAATCTTTATTTAATTACTAATTCAGTACCAAAAGGTTTTGAAATCACGGGTGATTCCATTCGTAATAATCACGGTGAAAAGTTTGCTGTGTTTCGCAAAATAATTAATCCCGGAGAGAAATTTGAATTGACACATTCAAGTGCGATTGAACTTGTTGCCTATCAAAGAATTAGTGGTATTCAGCCGGCTTATGATCTTAAAAAGGCTAAGGTTTATAAAGCCGATCAATCCAAAATATATAAAGATGTAATTAAAGTTCACTTTATGGAGCAGGATAGATTTCAATTTACAGACAAAAATAGTAGTATGGTAGGTTGGGAAATTGCAGTCGGGGCAGCAGATATTTATGCCTTAACATTTAAATATCATAATCCACTCAAAGAGTCAAAAGTTGGTTATTATGAAGTTTTGTATCCTGATGGTACTGTTCTAAAAGAAAGAACAAAAGTATTATTTGACCCGACACGCGAGGGTAAATGGAATTACTTAAATGAAAATACAACTACTATGATAAATGCAGGAACATACATTGTGAATTTGTATTCTGAAGATGCAGACGATATTATGTTGGATTATTTAGAAGTTAAGTAAATTAAAACTCACTCACTTATGCCAATCGGAATACTTGAGTGAGTTTTAATTAGCATATAGATTTATACGCTGATCTTAGAGCGTACAAGGTATTTTTTCTTATACTCCATTGGGGTAATATTCGTAACTCTTTTAAAATGTCTGTAGAAATTGGATACATTATTGAATCCACATTCAAAACAGATAACCTCGGTAGGTAATATATTTTCTACCAATAATCGACAGGCATGACTTATGCGTATCTCTATCAAGAAATCATTGTATGTCTTCTTGGTCATAGATTTAAAATAACGACAGAATGAGGTCACGCTTAGGTGCGCCATATTGGCAACATCTTCTAAACTTAGATCTTTTCGAAAATTTGCATAGGTGTAGTTTAATACATCGTTCAATCGCTTATTGTCTGATTCGTTACCGGGGCTATAAGTACTCTGTACATTGACTAAGGTTTCATAGTTTTGATTCTCGGCTAGTATTTTTAATATGGATAAAAAAGTAACAATCTTATCCATTCCGTTTTCTTCTACACACTTACGCATGAGCTCAGTGATCTTAGTCTTATTTTCTCCCTTAATGACCATTCCTTTCTTCGATATCTCATAAAGGTGTGGGATTAGATACATCTCGGGCATTGATAGAAACTGCCTTCCTAAAAAGTCTGGATGAAACTGTATGACAATAGCCTCTACTTGGTAATTAGGATCATTTGTATAATATTCCTCATTACATCTCCATGCATGAGAAAGCATGCTTCCTACTAAAATTACTTCGCCTGGCTCGAACTTACTTATATTATCACCAATAAACCGAATACCATTACCTCTAATTGTATAATGTAATTCAATTTCCTCATGATAGTGCCATACATTGCCAAAATTTGGCATGATATCATGACGAGCGACAAAAGAATTTTCGAATTGTGATGGAACTTTCCTAAATAAAGGTTTCATAGTAGAATAGATTATAATACGGAGCTTGCTAAATATAATTGGTTTTAATTTACTATATTTTATTTAATCCAACGAAAATGCATGAGTAACAATTTGATAACAATGCGATTTGACTCCATAATATCATATTATTCGAGGAATGATTTTGACCAATGTTGTATTATGTGCTACAATAATAAGAATCAAATATGTATTCTTTAAAGTACATGATAAGGATTAAAAATATATCAATAGCACTTGGTATTTTGTAGAAGATGTGGTCGAAATAGGACAGGGGGGCATAATATAGGAAACAAGAATTTCTATTTCCTAGCAGAGGTTATATTAAGCTAATTGCCAAATAGAATTTACAGCTATAATTCAAAATCCAAAAATATCGTTTTCTATTAAAAGACTGGATCGTTTTAATTTCTCAATATTTTTTTAGTGAGTTAGGTTGTTTTCTGGAAACAAAGGAAAAAATTGAACATAAATTAGTATGCTGGTGCCAAATCGGATCAAGCTGAATCCTTGGGGGGATAATCATTTTTAAGCATACAATTTCATCACTCTGTATAGGAAAAAGGTAGTATCTCTTACACCTCGAAACATACTCCTGAATGCCTTAAGTTTTGCATTGAAGGATTCTGCGGACGCGTTTGTACTTCTATTGTCGAAGTAATGTAGAATTTGAGGATGGTTAGCAGCAATTGATTTTGCTACACTCTCAAATGAAGCAATTCCCGCATTTTCTACTTGATTGTGCCACAGTCCTAACTTTGTAAAAGCAACTTTTTTATCCTTACATTTATTGAAGATGTCACCTAAG
>NZ_JADEYP010000009.1 GCF_020295405.1 Sphingobacterium bovistauri
TTTTATAAACTAGTTTAACAATCTAATAAATAATCATGAAGTTTAAATACTAGTTCGGAATTAATTGAAAAAATTAGTCTAGCTAGATAACGTATAGTTATTAGATTGTTTAAATATCTACAAACAAAACAATGTTGTAGGAAATATAATAAAATATACGCTTGCAATTTACGTAAATCAAAATCTGCTTTAAATCATTCCACTCAATAGATTTTTTTAATTTTCTTAATTCAAAAACAGGGAAGTCTACCTGGAAAATTAATATTTAATTACAATTAATATGTATGTGACAGGCGGTTTCACAAAAATTATTACGTGAATTGTACAAAGTTACAACCTGATTCGGCAGTAAATAACTTTGGAATTATAAATAAAAATGACAAGTTATAAACATTTATGTAAAGTTTCTTTAAAATAAGGGGGGGATATGAAGTTTAGCACAATATTGATAAAACCTGATGTAAGGTCTCACAGAAAGAACCTTTAAACAACTGAAATAAAACCTCCTAATAAAATCAAGCACAAGCGTAGATTAAGAATTTAATAGTTACGATACTATAATATTAGGCACATATCTATGTATATTAGATCTTTAAGCTAATACCCATACCTCTTTGCCAAATTCATGATGGTTAAAGAGGATGGGAATTATATAAGGGAGATTTCAATTTTAATTGACCGCGCAGCTGTTAAACAACATGATTTTGAAATAAACTATCGTAGATATGATAGTGGATCATATCAGCTATACTCAACAGAGAATTGAAATGAGTGTAGCAAAGAATTAATGAATAAATCGCTCTGTTTTAATATTGTAAATATAAAATACATTAATACGTATTAATTATTGATAACATTAATCCTAATCACAAAACATAGCTTTTACACAAGTTCAGTTAGACAATTTGCTATTTATATACAATCTTACTTTATCCGAAATCTACATATATCACTAATTATTTTTCATTTCTAAGAGATTTAATGAGCTTCTCTACCATTAAGCTTTCTTTTTCAGTGAGTTTTAATCCAATTTTTTTTTCAATAGTGGAAATAGTAATAACATCTGCATGATTAACAATTAAGTCGTTTTGTTTAAGTTGTTTTTTTATAAGTTTTTCTTTTAATTGTTTCATTTCTTCACTTATAGCTTCTTGTTCTGTAATAGCATATTCTTCAGTTTGTCTTACAGATTGGTGACCAAGCATGTCTTTTACTACGTGAATTGGAACACCATTCGCTAACGTAACAGTACTCCCAAATGTTCGTCTAGCTTTATGCGTATTCAAGACAGTATTAAATTCACATAACACTGCTATTTCCTTTAAATATTCATTCATCTTTTGATTTGATTTAACAGGCAATACTCTATCTGTAGCAACACAGTCAGGGTCATTTTTGTATTTTTCCATTATTTCTAAAGCCTTGGGAAGTAATGGGACATTAAATTCAGATTTAGATTTTCTACGATTATCTCTTATCCATAGGTCCCCATCTAAACCTTTTATAATATTTGACTTCTGTAACTTATACACATCACTATAAGCAAGGCCTGTATAACATTGAAAAACAAATATATCTCTGATAACATCTAGTCTTTTAGTAGTGAAAGTTTTGCTCTCTAGAATATATAGTTCTTCATGTGAAAGAGGCTTTTTGTTAGGTTTAGTTTTCTTCCCTTTAAACAACATAAATGGATCTTTAGGGATGTAATCTTTTGCAACTGCTCTTAAGACAATCTTTTTGAAATTTGCTATATACTTTAATGTTGTATTATTATTACAGCATCTTACTGTTTTCAGATAGAGTTCATAACCTTTAATAAAATCAAAATTCAGTTGTTGAAATTCAAGATCATCAGCATTGTACTTTTGTTTTATATAATCCTTTACATGAGATCTAGCAGTAACATATCTGTCGTATGTCCCCTCAGCAATTTCTCCAGATGGAATTAGAGCATATAATTCATCATTGTGCTTCTGAAATTCGGATAATACATTGTTAGAATTTGAAGTTTTACCATAATATGAGTCCATTATAGATTGCGCTGTAATCTGAATCTCTTTGCTTTGAAACATTTCGGCTAAATTTTCAATTTTTCTATTTAGTTGATCTAAATGGTTATTAAGAATTCTTGCATCTTCTTTTGTCCCAATTGCTCTATTTTTTCCTTGATCCCATCTAGATGCTAACCACTTTTTTTTAGTAGATGATTCTCTATAGCTTCCATTAACAAGGATTCTAAAATATATAAAGCGTAAATCACCTATATTTTTAGAAGCTTTTAAAAAAAATGTGACAGAGATGTTTGTGTTCAACATATCATAATTTATTAAGTGAATAAATGTAGATCAAATCAGTTTCTTTATCAAGATGTTTATCTTTTGAATTTGTTGATAATCAGGATTATAGTGTGATTTTCGTGGCAATTTTGACGAGGAGAATTATTGCCACGATTATGCCATAACTTTTAGGAGTGTTTTTGAAAATTATGGGATAGGTCTAAAATTAAAAAAGCCTGCAAATCATTGTTTTGCAGGCTTTTAGTGTTTTTATATGCTTTTTTAAAAGCTTTAAAACTAGTCTTGGCGGAGAGGGCGGGATTCGAACCCGCGGTACCGTTTCCAGTACGACAGTTTAGCAAACTGTTCCTTTCGGCCACTCAGGCACCTCTCCGTGTTTCGACACTGCAAACATAAAGCAAAAAATCGATTCTACAAACTTTAAAGCGAGTTTTTTTAATTTTTTTTTGTTGTTTATTATTAACAATCTGAAAGTCAATAATTATACTTTTAGTCTTGCTTAATCTTTTCTTTTACTTAAATCATAATCGATACGTACATGATAAATACTCATCAACATATTTTTGAAAATTGTACTTACATCGCTGATATCTTTGAGTGTAATATTAGCATTGCTGAACTGCTTTTGAGCCAATTTATGTTCTACAATTTTATCAACCAGCATGCTTATAGAGTCCTTTGTCGGCTCTTTTAGAGACCTGGCTGCTGCCTCTACAGAATCAGCTAGCATTAATACGGCTGTCTCTTTAGAAAATGGGTTAGGACCAGGGTAGTGAAATAGTGTCTCATCTACAAGTTTATCTGGGTTGTTTTGAATAAATTCATTGTAGAAATAATCTACACGCGTCGTACCGTGGTGAGTTCTTATGAAATCAATAATTACCTCTGGTAATTGATTACGTTTAGCAATTTCAATTCCTTTAATTACGTGTGAAATAATAATCTGAGCACTTTGTTCGGATGTTAACTCTTGATGTGGATTAATTCCCGTTTTTTGATTTTCAATAAAGTAAAGAGGGTTTACAATTTTGCCGATATCATGATACAATGCGCCGGCACGTACCAATAAGGAATTTCCTCCAATTTTATAAATTGCCGATTCAGCAAGGTTGGCTACCTGTAGTGAGTGCTGAAACGTCCCGGGTGCTTTTAACGACAATTCACGCAGCAATTTTGAGTTGGAGTTTGTTAATTCCATTAATGTTAGATCGGAAACTATTCCAAACAGCTTTTCGAAAGCATAAATCAGTGGATACGCCAATAAGGTTAAACCAACGCTCACAAAAAATGGTAAAATATCTATCCAATAAATACTACTAAAAGATCCATTACGTGTCAAAACTAGACCTATAAATCCGATGATATAGGTGGCTAGTATTAGTAAGCTGGATATCAAAAACTGCTCGCGTTTTACCATCGTTTTGATGCTGTATATCGCAACTAGTCCAGACATGAATTGTAAAAACACAAAATCATAACTGTTCGGTACGAATAGCGCAGTAATTAACACCATTAAAAGATGGATATTCAGGGCAACACGAGTGTCGAATAGGATGCGGAAAATAATGGGTACACCACAATAAGGGATAAAGTATAAACTGGAAACACGTAATTGTAGTGCCCACGAAAATACGCCCAGCATACCGAGGATAACTATGTATATAATTGCTAAAAGTCTATTGTTGTTGTATATGTTTTTGCGGAAGAAATACAAAAAAACCATCAATAAGGCCATCGCTAGCCCAACGACTAAAAATTGTCCTAAAGATACATACGTTTTATTTCCTGATATGCGGGCTTCATCCTCGAATACTTTTCGAAGCGATTCTAGTTTTTGGTATGTATCATTATTAATGATTTTGTCTTTTTCAGCGATGAGTTCACCTTTTTGCACCATGCCACGTGTGGAGGATATGTTGCTTAATGCGGTTTGCTCGATTTTATTGGTTAACGATTCGTTGAAGATGTAATTTACAGTGATGTAATTTTTTAATACCTCTTCTAACCAACGTTTCTTAGTTACCGAAGCATCTTTCTCTAGCGCGTAGTGTGCATAGTTGATCGCTGACTCGATTGTAAAACAATCGGCGGTGTTTTTTTGTGTCGCTAGATTATTGTCGATTAAGGTGAAATTGTAATTTCCTTCTGTTTCACTAACTTTTTCTGCGTCAGCACCTTTATTTTGGTAACGATTATTGAGGGACAGTATGCCACGATTGTATACATACTCAAGAATGTCAACACCTTTTTGTTTGTATTTTTGAATATCCAATGTAGGAATAGTATCCATTTGGCTACTCTGCCATTTTTCGGCTATGTCAGTAGTGAAGAGGTCTATTTGCTCCTTGTTGATTGTCTGTTGGAGGTTATATACAGGCTGAACCGTTTTCAAGATATATTGTTTATCTCGATCGAGCTCTTCTTTAGTTTTGTTGATTGAAAAATTGTAGGGTGAGATGAGGTTGTCGTGATTCCAGGCTTTACCTTTTTGGAACTCGTACTCAAAACGAGGCTGCTTAGGGAGAAATAAACATATTAGAAAAACAGTCAAAACAAGCATTCCATATTTAAGAATAGGAGAGTCGCTTTGCAATTTACTATCTATGTAGTTGATTTTTAGTTTTGCCACTTGGTAATTATATTGAAAATTTTACAACGTTATCAAACAAAAGTAACTAATTATAGTCTTAGTTTCTTACAGTCTATATATTATTAAGGGAATGTCAATAAGTGGATTTTGTTTTGAAATAGGCAAATATTAGGCCTATCTTTGTGCAAAAATTTAATAAAGATATTCATGTCAAATAATAAACATTTAATTGCTCCTTCAGTTTTAGCGGCTGATTTTGGGAATTTAGCGAGAGATGTTCAAATGGTTAATCAGAGTGAAGCGGATTGGTTTCATATTGATATTATGGACGGTGTTTTTGTGCCTAATATTTCATTTGGTTTTCCTGTGATGAGTGCTATTGCAAAACATGCACAAAAACCATTGGATGTGCATTTAATGATCGTGGATCCTGATCGTTATTTGAAAACTTGTAAAGATAATGGGGCAGAGGTTATTACGGTTCATTATGAGGCATGCACACATCTACACCGTACGTTAGCAGCAATAAAAGAGTTGGGTTGTAAAGCAGGCGTGGCTTTAAATCCACATACGTCAGTTCAACTGTTGAAAGATGTAATTCAGGATATTGATTTGGTATGTATTATGTCTGTTAACCCAGGTTTTGGTGGTCAGAAATTTATTCATCATACCTATACGAAGATCAAAGAATTGAGAGCGTTGGCTGCGGGTGTGAACGATAATTTACTAATAGAAATCGATGGTGGGGTGACTACAGCTAATGCGACGCAATTATTAGAGTCGGGAGCAGATGTGTTGGTCGCTGGATCATTTGTGTTTACAGCAGACAATCCAATTGATACTATAAAAGCGTTGAAGGATATTGACATCAACAGTCAATTAGCATAGAAAAAAGCGACAAATTTTAAAATTTGTCGCTTTTTTATTAAGTATTTGGCGTGTTTAAATACAATTTAAATCTATTGTTTAGATTGATTCCAAATTAATTTGATGGTTACTTGGATTAGTTTTAAACATTGATTTTTAGTATTTTTGCGCTAAATTTTGACGGTCTTTTGTTGACAAAGGATTGTCAAAATAGGGAGAATGTATTTTTGAAATAATATTTTAGGTTCTAGCATATTGTTTCAATATGATTTTATAACAACAAGGAAATAAAAAATGTTTTTTGCAGTTTTTATTTATCCTTTTAAACTTTGAAAGACAGATATATGAGTATTTACAACGATTACGTACAAGAGGTTGTAGAACGAAAAGGTCAGGGATTAAATCCTAAACCTATTGACGGAGCTGAATTATTAAGTGAAGTTATCGCTCAAATTAAAGATGTAAACAACGAACATAGAGCTGAATCTCTTCGTTTGTTTATTTATAATACATTGCCAGGTACTACTCCAGCGGCAGGTGCAAAAGCTCAATTTTTGAAAGAAATTATTTTAGGAGAGTCAGTAGTTGCTGAAATCCCTACAATATACGCTTTCGAATTGTTGTCTCACATGAAAGGTGGTCCTTCAATTGCTGTTTTATTAGATTTAGCTTTAGGTAATGATGAAGCAATCGCAAAACAAGCTGCTGAAGTATTAAAAACACAAGTGTTTTTATACGACGCAGATACTGCACGTTTAGCTGCAGCTTACGAAGCTGGAAATTCAATTGCTAAAGACATATTAGAAAGTTACGCGAAAGCGGAATTCTTTACTAAACTTCCCGAAGTTCAAGAAGAGATTAAGGTTGTTACTTATATTGCTGCTGAAGGTGATATTTCTACAGATTTATTATCTCCAGGTAACCAAGCGCACTCTCGTTCGGATCGTGAGCTACACGGACAATGTATGATGTCTCCTGCTCAACAAGCGGAAATCGTTGCTTTAAAAGCTGCTCATCCTGATGCTTCAGTGATGCTAATTGCTGAAAAAGGTACAATGGGTGTGGGATCGTCACGTATGTCGGGTGTTAATAATGTTGCACTTTGGACTGGTCGTCAAGCTTCTCCATACATTCCATTTGTAAATATCGCTCCAATTGTAGCGGGTACTAACGGTATTTCACCAATTTTCTTAACTACAGTAGACGTAACTGGTGGTATCGGTATCGATTTACAAAACTGGGTAAAGAAAACGGATGCTGAAGGTAATGTAGTTCGTAACGAAGCTGGCGATATCGTTTTAGAGCAAGCTTATTCTGTTGCTACAGGCACTGTTCTGACAATTAATACAAAAACGAAAAAATTATACAACGGTGATGTTGAATTGAAAGATATTTCTAAATCATTCACACCACAAAAATTAGAATTTATCAAAGCTGGTGGTTCATATGCTATCGTATTTGGTAAAAAAATCCAAACTTTTGCTGCACAAACTTTAGGTATCGAAGCGCCAACAGTATTTGCTCCTGCAAAAGAAATCACTAAAGAAGGTGCTGGTTTAACTGCTGTTGAAAAAATCTTCAACAAAAATGCGGTTGGAGTTACTCCAGGTAAAACATTGCATGCTGGTTCTGATGTACGTGTGAAAGTAAACATCGTAGGTTCGCAAGATACTACAGGTTTGATGACAGCGCAAGAGTTAGAGTCTATGGCGGCTACTGTGATCTCTCCAATTGTAGATGGAGCTTACCAATCTGGTTGTCACACAGCATCTGTATGGGATAAAAAAGCGCAAGCTAACATTCCTAAATTAATGAAATTCATGAATGACTTTGGTGTGATCACTGCACGTGACCCTAAAGGGGAGTATCATTCTATGACTGACGTTATCCACAAAGTGTTGAATGATATCACTATTGATGAATGGGCTATCATTATCGGTGGTGACTCACATACACGTATGTCTAAAGGTGTTGCTTTTGGTGCTGACTCTGGTACTGTAGCATTAGCTTTAGCGACTGGTGAAGCTTCTATGCCGATTCCTGAGTCTGTGAAAGTTACTTTCAAAGGTCAAATGAAAGAGCACATGGACTTCCGTGACGTGGTACACGCTACACAATTACAAATGTTGCAACAGTTCGATGGTGAGAACGTATTCCAAGGTCGTATTATCGAAGTACACATTGGTACTTTATTAGCGGATCAAGCATTTACATTTACGGACTGGACTGCAGAAATGAAAGCTAAAGCTTCTATCTGTATTTCACAAGATGAAACATTAATACAATCGTTAGAAATTGCTAAATCTCGTATCCAAATCATGATCGAGAAAGGCATGGACAACCATAATCAAGTATTGCAAGGTCTGATCGACAAAGCTAATGCTCGTATTGAAGAAATCAGATCTGGCGCTAAACCAGCTTTACAGCCTGATGCTAATGCTAAATATTTCGCGGAAGTTGTCATCGATTTAGATATCATTGACGAGCCAATGATTGCCGATCCAGATGTAAATAATGCGGATGTTTCTAAGCGTTATACGCACGATGTAATCCGTGATTTGTCTTACTATGGAAATGACAAAAAGGTAGATTTAGGTTTCGTTGGTTCTTGTATGGTTCATAAAGACGACTTAAAAATCGTTTCTCAAATTCTTAAGAATATAGAGGCTGAAAAAGGATATGTATCATTTAATGCTCCGTTAGTAGTAGCTGCACCGACTTACAATATCATTGATGAGTTGAAAGCTGAAGGTGATTGGGAATTCTTACAGAAATATTCGGGTTTCGAATTTAATGACGCAATGCCTAAAACAGCGGCTCGTACTGAATACGAAAATATTATGTACTTAGAGCGTCCTGGTTGTAACCTTTGTATGGGTAACCAAGAGAAAGCAGAAAAAGGTGATACGGTATTAGCTACTTCGACACGTCTTTTCCAAGGTCGTGTAGTAGAAGATAGAGATGGTAAAAAAGGTGAATCTTTATTAGCATCTACACCTGTAGTAGTATTGTCAGCTATATTAGGTCGTATTCCTACTATCGAAGAATACAAAAATGCAGTAAAAGGAATCAACTTAACAAAGTTTGCTCCAATTTCTACGAAATAGTTTTTAGGAAGATAAAATAGAAAACGGCTAATCTTGTAAAAGATTAGCCGTTTTCGTTTTACTTAATTATATTTATGTAATATTCTGTGTTATTATGAGAGCATTGGTTTTAATTTGTATTGTTTTTTCTTTGTGGTCTTGCAAAGGAGAGTTGGTTGGTGAATGTAGTTCCCCTTTTAAAATCACTGTAAAGGAATCGAAAATTATTGATAGTAAAGAAGTCTATTCGATTGAAATTAATAAAAATTCGAGCTGGTGGGTTAACTCTATTACAGTAAATGGTAAAGAACTGGATCTTGATAGGACCGTAATAACAACGAATAATTTTGTTTATGATAGTGAATTATTTATTCTAGAAAGAATTAGTGATCAGGCTATGAAAATAACTATAAAGGATAATTTTAGTGAACCTAAACTTGTAGTAGGGGTTCAATCGGGGAATTGTTTTAGTGGATTTACTATTGATTAACAGCAATAAATTGATTAATTTATAATAATAAGTATTCCAGTTGTTTATGTAGATGTTAGCAAAGTCTTTATTTATAAAATTAAATATAACAAACTATGAGTATTCAGAAAGCATTAACCATTGAAATAGAAAGAGAGAAAAATAATACCTTACGCATATTAAATGCATTACCGAAGGATAAATTTGATTACAAACCACATCCGAAATCTATGACATTAGGCGAATTGGCAAATCACGTAGTTGAATTGCATAATTGGGTTTCAATGGTCTTTACAACTGATGTTTTTGATTTTCATACGGATTATAAACCTTCTACTTTACAAACGGCTGAAGAATTAATTGAAGTTTTAGAAGCAGGTCATCTTAAAAATTTAAATTCGTTAAATACGTTGTCTGATGAAACTTATTTAACGAATTGGGCTTTGAAAGCAGGAGAACATGTAATTGTCGATTTACCCAAAGCAGGAGCATTTAGATTTATAGTTGCGAATCATTTAATTCATCATCGTGGACAGTTAGCACTCTATTTACGTCTTTTAGATGTTCCTGTACCAGGATTATATGGCCCTTCGGCTGATGAACAAGGTAAGTAACAATAATTTCATATAACAATAAAACCAGAGGTAATACTCTGGTTTTATTGTTATGAGGCTGATAATAAGATGTGATAGTTGTTTAGAATCTGTCTGAATTAGCTATTTACAGTCAATTTACATTAGTCTGATTATGATTTAGCATAATATTTGTAAATTGTATATAACTTTTGATAAGAAACATAAACAATTATAATATGGCTTTTGATATTGAAATGATTAAGAAAGTTTATTCACAATATGATGAGCGTATAACTGCGGCTCGTCAAGTTGTAAATAAGCCATTGACACTTTCAGAGAAAATTTTGTATGCACACCTTTGGGATGGTCGTGCGACAGAAGCTTACGAGCGCGGCAAGTCTTATGTGGATTTTGCACCGGATCGTGTAGCGATGCAGGATGCCACAGCACAAATGGCTTTATTGCAATTTATGCAAGCAGGTCGTCCAAAAGTTACAGTACCTTCAACGGTGCATTGTGATCACTTGATTCAAGCCAAGGAGGGCGCGGAGAAAGATTTAACAAGAGCTAAGAATGAGAGTTCTGAAGTATTCAATTTTCTAAGTTCTGTTTCAAATAAATATGGTATTGGATTCTGGAAACCAGGAGCTGGTATTATTCACCAAGTCGTGTTAGAAAACTATGCTTTCCCGGGTGGTTTAATGATCGGTACGGATTCACATACAGTGAATGCTGGTGGTCTGGGGATGGTAGCTATCGGTGTTGGTGGTGCTGATGCTTGTGATGTGATGGCAGGATTACCTTGGGAACTTAAATTTCCAAAGCTTATTGGTGTGAAATTAACAGGTAGATTATCAGGTTGGGCTTCTGCCAAAGATGTTATTTTAAAAGTGGCAGGTATCTTGACGGTGAAAGGTGGTACTGGTGCTATAGTAGAATATTTTGGTGATGGGGCGGAATCTTTATCTTGTACAGGTAAAGGCACAATCTGTAATATGGGTGCGGAGATAGGCGCGACAACGTCAACTTTCGGTTACGACGAATCTATGGAGCGCTACTTGCGTGCAACTGGTCGTGAAGAGGTTGCCGATGGAGCAAATGCTATTAAACATCATTTGACTGCTGACCCAGAAGTCTATGCTAATCCAGAAGTCTATTTTGATCAAATTATTGAGATTAATTTATCTGAGTTGGAGCCTTCGTTGAATGGTCCTTTTACACCAGATTTATATACTCCAGTTTCGCGCATGCGTGAAGAAGCTTCAAAAAATGGTTGGCCAACAAAAGTAGAGTGGGGTTTGATCGGTTCTTGTACGAATTCATCGTATGAAGATTTGGCAAGAGCAGCTTCCATTGCAAAACAAGCTGTCGATAAAGGTTTGATAACTAAAGCGGAGTTTGGTATAAATCCAGGATCTGAGCAAGTGCGTTATACTGCTGACCGTGACGGTTTATTAAAAACTTTTGAAGACTTGAATGCGACAATTTTTACAAATGCATGTGGACCATGTATAGGTATGTGGGATCGTGCAGGAGCGGACAAACAAGAGAAAAATACAATCGTACATTCGTTCAACCGTAATTTTGCAAAGCGTGCGGATGGAAACCCAAATACATATGCTTTCGTAACTTCTCCTGAAATGGTAGCAGCGATTGCGATTTCGGGTGATTTGGGATTTAATCCTGTTACAGATACATTGACCAATAAAAATGGTGAACAAATAAAATTAGATCCACCTAAAGGTGATGAATTACCTGCTCGTGGTTTTGATGTAGAAGATGCAGGTTATCAAGCACCGGCGGAAGATGGTTCTTCTATTTCAGTAGATGTATCACCTACTTCAGATAGATTACAATTGCTAGAGCCATTTGCAGCCTGGGAAGGAACGGACTTGACAGGCTTAAAGCTATTAATCAAAACTAAAGGTAAAACAACTACAGATCATATATCAATGGCTGGCCCTTGGTTGAAATACCGTGGACACTTAGATAATATTTCAAACAACTTGTTAATCGGTGCGGTCAACTTCTTCAATGATAAAACGGATAACGTTAAAAATCAATTGACAGGTGAATACGGCACTGTTCCTGCTACGCAGCGAGCTTATAAGGCAGCTGGTATAGGTTCGATCATTGTTGGTGATGAGAATTATGGTGAAGGTTCTTCACGTGAACATGCTGCTATGGAGCCTCGTCATTTAGGTGTACGTGCTGTATTGGTGAAATCATTTGCAAGAATCCACGAGACAAATTTGAAAAAACAAGGGATGCTTGGCTTGACATTTTTGAATAAGGATGATTACGATAAAATTCAAGAAAATGATTCTATCGATATTGTAGGGTTAACAACATTTGCACCGAATACACCATTGACGCTTGTATTGCATCATGAGAATGGTACAAAAGAAGAAATTCTAGCGAACCATACCTATAATGCTCAACAAATAGAATGGTTTAAAGCAGGTGGCGCATTGAATATCATTCGTAAAAATCAAGCATAATAATTACAATAGATTAGATTGAAAGCCTTACAATATTTGTTAGGCTTTTTTAGTTTTGAATAAACCAATTGAGACTTCCGATAGCATTACACTTGATGTCCATGAATGTTTCAGATAGTAATAATTGGAATATCAATTAAGCTGCTTTTCAGGATTAAAATAAGTGTCTTATACTAAGGTGTTAAGGCTGTGAAAAAAAGCCCAATCGTAAAATTGGGCTTTTAAAAATGTTATAGCGTGCTCGCGGAGGGAGTCGAACCCACATCGGCAGAACCGGAATCTGATATTCTATCCATTGAACTACGCAAGCGTCTCGCAAAAATATAACTTTTAAGCGAAAGTCAAACTAGTTTTTGAGATTAATGACCATGATCTTCATCCACGAAGTGAACTTCGAATTTTAAGTCTAAATCATTGTCGCCTGTGAACTTCGTATATTCTGTATTATTCCAGTCTTCGGCTGTGATATTTTTCTTCACATTTGGTCTCAAGTGACGCATTACATAGTTTAATACTACAGATGCTTCTTGCTTCACTGTAATATAAGCTGTGATGCCTACATTAGTCTCATCGGCGTATACAAAGTCTAATTCCGTGTTTTCCGCTCCCAATAAGAAAGCTTGGTGATTTTCTGGACGGTTTAAGAACGTTTGCTCTGAGGCTCTACCTGCAAAGTCTGTTGTCTTTAATTCCAATTTGTATGTATGTCCTACATGCAAGTGCAGATGCGTGCCAACTGGAGGTAAGTAAGTAGGAGCTTCGAATTTGATACTATGTGCTTCTTCACCTTGCATAGGCGTATAGGTTGCTTTCCCATCTTTTGTTTCTTTTACGACAGGGGTAAATATCAATGTAGCTGAATTTAACTGTTCTTGATCTAACTCTTGTGTTGGATCATCTTTTGTACATGACGAGAAAGTGAAAATGCTAATTAAAGCTAATAAAATGTAGTTTTTCATAATTTTCTGTTTGTGCTAAAATGTGTAATTTATTTTGATTGCTGTATTTCTTCCTATACTGTGTGTGTAATATCTAAAACGATCTAAGTAATCCTTGTAAGCTGTATTAAACATGTTTTCTATACTCAGTAATAAACTTATCGTTCTTGATTGTTGTGTTTTCCATGTAGTATTCGCGATAATATCAAAGGTGTGATAACCTGCTGGTGGTGCTGCAAAATCTGAATTTGCTTCGTAGCGAGATTGCTTAGCTTGGTACTGGTGTTTTAATTTGATATATGAACTATTGTTGTCCCGAAGTAAAAAGTTGTAGGCAATAGCCTGTTGTACGCGATCTGCAGGTATATAGGGCAGGTAGCTGTTTTTCGTTGTGTTTTTGGCACGTACCGATGAAAATGATAGTAGATAATCCCAATTTTGAGTCAACTGAACTTCAGCCTGTAGGTCTAGACCATAAAATACAGCATCATCTTGCTGGTATTGAAAGATCGGGAAGGTGCCGCGTATGGTCTGTTTTACAGCGTCTGGATTGGGTTGGCTGTATATGTAGTTGTCTATTACTTGTCCAAAAAGATCAGCATTCAGATTTAACCATTGGTTTTTGTAGGTGATTGTATTTACCCATTTCAAACCTTGCTCACTTTGTAAGTTAATGTTTCCAATCTCGTAAGTTCCCGTGCCATGGTGGATGCCGTCGCTATACAATTCGCTAGCTGATGGCGCACGCCATGCTAAAGCAAGATTGCTTTTCCATGTAAGTGCCTGAAATAGGGAAAGTGTATTCCCAATTACGCCTGAGAAATTACTAAAATCTCTGCGATCCTTTAATAAGTATTGCGGAGTAGAACCATCCGAATTTAGTTGATCATGTGCAAAACGGTAACCTGCCGCATCAAAATATTTGTAGTCGTAACGAGCTCCAATTTCTGCATAATGACGACCGTAATTGATTTTATGGCTTGCAAATAGGGCTACGTTATGGTTGTCAAAATTCGGAATTATAGGCGTAGTGCCTGTTCCAGATGTATTATTGTTGATTTGCAAAGATCCGAAAACGCCTATTTTCGTATTTCGATTTTTATATACCGCTTCGAGCTGTTGTGTCGTCAATACGATGTCTGCCATTGGTGTATTGTCAGATTGTACACGACGTAAATCATATTCACGACGGTGATTTTTTTGAATACTATAATACGTTTCTAACTTTTGGTTATTATCGATTTGATAGCTATAGCCTAATTTCGCTAACTGATGATTTACTGTTTGTTTAGGTGCAGTGATCGCATAGGAGAAATCGTAATTTTCGAAAGGACGACCGTACGCGATACGAGCAAATATATCTTCTTTTGTGCCTATGTGTGCACCCTGAAAAATACCCAATTCAGTACCGAAGTGACTTGTATATAAGTCTATCTTGTGATTGTTTTTTTTGTATTGCAAGAGTATGTTTCCATTCAATTCTGTTTTACCTGTGTTTCCGATATAATAATCAGAGGTTTTCAGATTGCCAGCTTTGATACCTGTGATCCCAGCTCTGTAAGAGAAGTTGTTTTTATTGCCCTCCAATTGTGTGTTGATGAATCCACCACGTCCATTGCTGTTGGCTCCTATATTGACACTACCTGCTACTAACTTATTTTGTACAATGTCTTGAGGCTCCATTTTCACTAAACCGCCAAGAGCATCAGCACCGTATCGGATCGCTTCCGCATTTTTTAGAATAGAAATTTTTTGATATGCAAAAGGATCAATTTCTGGGGCATGATCTAATCCCCATTGTTGGCTTTCGTGGCGAGTGCCATTATTTAATAAAATAATTCGATTGCCAAATAGGCCGTTGATCATTGGTTTTGCTATAGTTGCCCCTGTTTTTAAAGTGCTTACACCTGCTATGTCAGCTAATACTTCAGCTAGATTTTTACCTTGACTCTCTTTACGTTGTTCGATTTTTAAGGTGTTGGCAGTATTCGTAGTACCAACTTTTTGTATTGATATTTCATCCAAATTGATGGATTTGGGTGTCAATTCAATACTAAAAATAGTATCCTTAGATAGATCGATGCTTATTTTTTTAGAAGCATAAGCGATATGAGAAATGTCTAAATTTAAATTACCTAGTGGTAAGTCTTGTAAATGAAACTCACCTTGATGATTGGTTAATACCGTAATTTGATTGCCTACTTTAAGAAAAGCATGAACAACAATTTCTTTCGTCTCTTTATTTATTACCTTACCAGAAATGTCTATTTTTTGTTGCCCAAAGGATAAAAAGCTAATAAATAAATTGATAAAAATAAGTGTAATTCGCGTCATGTAAACTTTTAGTTGCAATAATGCTACAAAATTAACACAAATGCATCAATGTTGCAAATTAAATGCATCAATGTTGCAAGATTTTTTTTAAAACTTATTTTAAGCATATTTGTCTTATAGTCTGTTAAGTAGATGAGTTAACTCACTTTACTGTTTTTGACCTTATTGTATGAGATTTTCTATTTTTTACCTATTAATTGTTGCTTTATTTGCATCGTGTGGGATTCAACATAATGCACCAAGTGTATTAAATCCTAACCGTCAAATCCCTCCACGGACTACAATTGCTTTTGTGGATCAATTCGGAGCATTTTATCCGAACGATTGGCGTTCCGTGTATGGAATTCCACCCCGCAATGGGAAAAAGAATGCGTATTCGCTAAGTAAATTGGCCGAGGAGAAATCATTGACTAATGATTTGGTGAAATTTGAACAAGAGTATCTACGTCTACTGAAAAAGCATTTGTCTAATAAGAAGCGTGTTTTTGTATTAATCCATGGTTTCAATGCGAAAGCAAAAGAGGTGACGAAGAACTATGAACTTATTCAAAGTAAGTTGAATTTGACAACTTCAGATGAAGTGATTCAGTTTTATTGGGATGGACTTTACACTAAAAATCCACTATCCAGTTTAAAAACTTGGTTTACAGCATCCGACTATTCGCAGTACGCAGGAAAGTTTGCTTTACGGAAGATTTTGAACAATATTTCAAATAAGGAAGTTTATTTAATATCACATAGTCGAGGTGCATCAGTCATATTATCCGCATTGAGTTCTGCACCAATTGACAGTGTGAAGATGACTGATATTGTAGAGCACCATAATATTGATACGATGAGTCTGCAGCATGATTTAATTCGAAATCAACGCAATAAAATATATGCTATTGCTTTGGCTCCGGCCATTGGAAAATCTGATTTTGAAATCAATCATGAAGATTCAATTTATAATGTATCTTTTACGCCACAGTTGATGGCCTTTCATATTTCGACCAACAAAGATGATTTGATGCTAAAAAAGGTCGTTGGTTGGTTGTCGAATAAATTGAATTCCACTGATTTGGGTTATAAAAGTGATTCATTTGATAAGCTGGCGTCGTCTTATAAGTTTTTGAAGCGATCAGATTTTTCAGGGATGCGTTCTCATGATTTTACGCGATATATTAATAATCCGAACTTCAATTCAATTTTAAAAACCTATAAGATTAATAAAAAGTAGCATACAAGTTGAATTAATCATTCAACTTGTATTTCTTTATTAGCATAACAATAAATACTAGAATGGACATAAGGAATAGTATCCATGAGATTAAAGATATTCCGAGGTAAGCTGTTTGTTCTATATTTGCTAATAAGCAGGCTCCGATGAATAGTACAGCGGCAATCAGTAACATTCTGTTTAGGGAATTGTTACGTAATTCTTGACCTCTATATCGTTCAAATTCTCTGTGATTGACCGAAACCTTGAATTCCCCATTATTCAATTTGTCTACGATAGATGTTAAAGATTGTGGGGCAGAATGCAATAGTCTTTTCATTTCCCACAGCGTACCTATGTTTTCTTTCAGTATTTTATCTAAAGATATACGTTGAGTAGCGATTTTACTAATATAGGGTTTTACTTTGTCAACAATATTGAGAGAGGGAGAGAGTTCGCGACCTATTCCTTCCATTAGTACGATACCTTTTACAAGCAGGTAAATGTGCTCCGGCATAATGATATTGTTATCATTTAGTAAGTGAGAAAACTTACTAAATAATGCTTTGATATCTAATTCTTCAAGCGAATGGGTATTAATAATATCAAGCAACTCTTGAAAAGCACGTACCAGTAATTTATCATCTTTGATGTCAACATGTAGTGCCATCTTTTTTAGAGTATTAACCAATCGGGGAGCATCCTTATAGATAAAGTAAACTACAAAATCCTCTAGTAATTCTTTATCATGTGGGGACATCTTAGCTACAGCACCTAGGTCTATGAATGCTATTTTTCCGGTAGGGGTGACGAATATATTACCAGGGTGAGGATCTGCATGAAAAAATCCATGCTCTAACAGTTGTGTAAGATATAGTTCAAAGCATTTGTCTAATATTTTTTCAGGATCTAAGCCTAGAGATTGAATAGCTGTTTTGTCATTAATCTTGACTCCATTAATAAATGAAATGCATAAAATATTGTCGTTGCTCAATTTCGGATAAACCTGCATGGTTTGAATTTCCTTATGATCTCTAAAATTGCGAGCAAAGAGTTGTATGTTTTTTAGCTCATTGTTGAATGATAACTCCTCTTGCAAGTTTTTAGCAAAAGCATCAAACACATGTGTCAGATTAATTTCTTTTACGACAGAATAATAATTGGTTAATAGTTCAATAATATCCTTCATCAACAACAAGTCAGCGCTGACCATTTCTTTAATTCCAGATCGCTTTACTTTTAGTATAACATCTTCACCAGATTGCAATTTTGCTTTATAAGTTTGTGCGATTGAAGCAGAAGCGATAGCTGTATTGTCTATTTCGGAAAAATAATCAGCAACTACGATCTCTAGCTCTTTTTCAAGATGAGGTATCAAATCAATTTCTCCAGGCATAACATTATCCTGCAATTTTTTGAATTCCTTAATTAACGTTGTTGGAAACAAATCTTCGCGTGTTGATAGGGTTTGCCCAAACTTAACATACGTAGGACCTAGTTCCTCAATGGCACGACGTATTCTCTCGTAAAAGGCTGTATCCTGAGCTATCTTTGAATCATCAGCATTATTGTTGTTGGAATTTGAATTGTCTAATTTGGACTTGAAATCTTCGAAACCATATTTGGTCAAAATCTGCATGAGTTTCGCGGCTCTTTTTAATTTTGACTTTTGTCTATCTAATATACCTTCCATTGTCGATACTAATGATTTATACTAAAATACACTATTTAGTGTTAGTATTATGTCAATAAATCTTATGATGGAAGTTTAGATGTCTTCTAATTCAGCTCATGAGGTAATTGTTAACTATTTTATCCTTCATTTTCTTATACCAATGATTATCAGTGTCTCTTGGTATATTCTATCAAAATTGTCCACTTAATGTCCACTGTATAGACGGTAATAACAGGTATTAGGAGTTTATCTTTGCGTCTGTATTGTATTTACCTGTGAAAAATTTGATTCAATAAGATTTTCAAAGTGTGATTTATTTGAAGTTTTGCGTGATGAAAAAATTGAATGATTATATAATGATAGGAATAATACGGCCTTTGACTAAGCTATAAAATTTATTGTAACTCAGTAATAGAAATGAAGATGAATGTATTGAAGCGAAACGGCTATATGATTCTTAGTATGTATCTAGCTATTATTTTATTTAATAGTTGTGCTAAACAGGATACAGCTAATTATGGGATCACCGATACTCCTGTACACCTAAAATTAAATAGTAATAGTTTATCACCAGTAAGTTCAACAGTTCCTAATTATACTTTTTCATATGGTGTTTTCATGATCTCATCTAATGATTTGAACTTAGCGAATGGAATCGAAAGCAATCGTCAATATAATTTTGATGTACAGACATCTATATCAACATTGGTTGGAAATCCAATCTATTATCCGCAGTCTACTCCAGTCAACCTAATAGCCTATGCACCATACAAAGCTGGATTATCGAATATATATCCTTTAGATATTTCTAACCAAAGCGATTTAAAAGCTATAGATTTACTATATAGTAATGGGATCAAAAACATCAATAAGCAGGAAAGTCCAGTTTCAATATCCTTTGACCACCAATTAAGTAAGATTGTATTTTCGCTATACAACTTTGATAATACTACGGCTGGATTAGAAAATGTAAATATTGCATTAAAGGGGTTTCCCTCTCAAGCTGAATTTGATCTAGCGAATGGAACTATTTCAAATCCTATCATATCCACTAATCCTATAGCTATTGGACTAGGGCGTGAAGCTATTGTTATCCCTAACAGCACATTGACTAATAGAGTATTTTCTTTCGAATTAGACGGATTCTTTTATGAATATACGCTGCCAAATTTAGACGCATTCGAAAAAGGAAAAGTCTATAATTACTTAATTACGATTAATAATAAGAAAATAACAGTTAGCCTATCGAACATAACACCTTGGGTTAAAAATTCTAGCGGTATTGATGATTCAGGTATAATAAGTGCAGATCCTATCGAATATGCTTATATCCCAGCAGGAATCTTCCAAATGGGTGCACCTGACACCTCTACTACGAGTATTACAGATAAACCTCAACATTGGGTGAAAATTAGTAAAAGTTTCTACATGAGTAAATATGAAATTACAGTTGCGCAATATGCTGAATTCTTGAATGCCATTAGCGTAACATCTGAAGGGAATGGTAATATCTATCATAATTTCAACGGAAAATCAATTTATTTGTTTTATTCACTGGATGAGAGTACGCCTTATTTTGAAAATAATAAATGGAGAGTCAAACTAGGTCGTGAAAACTACCCTATGCAAGGTGTTACATGGCGTGGTGCGCTAGCTTATGCGCAATGGAAAGGGGCTACATTACCAACAGAAGCGCAATGGGAATATGCGTATCGTGCCACAACTAAAAACAAGTTTTTCACTGGAAACTTTGCAAGTGAAATGATGGCTTATGGCCATTATTATAATAATACAGGAGGTTTTGTTCAACCAGTGGGACAGAAACTATCAAATCCTTGGGGATTATATGATATAGCAGGGAATGTATTAGAATGGTGTCTAGATGGGCCTAGTAATAATTCGATATCTTCTTATGTATCGTATAGTGATGAATTCAATCCTCTTATTGATCCTGTAGGAATAATAGATGACACGGGAAATGCTTATTACCGTGGCGGTAATTACTCTGCACCTGTGCAAACAGCATCAGCATATTATAGAAATAGTGTTAGTAGATCATATTCCGCTTGGCAAATCGGTTTCAGAATAGTATTAAACCCGTAATAAATAGAATCTGCAAAAATGTCAAATACAAAAATTATATATACATTATTTTTTCTTTTGAGCCTATTGCATTCTTGCAAGAAGGATGATTCAATACAAGAAAAGGAAGTACAAAATGAATACATATACTTCAACATTGCTATTAATAGGTCAAATAGTGCTGATGCGTATGGAATAGAAACAAAATTAGCTCTTTCAGCTCCAATTAGCAGAACTGATTTTAGCACTCAATTTACGGTTGGTGATAGCATTGGTGTTTTTGCAGTACCTACAGGGCAGCCATTGGCTAATTCCAGTAATTTAATACATAATATTAAAGTCACTTACAATGGTACAGATTGGCAGTCAAATATAAAATGGCCACTAGGAAATCCTAATTTGGATTTCTACGCTTATTATCCGTACGATCCCCAAATGACAAACCCTAACGATTATAAATTCGTAATAAAATCTGATCAAAGTAAGAGTAATAATTATGCTGCTTCAGATTTAATGTCTGCAAAATCAGTAAATAAAAATATAGGTTCTACAGTTTCTTTAAATTTCACACATCTATTGACGTTGATGCAAGTTGAACTGCCGGAGACTTCTTCTACAGGTGCTATACCAGACCCTCGTTTAGAAATCATATTAAATAAATTGCAGAATACCACCACATTCAATCTAAGTTCGAATCACTTGACTATGAATCCAACAGTATTTACAAGTATTCGACCTCATCGTGTGGAACAAACAGGTAGTGCATCATTTAACGATACATATACTTACCGAGCTTTGGTACCTGCTCAGACTCTCCCTGCTAACCAAGATTTTATTATAATGAATCAAGGTTTTACTTCAAAAGTCTCCAAACAAAAAAACACACTTCAAATGACTGCAGGTAAATCATATCGCATTTCTGTTGATGATTTTCCTTCGGACAATATTAGTACCGTTTTTATTAAAGCAGGAACATTCTTAATGGGAAATCCTGATCCTAATGCCTTAGGCTTTCAAGGCGGGCCGGCGCATTGGGTAAAACTGACAAAGGATTTCTGTATGACCAAATATGAAATAACAATTAGTCAATATGCAGAGTTTTTAAACGCTATCGGTGTCACAGCTCCACAGGATGGATTAGTAATGCTACAAGGAGAAGTATTGTATAACAATGTAAATAACGAAAGCACTTTGCCAATATATGATATGGTGGCGAACAAATATACTACTACTCCAGGCTTCGAAAATTATCCTATGAATTTGCTTTACTATACTTCAGCCAAAGCATATGCTACTTGGGCTGGTGGCAAACTTCCTACGGAAGCACAATGGGAGTATGCAGCACGAGCAGGATCTACAACTCCATTTTATTTTGGTACTCAACAAGATTTATTAACGGATTACGCTTGGATTTCAGAAAACAGCAACTATAAGGCACAAGCAGTAGGTCAAAAAATTCCGAATGCATGGGGCTTATACGATATGTATGGCAATGTAGCAGAAATAACAGACGACAAAAATACAGATTCTAATACAATAGACCCATATCCAACTATTAGCACAAAGGACAATCCTCTTATTGATCCTATAAACCGATCTGGTTCTTCATTTATCATCCGAGGTGGTAGTTTTATCAGTACCAAGAGTACTTCTAACTCCTACTTAAGATCAGCAGTAGTTAGTGGAAGTGCTAATTATAATGTCGGTTTTCGCGTAGTTTTTGAAAAGTAGTACATCAGATAAGTTTGAATAGAATATATACTTAATAAATAGAATAATAAAAATAAATATGAAAACTCAATTATTAACAATCCTAGCAGTTAGTACAATAACATTAAGTTCTTGCTATAAGAATGAGAGTCCAGAGCCTGAATTACAGGCTATAAATTTTAACGGTAAGATTAATAATCTTCAAGCTACTATCAATACTGGCACACCAAACACTACGTGGGCTAATAATGATGAAATCGGTTTATTTATGGTTAATAGAGGTACTTCAGGTGTTACTGAAGGTTATAGTAATCGTAGGTTTACTTACACTGCTGGGCAATTTGCTGCGGTTAGTGGACAAGAGATGTATTATCCTGTTTCAGATAGTAAAGTAGATTTTATTGCCTATTATCCTTTTTTTCCTGGAGGTGATATTAATTTGCCGCTTATGATTAATGTTTCTAATCAATCAAATCCTTCAAGTTTGGATTTATTATATGCAAAATCAACTAATTCTGGAACTGGATTTAATAAAACCGCTGGGGTAAATGTTCCACTAGAATTTAATCACATGTTGAGTAAAATAATTATAAAACCATTAGCTGGAAATGGATTTAGTAATATAGATCCATCATGGACGAGTATGAGCGTAATAATTAATGGTTTAATTACTCAATCTTCTTTTAACCTGAATACTGGAACTTTAGCTCCATCATCCATAGTTTCAGGGCCAATTGTGCCGTTTACGCGCGCGATGGGTGTGTCTTATGAAGCAATCGTAATTCCTTCTATTTATCCAGCAGTTGGCGCAGTTACATTTAGTTTTCAGTTGGCCGGAAATTCATATGTATGGAAAAGTCAAGCAAATGAAACATTTGAAGCTGGAAAAGAATATACCTATACTATCAATGTTAATAAAACTGGTGTAACATTGGGCGGTCTTACTATAAACGATTGGCAAAATGTATCACGATCTGGTGTTGCTAATTAAGTAGCGTAAAGCGTCTTGAAAATAGCTTGTTGTTGCAAGTAAATTAAAGAGCCAGTATAAGTGAATAACTTACTGGCTCTTTATAATTTATTCTATTTTTTTCTTGAGTCTTTGTTTTGCTTTTTTAATACCCTCCACTGAAATACATAGGAGATCGCTCATCACATTGTTACTTAAGTTCAGCTTTTGCAACGCTAATAGCTTTTGGTCGTTCTCTGTGATTTTAGGATATTTTTCTTTAAATAATGAGAGATAATTTGGATATACTTTATTGAATACGAATTTGAATTGTATCCACCGTTCATCAGTCATTATATGTGATTGAAGAAGATTATTCAGTTGATCCAATGCATCTTTAACTTGTGGTTGATCACCTTTTGTCTCTGTTATTATTTCTTTTTTTAGCTGTTTTATAGTTTCGTTGTTATGTTGGATTGTATTTGTAAATTCATTCAGCGATTGTTGTAGTATTAACATTTCTTGGTCGAGCAGCTTTTTCTCATAGTTGATTTTTAGTTGGTCTTTCTCTAAAGCTGCATTTTTGATCTTTATACGTGCTTTAGATTTATTAATTAAGAGTACAATCAAGCTGAAAATTAGTAAAAATAATGCTATGGTAAATAAAAATAAGCGAATCGTATTTTTACGTTTTTCCTCTATCTGGCCTATGGAGTCTATATACCTGTCTTTTTCAGATTGCCAAATAGTACGTTGAATTTCTTTACTATCATTGATGATATCTATAGAATCCCTTAGTTGAATGTAATTATTGAGATGTGTTACTTGGTCATGAATTTGATTGAAACCATTTGCGATTTTTGCAAGAGCATGTTGAGCCTCCATTTTGTGTTGCAAATAGAAGGGTTTGTCCTGCATAAGATGTATACTGGAAATTATATGATATTTTGCAGAATTCCACATTTGCATGGCTATATAATAATTACCTAATTCGATATGCGATCGCATGGCATCATGATGCTCTTCAAATTTAGTCGATAGTCTTATATTTTCTTTAAGTAGTTCAATTGCTTTTGTCTTATTCCCTTTCTGCCATTCAAATTTTGATAAATTTCCATATATTATTCCTATCCAAACGGAATCTTTAAGTTCATTTGCTACTTTTAGTGCTTCATTATAATTAACTACTGCCTTATCTTCTTGTTGCAAATCTTCATTTAGTATGGCTATTGAATTTATGTGGTTGATTCGCATTCTGGATGAAGTCAGTGCATAAGGTAAAGCTTCATTGAGATATTCTATCGCCTGGTGGTAATCACCAATATATCTATAAAAAGCAGAGGTAAATTGATAGTGTTCTAGAATATGAGGTATCTTATTAGGACGGACTTTTGACTTTAGATGATTAGCGTGTAAGAAAAAGGGAAAAGCATTAACAACTTTCCTATATACAAAGTTGTAATAGCCTTGACGAATATAGGTGATCATTTCCAATTCTATAAAATCATGTTTTCCCAATATATTACGAGCTAATGTGTAGTATCTATCAGAAGTAGGGTTAGTGTTATCAAATGCAATCGAGAAGCCATCTGCGATTCTTATATAGTAAGCCCATTGAAGTGAGATATTTTCATTCTCTTGTGCGTATACTAATAAGGGCTGTAAATTCTTTTTTAATGATGTGGTGTCTTTACCAAAGTTTAACGGAAATGTGAGAATCGCTTCAATCTGTTGGGATTTATCTTTGATGTTAATGATGTCTCCTATAGTTGATGCTAGTGAGATCTTAGTTAATAGAAAAAATATTAATAATGTTAGTATTAATGGGTTTTTAAATTTCATTGAGCTATTAAGAATGTAGGTAGTTTGATATTTACTTCAGTAACGAATGTGAAACATTAGATTTTAACAAATTTCACGTTGAAATGATAATAAACAACAAAAAATATTCATTATGTTATACATAGGTGGTTAAATGGCAGTGTGATGCTTGCTACAATTTTAATCAAAATAATTGAAAAATGAAATTGAATGTAAGGGTTGAGTCGTAAATAATGGAACTAATATTTTATGTTGTTGCTCAAGCCATGAGATGGGATGTGATTTTAGAATTTTTGTATCACAAATGCAGGAGTGGTTGTTTGAATGAGATTACTTGAATTTGTTTGAAATGAAGGTTGTTAGTTTTCGGCATTGCGAGACAGAATGAAGACACAGAATACTAAAATAAAATTATGGGGCATTTTAGATTGCGTAATAACTACGCTATTACTTACTGAGGCAGTCACTATATAACATTTCACAAATGTGAAGCGATTGTGAAATGTTATTTTTAATCAATGAGTGGTCGTTACTTTTTTTGCAGTGAAAAGGAACTCACAACAATATGTGCGGTGGCTTATAAAACAAGCATATTATTTCTTCCATAGACTCTGATCAAAGAGATAACGTAATGTGAAAGCCTGTTGATTGTCCATACCACCTTCTCGAAAATGAAATGATGCTGTGAATTTACCGTCAATGTGTTTTCCACGAAATGGAATCCATCCAAGATCAAGTCGGTTGTACTTATCACGATGATAAAACGAATCTCCATAAGGAAGGTTTATAGCATCACCTAAGTATAATGTATTGTGTATAAAAAATTGTTTATGAGCTAAATGTATGTTACTGATGAAAGCTTTACTTTTTTTTGTGTATTCTGAACGTAGACGATCATACCCCAAGACAGTGCCTGCATCAATAGTCAATGAATCCAAGGTTGTATGTTTACTGAAATCCAACCCCAGACGTAAAGTCAATACGGCATTATCTTGAATGTGCTCATTGGGGTTTTCTGTACTTGTCAAGGCGTTGTGATAGAGTGTTCCATCATTAGCAAAATAAACTTTGCCAAATTTATAGATCCCCGAAATGCCTACGATAAATCGTTCTCTTGTTTTGCTACCTTGTTTGCTTAACCAATCAATAAAAATCAATTGATTCATTTTATTTTTACTGTATTTGAAATACATACCTTCTAGGTTAGGTCTGTCGTATAGTAAGGTGTCAGATAGGATTAAGCGGGGTATGTTTTTTAGTTTTTCATGACGTGGAATAAAACCAATTCCAAAATCGATTTTATCTGAATTAAAGTTATAATAGGCTATAGGATTTAAGCGCGATTTGTTTTGTGAAGAAATGCCAAAATCTTGATTATAATGCACGCCACCTACAAGTCTGTGTTGTTGGTCTAGCTTTAAGTAAATTTTTGGGGAAAGGGTAGTCCCAAAGAATGTTTTATCTATCGTATATGGTGCTTTGTATTCTCGATTGTCTGCGTAACCAAAGAAGTCTATTTTTGTTCCGAGTTCTTGGCTGCAAGCATTTTGAATTGAGCTGATGAGCAATAATAAATAAATAAGTGCGCGATATGTCGACAAGTTCATTATTTGGTGGTTTTGACAAAAATATAAAAAGTTGAACATAAATTGGTATTTGTTGTATAGAGAGTAATGCAAATATATATTAGTGGAAGAATTAGGAAATATTATATTTGTACGAAGAAGTTCAATAGGATTTACCAATTTTTCAGTAATCAAGATCAAATTATTTACTAATGAAATCTGACAACCTATATGTTCTTTAACTTATCAACTGGTCAAGCAGTATGTTAACAAATAATCAATCAAACCTTTTGCCTAAACATAATCTCTTTACTTGTTTTTTTAAACAAAAAAATAATACAAGTGTGTTAAAGCTGTTGTTTATAAGCTTGTTATTGTCTTTACTTGTGGGGTCTGCTTCTGCTGGCTTTCTGATCTCTTTGGACTGGGTTACAGATTATAGAGAAGAGCATCTTTGGATTATTTTGTTTTTGCCAATTGCCGGTTTTTCGGTTAGTTGGGTTTATTTGCGATACGGTAAGAATGTAGAGCAAGGAAATAATTTACTCATCGATACTATTCACGATGGAGGGGAGAGGATCCCTTTTCGCATGGCTCCGTTGATTTATATTGGCACAATTTTGACACATCTATTTGGTGGTTCTGCTGGACGAGAAGGGACTGCTCTACAAATGGCGGGTGCAATAGCAGACCAATTCTCTAAGCCTTTTAGACTATCCAAAGAGGATCGAAGTACGTTATTGTTGTCAGCGATAGCTGGGGGCTTTGGAGCTGTTTTCGGGACACCTTTGGCTGGTATGGTATTCGCGCTAGAGTTTAATCATTTAGGAAAACTAAATTATAGGGCTATATTTCCAGTTTTAATGACAGCTGTGCTATCCGATCAGGTCTGCAAATTGTGGAATGCTGAGCACACAGCATATTATATTGATATTGTACCTAAATTGACATTTGCGGGAATCGCGTATTCTTTGTTAGCAGGGATTATCTTCGGGCTATGTGCTACGGTATTTATCAGGTTTATGCATGAAGCTTCAAAATTATGGAAGCGATATATCGTATTTTCACCTTTACGTGCTTTGCTCGCTGGATTGTTTGTTGTGTCTGGTGTATATCTTTTAGGTACAACAAAATACATTGGTCTAGGTATACCAATGATTGAGTTGTCTTTTGAGCAGCAGCAATTGCCTTATGACTTTGCTTTGAAACTCCTATTTACCGTTGTTACGCTGTCTGCGGGATTCAAAGGAGGCGAAGTCACACCTTTGTTTTTTATCGGTGCTACGTTAGGAAATGCCCTGAGTCTTTTTATTCCCTTGCAAATGGGGTTGTTAGCCGGCATGGGATTTGTCGCAGTGTTTGCGGGAGCGACTAATACACCTATAGCTTGTACTTTGATGGCTATAGAGCTGTTTGGTGCAGACAGTGCTGTCTATGTTGCGATAGCTTGTGTAGTATCTTATATCTTTTCAGGAAAATTGAGTATTTATACCAGTCAACGCATGACGTAAATCCAATCAATTATTGCGTTTGTGTAACAATAATATTGTATTAAAGTAATTTGATATTGTATTTGTGTGAATAATTTAATTTTGCGCCCTGTTCACAATTAAACCTATGGAAGATAGTAGAAAGAAAATGTGGGATTTTTGGTATAATCATAATGAATACCAAAAGCAAAGAAACGAATCTGTTGAATACATACATTCAAATATTTTTTATTTCATTCTTGACTGTTATACGAATGAATTTGACTTTTTGAGTGAGAATATTGAATCTTTTGCTGGCTATTCAGTTAAAGAATTTAATATTGATGTATTAATAGATAATATTCATGAAGATGACCAAGAATTCGTAGCCAATTGTGAAAGGCTTTCGATTGATTATCAAAATACATTGTTTTATGATGAACATTTTAAGTACAGCTATAGTTATAGTTTTCGTTTTAATACTAGAGATAAAGGTTGTTTAGTTTTTAATCTCTCCTATGAAGCTTTGGAAGTTAATAATCAGGGGTATTTAGCAAAATCATTAGTCAGGGTAAAGGTGGAAGAGCTAGCTCCAGATTATAGGGTTGATAGGTTGTTTAGTATTTATGATAAGACGAATGCGATCAGTATTAACTTTAACAATATTAATAAATTAACAAAGCGCGAAAGGGAGATTTTAGACTTAATAAATAAGGGATTAACAAGTGCTGAAATAGCTAATAAACTTTTTTTGAGCAAAATGACAGTTGATACACATCGACGTAATATTTTGTACAAGACAGATTCGAGTAATTTTATTGATCTCTTAAATAAAATTAAAACAATTTAATATTCTTCATCAAAAATCTTTCACCAGAATAAAATATATTTAGGTTTTATCATTTGAGATATTGTTTTATTAGCATGGTTTTTACAAGTGTGAATATTGCTAATGAGGAAGCCACAACCTGAACTACTTAATTCAATAATTCGAGATATTTTATTTTTTCATGGTATTTCACCGAAAGACTAACGTCGATTATTTGTGCTATTACAGGACTTATATCATATTAATAATATGATTGCTGTAAATTCTGTGTCGGTATTATTGTGAGAGTAACTATCTTATTATCAGTTGTTAATGTGTGTTGTTCTATAGTTAAAAACAAGGTTTGTCGTCCCGATTTGGTTGAGGTACATAACGCTGTAATATGGTATTGCTTGATAAATAACTGGGTATTTATTCAGATCTAATAGTATTAGGCGAGTCATTGAAAATAATTGAAGTGCCCGAGTTTAGATTGGGTATAAGATGCTGAGTAAAGAATTAGAGTTGGGGTTTTTATTAAACTTATTGTTGAGATTGTTTTGTGTATTATATTTGATTATCAGTTAGTTGTTTGTTCTTTTTCTTATTAAAAAATTGAATTCATTTGGTAAGTAGCACCGTAAAGTAATCATAGAGAAATAACAGGAGCCATCTTATAAGGATGGCTCTATGTGTCTTTTATATAATTCCGTGTAGAGAAGCGCCTTTGACAGCTAAGCGTTCTATGTTTCGCTCTACGGTTTCGTTTTTTATTAAGTCTGGTGCATGATGCGGTTTACGTCTTGCGTCTATGATAACAGGGCCTTCGCATCCCCAATGCTTGAATTTTGTGAAGGATTTGATACCATATATATCATAGGCAGGATTAGACTTCGTAAAAGTATCCCATACAAAGTTGTTTTCGTTAGCACATGAAAAATCTGCATTGTTGACGAGGACGATCAGTTGAATACCTTCAAAGTCGACTTCTTTGGCTGCATTAGTCCAAGCCTCTAATACGTTTACCTCGTTTTCATATGAGGTGAAATCTGTGCCTTCTACAACTAAAATTCCAGGGAGTGCAATTTTTGCTTTATTGAAAGGGCGTGGTAAATCCAGATTAACAGGTAGCTCTTTTGCTAATTCACGCTTTTTTTCACCAGCGGCAGCGAAAACAACTTTAGAGCCAGCATTTAGGCCATCACCTGTGTAATCTAAGGTGTCAATTGTCGTATTGGTTTGGAAATGTAAATCACGTGTTAAGTCAATACGTTCCAATATATGTGTGAAAAATCCTTCTACGTTGTGAATGTCCAATTGCTGATTGTCTTCTGCAGCTGCTATAAATAAATATTTCGCTAAACTCAATTGATTCTTGCCTAATACTTGATTGGCAATTGTTAATATCTCTTGTGGTCTTTCAATTTTTTGGTATGGTGTGTATGATTCGCGTCCTATAGCAAACAGAAGTGGATGCACCCCTGCTGCATCTACTGCATGTACCGCTTTTAATCCATTGATCTCTTGTGGGATTGCCGAACCGGTAATCTCATGAATCAATGCACCGAAGCTCGTGTCTTCTTGTGGTGGACGACCCACTACTGTGAATGTCCAAATGGGATCCTTCTTATGGTATACATTATGGACCTTCATTAATGGGAAGTCATGTACTAAACTGTAGTAGCCTATGTGGTCACCGAAGGGTCCCTCAGGTTTGTTTTCATTTGGATAGACCGTGCCTGTAATGACAAAATCTGCATCTGCCGAAATACAGAATCCTTCTTCATCATAGAAATATCGGAATCTTCTGTTACCTAATGCACCAGCAAAAATCATTTCAGATAGTCCTTCGGGTAGCGGCATTACTGCAGAGAGTGGGTGAGAAGGTGGACCTCCTACAAAAATACTCACTTTAAGGGGTTTGCCTAAGGCATTCGCTTTCTGTTGATGTACACCAATTCCTCGGTGCAATTGATAGTGTAGTCCTATTTCTTTGTCTTGTATATAGTCATTGCCTGATAGTTGGATACGGTACATACCCAAGTTGGCTTTCATAATCCCTGGCTTGGAAATATCTTCGGTATACACTTGTGGCATTGTAACAAATGCACCTCCATCCATTGGCCAGTTAACAATTTGTGGGATTTTGCTGATTTGGGTTTTGCCATATAAGATAGGTGCTCCGGATTTTTTTTTCCAAGGTAGCGCACCTAAAGCAACTGCAGATGATCCAATGTATTGAAATGGATTTTTAAGAACCGCCGTAGGATCCATCTTCACATCTACCAGTTTTTTGATGTGGTCAAGGGTGTCTCTAAACATGAATTTCGAACGATCCAATGTGCCGAACAAATTCGATACTGCAGGGAACTCAGAACCTTTGATATTTTCAAACAATAATGCAGGGCCTTGGGCATCATACACGCGCATGTGGATGGCTGCCATTTCCAAATAAGGGTCTACTTCTTCTTTGATTCGTACTAAATGTCCATTTTTTTCTAAATCAGCTACACAGGCTGCTAAACTAGGATATCCCATGATATTCGAAATCTTTGTGATTTACAAAAATAGTAGAATATTTCACTATATCTCTACACAAGAAAGTAATGTAATCTATTATATTAGATCTGAGTGGTGAAATCCTTTGCTTTTGACTATCTGTATATTGTTAATTTTAGAATGATCGATCAGTTCAGATATATAATCAGCATAGGTGTTGTATGGTATGCCTGAGAAGTATTTATTACAGATTTTGGCAAAAGTTTTATTCTGAATGGTTATAATATGGTGTTTATTACCTTTGGCTAAGTGATTTTGATACATTTTCATAAGCTCTTCGATTTGAAAGCTTTGTGTACCTTCAAATTTGATATATTTATTGAGGTAGGTTGTAGACCAATTAATAGAACCTAGCCAACTCATTAAGTCTTTGATTTTGATAGGATTTAAAGTGATGCTTTTTGTGGGTTTGTAGAGGTAAATGAATCTGTTTTTAAGCATTTTGATCATGAAGTCTTCAAAAGAAGTCCCCTTGCCTATAGCGACATCTTTTAGAACAATAGTATAAGTCATTTGTAATTCCGTAAATAGCTCCTCAATAGTAGAAAGGTGCCTGCTATCATAAATAGTACTTACATATACAATTCTATTACAATTGTTTTTTTTTGCGAAATGAATGTAGTTCCGAATGGATAGAAGTTCGTAATTTGCTCCTACAGCATCATGAAGTTCTGGTGTTTGTGTAAAATAAAAAGCGACATGACAGTCGGGGATATGAATGTCTACGACATAAGGATTATAGCGTATGACATCCACGTTATACAATTTGGCAAGTGTCGGTTTATATAGTTTGCTAATTAAGAGTTCTTGGTCCCGGACGAGGCCATGGATTTGTATAGTATCACCCTGTAAATAACGCAGGGAAGCTTTTCCCAAGTACGAATTAAGTCCACAAGCCATCACATTCATAGGCCGAAAATAGTAAAATCTAAATTATGATTAATAACCTATAACACATTAAAATTGTTTTATATATTTTATTGTTAGAATAGTGTAATATTGGGTGATCGGTGTTTATTTATCCATATAAATACAATATCTTTACAATTCAGTATTCTAAGTTTAAGGGGGAATTCGCACGGATTTATAATGAGTAGAAAGGTAGTACTAGTATGGTTTCGCAACGATTTACGCACATCCGATAATGAGGTGTTGTATTCAGCCGTTGAAAAATCAGCTTTTGTTATTCCTGTCTATATTTTTGATCCACGTTATTATGCTGAGGGAAAGCATGGGTTTTCCTACACAGGAACTCTTCGTCAGCAGTATATTCTAAATTCAGTTGCATCGTTAAAAAACAAACTTCAATCTCTTGGAGGTGATTTATTGACTTTTGAAGGATTTCCTGAAGAAATTATCCCAAAGCTTGTTCAGAAATACGAAGTTGATGAAGTTTATCATCATCGTGAAGTAGCTCGTAGAGAAACACGTATATCTGAGCTTGTAGAAGAATCTTTGTGGCAGGTGAAACGTAACTTAAGACATTTTATCGGTCATACTATGTACCACAAGGAGGATTTGCCTTTTCCAATAAAGGATATTCCTAATGATTTCAATACTTTTAAAAAGAAGGTTGCAAAAGAGAGTTTTGTACGTGAATGTCTACCCGATATTGATCAAATATCTATTCCACCTCATTTAGAAAAGACTGAATTGCCGTTGGTTGCGAGTGATTTGGAAGCTTACGGTGAATTAGCTGCACAACGTAATATGTATTCCGTACTTGAAAATGTACGTAACGCTGAAGATTTTTATACGGTACTATCTCCATATTTGGCTTTAGGGGTACTTTCTCCAGCTCAAGCCTTTCATTTTTTCAATTCACGCCTGACCTCACAAAATAAGAAAAAGATAAATTTTATTCTAGATGGTCTGCTTTGGAGGGATTATTATCGCTTCATGTTGAAGAAATTTCCAAATTGTTATTTTAAGACATCTGCTGATGTTGAAGCGAATAATGAAATCTTGGCTACTTTCTTAGAAGGTAGGACTTCTGATACTAAAATTAACAGTTTGATTACTAAGCTTAATGGCGAGGGTATGCTGACACGCTCAGAGCGCGAGTATTGTGCTCTTTATTTTATATATGAACTCAAACAGCCTTGGTTGTTAGGTGCTGCTTATTTTGAACAACAATTAACTGATTATGCTCCCGCTAGTATTTATGGCTTTTGGTCACATGTGTCAGGGGAGGGAACTAGTATGAAAAATAATAGGTCTAATGACGATTGGAATAAAATAGAAAAGTTAAAAGAGCAGGTGGTCTGAGTTTGAAAATTATCCATTAAAGCCAAAAATATTTTAATGGATAAAACTTTGATTTTTATGCTAGAAAAACTATAATTTCAGTACCAATAACTGCTTTTTTATTCCTAAATTTGGCAAATTATTTAGACGATAACTTATATAATGGATAAACTGACATATTTGAGTAACGCCGATTCAAGCTATATTGACGGCTTATATCAAGCTTACAAACAAGATCCAAATTCGGTAGATTTTGGGTGGCAAAAATTTTTCGAAGGATTTGAATTTGGTCAAAGTTCTGAAGGTGTAGTGGTTGAGGATGAGAATGTTTCAGAGCACGCACTAAAAGAAATCAATGTGTTGAATATGATTCACGGTTACAGAGATCGTGGTCACTTATTCACGCAAACGAATCCTGTTCGTGAGCGTCGTAAATATTACCCAGGCAAAGAATTAGAAACTTTTGGTTTGTCAGAAGCAGACATGGATACTGTTTTCAATGCAGGTATTGAAATCGGTATCGGTCCAGCAAAATTGCGTGATATTCGTCAATTAATTGAAGATACATATTGTCGTTCGATTGGTTCGGAATTTAAATATATTCGTAATCCAGAAAAAATCAAATGGTTGCAAGATCGCATGGAAGCAGATCGCAACCTGCCTAAATATTCAGTAGAGCAGAAGAAACGTATTTTACAAAAAATCAATAGAGCGGTAGTTTTTGAGAGCTTCTTAGGGACAAAATTCTTAGGTCAAAAACGTTTTTCTTTGGAAGGTGCTGAAAGCTTAATTCCTGCATTGGATTCTGTAATTGAAAAAGGTGCTGATCTAGGTGTTCAAGAATTCATGATAGGTATGGCTCACCGTGGTCGTTTGAATGTTTTGGCAAATATCATGGGGAAACCTTACAAAACTATTTTATCTGAATTCGAAGGTAAAATGTACAAACAAGAAGATCCTGAGTTGCAATTTGGTGGTGACGTGAAATACCATTTAGGATATTCTTCAGATATTAAAACAGATAGTGGCAAAAGTATCCACTTGTCATTGGCACCCAATCCATCACATTTAGAAACAGTAGCTCCAATAGTTGAGGGGGTTGTTCGTTCTAAAATTGATATGAAATATGATGGTGACTCTTCAAAAATTGCACCTATCTTGATTCATGGTGATGCAGCTATTGCTGGTCAGGGTTTAGTGTACGAGGTAACTCAAATGTCTAAACTAGATGGTTACAAAACGGGTGGTTCTATTCACATCGTGATTAATAATCAAGTCGGTTTTACGACAAACTATAAAGATGCACGTTCAGGTACTTACTGTACAGACGTCGCTAAGATCACTTCTTCTCCAGTATTCCATGTGAATGGTGATGATGCTGAAGCAGTAGTCTATGCGATTAATTTAGCCGTTGAATACCGTCAAAAATATAAAACTGATGTATTCGTTGATTTATTGTGTTACCGTCGTTTTGGTCACAATGAAGCTGATGAACCTAAGTTTACACAACCTTTGTTGTACAAATTGATTGAAAAGCATGCTAATCCAAAAGAAGTTTACGCTAAAAAATTGGAAGCAGAAGGATCAATCGATTCTAAATATGCGAAGGAAGTCGAAAAGGAATTCAAAGATTATTTACAAACACAATTGGATGCTGCTAAAGCTGTAGAAGTTTTAGAAGATGAGGTTCCAATGTTTGGTGGTGCTTGGAAAGGCTTACGTCCAGCTAAAAAAGCTGATATTTTTAAAGCTGTTGATACAAAAGTTGACGATAAAGCATTTTTATCTTTAGCTAAGGAAATTACTTCTTTACCAAAGGACAAAAAATTCTTCCGTAAGATTTCTAAATTGTATGAAGATCGTGCCGCGATGATTGAGAAAGATTCGTACGATTGGGCAATGGGTGAATTGATGGCTTACGCTACATTATTAAATGAAGGTAAACGTGTACGTATTTCTGGTCAGGATGTTCAACGTGGAACATTCTCTCACCGTCATGCAGTTTTGACTTTAGAAGATTCGGAAGAAAAATACGCTCCATTAGCACAAGTAAATGGTGGCGATAAATTCAATATCTACAACTCATTATTGTCAGAATATGGTGTTCTAGGTTTTGAATACGGTTACGCATTAGCTAACCCTCAAGCGTTGACAATATGGGAAGCACAATTTGGTGACTTCTACAATGGTGCTCAAATCATCGTTGACCAGTACTTGACTTCTGCAGAGACAAAATGGAAGCGCTCGAATGGATTGGTGATGATGCTTCCTCATGGTATGGAAGGTCAGGGACCAGAGCATTCTTCGGGTCGTATCGAAAGGTTCTTAGAGTTATGTGCAAATGATAACTTAATCATTGCAAACTGTACTACACCAGCGAATTATTTTCATTTATTGCGTCGTCAATTAGTACGTGATTTCCGTAAGCCTTTAGTCGTGTTTACACCAAAATCATTATTGCGTCATCCAAAAGTTGTTTCTTCATTGAATGATTTCACAAGCACTAATTTTCAAGAAGTGATTGATGATACATCAGTAAAAGCAGCTTCAGTAAAACGAGTGTTATTCTGTACTGGTAAAATCTATTACGAATTGCTAGAACGTCAACAAGCTGAGAAACGTACAGATATTGCTATTGTTCGTATAGAACAATTGTACCCTTCTCCTGTAGAGCAGTTGCAAGCTATTCATAAGAAATATAGCAAAGCAAAAGAATTCATTTGGGTTCAAGAAGAAAATGAAAATATGGGAGCATGGCCTCATTTCTGCCGCAAATTCAGAAGAACTGATATTGAGTTTACTGATGTGATCGCAAGAACTGAAAGTGGAAGTCCTGCAACAGGTTATATGAAACAACACGTTGCTCAACAAGAAGCAATTATTAATAAAGCATTTGCATAAACAAAAATAGAAGACTTGCGTTGTAATAGAGTACTATTACAACGTTGGTTTTAAATAATAGACACATGAGCTTAGAAATCAAAGTCCCTACAGTTGGTGAATCAATCACCGAAGTAACATTAGCCCAATGGCTAAAACAAGATGGCGATTACGTCGAAATGGACGAAAACATTGCCGAATTGGAATCAGACAAAGCTACATTTGAATTACCGGCAGAAAAGGCTGGTATTCTACGTATCATCGCTCAAGAAGGTGATACATTAGAAATCGGTGCTGTAGTATGTAGTATCGAAGATGGTGATGCTCCTGCTGGTGATAAAAAAACTGAGGCTCCTGCAGCATCTGCTGCTCCGGTTGCTAAAGCAGAAGATGCATCAGAGAATCCTGACTCATACGCTGCTGGTACAGCTTCTCCAGCTGCCGCTAAAATATTAAGAGAAAAGGGTATTGATCCTTCCACAATAAAAGGAACGGGTAAAGATGGTCGTATCACGAAAGAGGATGCAGAAAGAGCACAAGCTAAACCAGCAGCTCCTAAAGCTGAAGCAAAACCTGCAGCAGTTGCAGCTGCTCCAGTAGTAGCTGGCGCTCGTAATGAACGTCGTGAGAAAATGAGTTCTCTTCGTAAAACTATTGCTAAGCGTTTAGTTTCTGTGAAAAATGAAACTGCAATGTTAACTACATTCAATGAAGTAAACATGCAGCCAATCATGGATTTGAGATCTAAATATAAAGATGTTTTCAAAGAGAAGCATGGTGTAGGTTTAGGTTTTATGTCATTCTTCACTAAAGCTGTGACTACAGCATTGAAAGAATGGCCTGCTGTAAATGCACGTATCGAAGAAAACGAAATTGTATATTCGGACTTCGCAGACGTTTCAATCGCTGTTTCAGCACCTAAAGGATTAGTCGTTCCGATTATTCGTAATGCGGATCAACTTTCATTACAAGGTATTGAAAAAGAAATTATCAATTTGGCGACTAAAGCTCGTGATAACAAATTGACAATTGATGAGATGACAGGTGGTACATTCACTATCACGAATGGTGGTGTATTTGGATCTATGATGTCTACTCCAATCATCAACGCACCACAGTCAGCTATCTTGGGTATGCACAATATTGTACAACGTCCAATTGCTGAAAATGGTCAAGTTGTGATTCGTCCAATGATGTATATCGCTTTGTCGTATGATCACCGTATCATCGACGGCCGTGAGTCTGTAAGCTTCTTAGTTCGTGTTAAACAATTATTAGAAGACCCAGCTCGTTTGTTATTAGAGGTGTAATGAGAATTTAATATATAACAAAAAGCTCCATTATTTGATGGGGCTTTTTTGTTATATGCATAGTTTAAGTTGATGAGTTTTGTTTAATAAATAGTGTAATTTATGTTTATTATTTAAAATTTTATCCTAAATTTACGGATCATTCCGAAGACATTAATCTTATTAACCAAAACCTATGAAAAAAATTTATAAAGTACTGTTGGGAGTACTTGGTGCTATTATTCTACTCGTGTTCGTATCTGGAGCCTTTTTATCATTCTTCTTACCTAATGTCGGTGCAGCACCTGAAGTAACTTTAGAATATTCAACAGAAAGAATCGAGCGAGGTAAATATCTAGCTAATCACGTGACAGTATGTATGGATTGTCACAGTACGCGAGATTGGACGAAATTTTCAGCTCCACTCGCTGGAAATTTGGGTGCAGGAGGTGAAAAGTTTAGTCATGAAATGGGTTTTCCGGGCACTATTTATTCCTCTAATATAACGCCTTATAATTTAAAACTTTGGACCGATGGAGAACTTTTTAGAGCGATTACTACTGGTGTAGATAAAGACGGAAAAGCTTTGTTTTCTGTTATGCCGTATCATAATTATGGACAAATGGATCAGGAAGATATTTATAGTATTATAGCATATTTGAGATCGCTAGAATCAATTGAAAGTTCGGTTGAAGAAAGAAAACTTGATTTTCCTGTAAGTTTGCTAGTGAATACCATGCCCGCTAAGGCTAATCTTGCAACCATACCAAGTGAGTCAGATCAGGTAGCATATGGTGGATATTTGATAAATGCTGCTGGATGTGTTCACTGCCATAGTCAAACAGATAAGGGAGCTTTGATTAAAGGAACAGAATTTGGAGGGGGAATGGAATTTATTCAACCTGCAGGAATAGTACGAGGAGCGAATATAACAATGCATAAAAGTAAAGGTATCGGAAGCTGGACTATGGAGACTTTTGTACAGCGATTCAAACAATATGTTGATAGTAGCTACAAGGCTCAAGAATTAAGCCCTAATGACTGGAATACACCCATGCCATGGATAATGTATGCAGGAATGAAAAACTCTGATTTAGAAGCTATATATACTTATTTAAACTCACTCGAGCCCAAGGATCATACGGTGGTTAAATTTGAACCGCATAGGAAATAACAAAAGAGGGAAGATTTTAGAATCTTCCCTCTTTTTTACGCCTTTATTTTTGTAATACTTGTTAATTATACGTTGGTTTAGCCATGAATTTTATCACTTTGATATGTGACATGAATGCCTGCCAAATTGTTTGATATTCAATATACGTAACATTATGTTCTATGCATGTCTCACGTACGATTTTGTTTAAAGCTGGATAATGTACGTGACTTATTTTTGGAAATAAATGATGCTCAACTTGAAAGTTTAAGCCGCCCAATAACCAAGTTAATACTTTACTTTTCGTAGAAAAATTTGCTGTTGTTTGCAATTGATGTATCATCCATTCTTCATCGACCTTCTCTTGGGATTTGAATGCTGTTCCATCTACGACATGAGCTAGTTGGAATACAATTGCTAAACAAAGACCACATACTACTGCAGCGATCAACAATCCTATTAATGCTTTAGCCCATCCTAACACTGCGATAGGGATGACTAAGAATAATATAAAATGAAATATTTTAGATGACCAAAATATAATTTTTTCTTGTAAAGGAAAGTGGAATATATCTGCATTTACAGACATTCTTTGTCTGAAGTATTTTTCATAATCTTGGTAAAAAATCCACGCTAAATAAGAAATACTGTACAAAAGAATGAAATAAATATGTTGGTATTTATGGTGTTTTTTCAATTGTTGATCATGGTGGATACGCATGAATTTAATTTCAATATCGTGATCTTCACCATCAATATTGGTAAAAGTATGGTGCGCAATATTGTGTTTTAGTTTCCAGAAATAGATATTTCCACCGAGTAGGTTTAGACTATAGGACAGGATAGTATTTAATCTTTTATTCTCAGAGAAAGAGTTGTGACCTGCATCATGCATAATATTGAAACCGATAGCCGCTAGATTGACACCAAATATCACACATAATATTACACTGATGATCCAGTGTGGTTGCACAAAGACAAGAATACTATAAAGAAGTATAAATGTTAATAAGAGTACAGATGCCTTAATGAATATTTTTCTATTTCCTGTCTTTTTAGTGAAAGTACTGCTGAAGTAATTATTTGTTTTCTGTTTAAGAGTCTTTGAGAATAAAGAACCCTTTTGATTAAACTTTACGGTTTGATTCATTGTAATTTTAAAAGTATACTAAAGCAATACAATTTGCTTTTTAAATTATCTAAATATAATGATAACTAACTAACTTTTATAATTAGCTCTAAAAATACTCACATTATTTTTTGTAATCAGCATAGGATATCAATAAAAACTTTTTTTAATCTATGATTAATATTAGACTTTCTGTTTAGACGATTTAACCTTGTTTAAGTTGATGTCTTGAGGTGATTAATGTATTTAATGGTGTCATATGTGAGATTCGCGCAATTCAATATTAATGGTCGTCTGTTTTTTTTCAGGCATTGTTACAGTTAAATTTATTTGTCTTATAGTTGTTGCACAATAAATATTTTAATTCGAAATAGATTAGATTTCTACGCTTTTGTATTATCTTTAGATAAGTTTTTTAAAACCAATTATATTGGCATGCACCTATTTAGATGAAGAAATTAATTTTAGTTGAGAGCATTCTTGTTGGGAAATTTTCATTTCAAGGGTATATAGTGGATAAAGGTGAAAATATGATCGCTTATTCCATATTTTTAATAGACTCTGATGTTGTTTTGGTAGAGTTGATAGCTGATGCGAATAGAGATGTGCGTCTCTTGGTAAATATGGACGCATTTTCGTACATAAATGCAAATAAGACACAAGACAAGACATTGCGCAAATTGTATTTTTCAGAATTTTACAATTTTATAATAGCAAGTGAAAAGAAGGCTTCATATATGATCTTCAAAAAGAAAAAACTTAATTATATTAAAAATTCATCTGTAATCATTGATATAAAAAAAATATATATCAATGATTAGACCTTAAGTTGTGCTGGATTTCTAACTATTACGAGCAGGACAGTTCTTTGTTACTTATTGATTAGTTTTAAATTTCAATCAATTTGTTAGCGATAATCAATATCTAATTATGATACGTTCTGTTTTTAAAGTTCTTGCCCCGGTGGTATGCATATTTCTTGCTACCGAAGTGTACGGCCAAAGTTCATATATTTCTTCTGTTTGGCAACCTGAATTAGCCAATGGGAAATACAAAAATCCAATACTATACTCGGATTATTCTGATCCTGATGTGTGTAGAGTAGGAGATGATTTCTATATGACCGCATCAAGTTTTAATGCGGTACCAGGTTTGCCAATTCTCCATTCCAAAGATATGATTCATTGGGAAATTATCAATCACGCTATTCCTAGGTTGGAAGCATCCGAAGGAATACCTATTGACTTTTTTAATAAAGCACAACATGGTAATGGTGTTTGGGCTCCTTCGATACGCCACCACAATGGAGAATTTTATATTTATTATGGTGACCCTGATTTCGGAATCTTTATGACTAAAACTAAAGACCCTCGCGGTAATTGGGAGCCATTAGTATTGGTCAAAGCAGGAAAGGGATTAATAGATGCTTGTCCATTTTGGGATGATGATGGAAATGTGTATCTGGCACATGCCTATGCTGGAAGCAGGGCAGGGATTAAGAGTTTGATAGCTGTGTCTAGATTAACTACAGATGGTAAAAAAGCTGTAGGTACAAGTAAAATAATATACGATGGACATGAGCTGGATAAGACCATAGAAGGACCAAAGTTTTATAAACGTAATGGTTATTATTATATATTTTGTCCAGCAGGAGGTGTTGCTACAGGTTGGCAGACCATACTGAGGTCAAAGGATGTGTTTGGGCCATATGAGCGTAAAGTCGTATTAGCGCAAGAGGATACAGATGTGAATGGGCCACATCAAGGTGCCTGGGTGAATTCCCCCGATGGTAAAGATTGGTTTTATCATTTTCAAGATGTAGGTGTAGTAGGGCGTATAGTTCATTTGCAACCTATGAAATGGAGCAATGATTGGCCGGTTATTGGTGAGGATAAGGGACAGGATGGTATAGGTCGACCGGTTAAAAGTCATGCCAAACCAATTGCTAATACTGTCAAAAAGCACCCTCAAGAATCGGATGAATTTAATACTAATGCTTTAGGTTTGCAGTGGCAGTGGCATGGAAACCCTGAAGATTGGTGGCATTATACCAATGTAAATAGTGGTGTGCTGAGTTTGTATTCAGTCGCTATTCCTCAGTCGTACAAAAATCTGTTTGATGTTCCGAATTTATTGTTACAGAAAATTCCTGCACCAGAATTTGTAGCTACCACAAAATTAGATTTTAAACCAAATCCGCAAGCCAAGAAGGAAAGAAGTGGATTAGTAATAATGGGGATGGATTATGCAGTTTTGGCTGTTGAATATGAGTCTGGTAACTATAAATTGGCACAAATAGAATGTTATGGTGCTGAAAAGGGGAAACAAGAACTAGTCAATGAAAGTGTAGCATTACAAAATGGACAAATTTATTTGCAGGTTAAATATATAAAAGATAACACCTGTCAATTCTATTACAGTTTAGATGGGAAGGATTTCAAATTGTTAGGTAAATCTTTCAAAGCAAGAGAGGGGAAGTGGATTGGCGCTAAAGTAGGTGTTTTTTGTTCTCGCTCATTCCCATTAAATGATGGCGGACAAGCCGATATTGACTGGTTTAGAATGAGTAAATAATTTTAGTAAATTAGTTAGATATCATTATTTTAGTAGTATGATCAATTTAAACGAATATTTTGAAGGAGCCGTTAAATCATTGGCTTATGAAAATGGTGGAAAGTCTACCGTGGGAGTTATAGATACAGGTGAGTTTGAATTTGGAACGTCAACTCCAGAATCGATGCTTATTATTGAAGGGGAAATGAAAGTGCTACTTCCTGGGCAAGGAGATTGGCAACTGTTTTCAGCTGGACAACAGTTTGAAGTAGCTGCTAATGCTTCATTCAAAGTAAAAGTCAGCACTCCGACTTCGTATTTATGTAAATATAAATAATCATATTACGGATATAAGGGGTAGTTCTTTTATATCCGTTTTCGAATTTTATTTGAAAATATTAGCCAATTTAGTAAATATACTTTCTGGTAATTCTATATACAATTCGCTGTCTTTTTGTTCTAATCGATAAATTGTTATGGCATTGTATTGTCCTAAGGCTCCTTTTCCATCACCAAGGGCAAAGCTATGCCTGTGGTATGGGCAAATAAGTCTTCCATTCTCACACCATCCACCAGTAAAATTAGCCCCTGCATGAGGGCATTTTATGGAAGTAGCATGCCATTTTTCTTCATGATAAATTAAACAAAAGTCTTTTCCTGCCAACTTAATTTGCTGTATAGCTTTTTTAGAGTCAATAGCTGAGTGAGGTATTTTGTGCCATGTCATATTAGGTTGAAAATAGGAGAAGTGGAAAGATATATTTAATTGGAATAAATTAAGTTTAAAATTTAGATTAGCTCTTATAATTGCTTGTTTGTTGTCTTTTAAGAGGGTTATTTTACTCTTTTAAATTCAAGAGTGTCATTGTAGCTTCTATTATTTGATATAATTATGAGTGAGGTTTTGTCTAACTTTATTATATCAAAATCCAATAGTTCACCTTCATAATGAATGTATATTTTTTTTTTATCATCTGATAGTGAGTAATCATGGTTTGTTGTAGCATTACCATTCCACCCCGCAATAGCTCCTCCCCACTTTCCATTCAATCTTATTCCTCTAATGCCTAAATTGGCTGTATCAAAAACAAAAGAATACTCTTTTATATCACCTAAAAAACTATTATCAATAGAGGTTTTTAATTCCCATTTTCCAAATATTGGTTCTTCGGGATTAAAATCTATTTCACTTTTCGAGCATGAAAATATTGTCATTAAAATAAGTAGTAGGCCGAATAGTTTTTTCATATAGTTTATAATTTAGTTAATATAAAAGTAAAAAAAGAAATTATTTTTTGAAGATATTGTCAAATGAAGTGATGATGAATTGTTGCAATTACAAAAGCCTAACGGTTAGGTTAGGCTTTTGTGAATAAGCTGTAAAATATGCTGGCAATTAATGGAATAATAAATATTGATAAAATTGTTTCCAATGGACATTCTTTAAATTCAAACCCATGACTAAATTATAAGCCAATAATAATTATACCTCCAATAGCTAAAAGGTATTTAAAGTAATTTTTAATAAATCTTAACCCTTTAGATTTATCTTGATTATCAATTGTTTTGTTAATGTCCATAATCTAAAATACTAAATAGTTTCGAAATAAAACTTAACCTCAATCTCTTTTTCTTCTAGTAAACCATAACGCTTTGCAAATTTGTATTGGGTGCTATCTCTATTTAATGAGGTAATGAATCCTCCTATGATTTTACGAAAGCTATCCAAAGACATGCTCTTTACGATATTGCAACTAGGGCAAGAGGGATTGAAGTTTTCTAAAGTATTACGTTCGGGATGTTCGCACTTACCATTCCACCAATTACGTACAATTGGCTCTATATGATCAGCGTGCCAACGTTCTCCGAGAAGGTTGCTACAATAAGCGCAACGACCTTGATATTTTTCTTTCAGTGTTTGGTGTTGAATTTTTGAACGTTTCATGTTGATTTATAGGTGATTAATGATTTAAGTTGTTATATTTGATTAAACTAAAAATTATGAACCTATTGTTTTTTAACCTTACCGGGATAGATATCATGATATTGATGATTCCATCCATTTTATTTTTATATTCATTTTACAAACTTATTGTCGATAAATATCTAACAGCTAATGAGCGATTATTTTGGATTATCATTTTCCTTATTTTTAATATTTTAGGAGCAATCGCATATTGGGTTTGGGGGAACAATAAAAAGCGTACTATAACTTCTTAAATAAACACCAATTACCAATATTAATATCTATTCCTTTTGATTTTAGAAGGGGGTGGAGTTGTTCTATGATTATATACTTCTACTTTTTAGTCTAACTTCATCAACAAGAATTACTCCCATATCTTTTAAATAGTCCATTAATTCAGCAAGGGTTTGATGTCTAGTTATTTTAATTATATTATGAAGTTTTTCACCATCTTCAACTAAATGAATGCATCTAGTATGTTTAAAGCTGTACAAAGTTTCACTATTATTGATGCCTAATTTCTTTTTTATAGGAACAAATTGCTTTCTAAAGTAGCTTTCATATGCTGGTTTCGGTCAAGGTTTCCCGTCAATTGTAAAAATGTAATCGAATTTATTATATCGATCCAAATTCATATCGAGAAGAATGTTTAGGAACTCATCGTCAACAGGTATATATTGGGTTTTATTTATTTTTGAGTTTTCGGATGGCACTTGAATTAATTCTTTTAAAATTGATTCCTTTTTCCGAAAGATATACTTTAAATTTACTTAAGCTATCGTAATAAACTTCGTAGGTGTTTTTTTCAATACTGATTTTACGAAATCTAAATAATCGTCAAAGCATCTTATAGTATTATATCTATCGTCAATGTATTGATCTGAATATTTGAATTTATCATAGGGATTGAATCCGGCAAAAAAAAGTTCAGAAATTGCTTCTTTTACTTTTTTTAGTTGTGCAGATCTTTCTTTTTTGGTATGAATGGAATTAATTGTATTAAAGACTTTAAATCTTTCATACAATTTGCCATTAGTTTTTCGAAGCTCTTCAGGGATTAAATAATTGTAAGAAACAAACCATATTTGGTAATATCTCCAATGTATCGTAAGAATTAATCAGCTTGTAAGAAGGTATAAGTGTCCGTGATTTGTCAGGACGTATTCTAACAAGCTGATTATCAATTTTTCTAAGTGGAGTCGGAGGCACTTTTTATGTGTGTTTTTACGAATTCTTGTGTTTTATTATCTTGTTTAATGTGTTGATATATAGTTGGTTAGGGTTCTTTTGTATTCTTTTATATTTTTAGGTATTTACAAAAATTGGGTGTAAATTTGGGTGTAGATTATAACCCTTTACCTAAAAATGATAATCAAACGTAACATAATTTTCTCACTGGAGAAAAGAAAAAAGAATAATCTTGAAGTAGTAGAAAATCTTCCAATTCGAGTTCGTATTATATATGCTGGAGAACGTCTTGATTTGTCTACTGGGTATCGTGTGGATTTGAATAAATGGGATGAAGGAAAGCAAAGAGTAAAACCTTCTACAACGAATAAATTAAAACAATCTGCAAGTGAAATTAATGCTTCCTTAACAAAGATTGAAAGTATTATCCAAGATCTTTTTAAAGCCTACGAGGTGAAAGAAGAAATACCTTCTTTGCAAACACTTAAAGAAGATATAAATTTAAAGTCAAAAATTCAAGCTCCATTAGTTGAAAATAAATCTACAAATATCAATTTTTTTGAAACCTTCGATGAATTTAAACGTGAATGTGCTAAAGAAAATAATTGGACCTTGAGTACGATAAAGAAATATACTACGTTACGAAATAACCTAAAAAAGTTTGACCGTCGTATTTCGTTGGATAGTTTTGATCATAAAAAGCTTGATAAATATTTAGATTACTTGGTTACCAAACATAAATACAAAAACACGACTCTAGAAAAGCATTTGAAATTTCTCAAAAGATTCTTAAAGTGGGGGGTAGGAAAAAAATATATTGCAAATGATGCTTACAAAGATTATTCTCCAAAAATTAAGAAGGTAAGTAAAAAAGTAATCTTTTTGACTAAGGACGAAATAGATAAAATTAAAAAATTTCAAATACCTGCTGAAAAACAATATTTAGAAAGAGTTAGAGATGTGCTAATCTTTTCTTGCTTTTCAGGAATGCGCTATTCTGACCTCTATGCGTTAACTTGGGATGACATGAAATCAGATTCGCTAGAATTTATTACAAAAAAAACTGATGATAAAATAATTGTAGAACTTAATAATCATACACGTGCGATTATTGAAAAGTATCGTTTTACACGCTTTCCTAAAAATAAAGTTTTGCCTGTTATATCGAATCAAAAATATAACGATTATTTAAAAGAGCTTGGTGAGCTTATAGGTTTTAAAGATCCTATAAAAGAAGTTTTTTTTCAGTGGTAATGAGCGCTTGGAATCTATAAAACCGTTTTACGATCATATAACCTCGCATATTGGTCGTAGAAGTTTTATTTGTAATGGATTATATATGGGGATCCCAGTTCATATTATGATGAAATGGACAGGACATTCAGATTACGATTCAATGCGCCCATATATCGACACAGTCGATTCAATGCGCTCGAAAGCTATGGAAATATTTAATAAGATGTAAATGATGACAAAATCAATTTATGATGTACTGAATACAGTTGACTTATATATTAGAATTACAGAGTCAATTTATTCAAAGAATAATCCATTTTGGGATGAAATAGTTGATGTGCAAAAAAGGGTGATATCAGTTTTAAGCGATAAGGATTTAAACGCAATTATTTTAAAGGAGATCGTTGATTCTTCAGATGAGGTGTATTTAAATATGCATAGTGTTGTTTTAAATAAAAAGCAACGACTGTTAGAATTCATAAATCTTCATACTATCAAAATTGATGAAGATATATTCCTAGATGTATTTGAGCGTAAAGAAAGTATTTTGAATAATGAATATCGGACACAATTAAAGAAAACAACAGCAATAAGACAAGAGTACGAGTCTTTTGATAAAGCATTTGAATCTGCTACTTATAGTATGTCGGAAAACGAACATAGATTATTAGGAGCAAAAAAGGCTCAGGAGCAGAAGATTTTGAAGCCTAATTTCATTCTTCAAACAAACATATTAGATGAACTCTATTCTCGCAATAGAAAATTTATACATGAAAATATCAGGTACATAAAATCATATCATATTGATTTATTAGGTTACTTAGATGATTTAATAAGTGTATGTTTTATAAGGAAAGTAAAAATCAATTCAAATAATGAACCTGATGATTTAATTTTGAATGGAAGTATTTTACCTAATTCTAATGTCTTTCATAATATGTATGCAGTATTAGCTGATGACGTTTTTGAACAAATTGAACGAAATTCATTTGTTAATATATTTCAAGGGCATCATTCTAAAACCAAATTGAAAATTAGAAAGGGCAACGTACAAAATGCGTATTTTATATTGTACAACTTATCTGAATATTTGGTAAAAGATAATTCCAAGAATTGGTTAGAACATGTAATATATCATATAGAATGGACTGAAGAATGGTCATTAGAAAATATACTTGTCAAAATTCGAAAGAAAAGAAAAGGCGCATCAGAAGAAATAAAGGAGAAATTAGCGCAATTAATTTATATAGATCCACAGGAATTTAAGTAAACATCTATTTTATACCTTTTGGGGTATATAAAATGTTAAATATATAATTTTTATACCCGATTTGATATAAAAATATAATTTTACGTATATTTATATCAGAAAAGGTATAATTATGGATTCAATAAGATTATTTGTTAAGCATAAGCGTAAAGAGTTAAAACTTACGCAAGAAGATTTAGCATTGAATGCAGGAGTTGGGTTACGTTTTGTACGTGATTTGGAGCAAGGAAAGAAAACACTTCGTTTAGACAAAGTTAATGATGTGCTAGCGCTATTTGGTAAGGAAGTAGGAGTTGTAGATATAAATAGAGAATAATGGCACGTCAAGCAAAAATATTATATCAGGATCAATTAGCTGGTTATCTAATCGAAGGTGATGGAGGGTATGTGTTTAAATATGATGAGCAATATTTAAAGTTAGATAATGCTAAACCAATTAGTTTAACATTGCCACTTTCAGCGTATCCTTTCCATAGTAACGTGCTATTTCCTTTTTTTGATGGTTTAATTCCAGAAGGTTGGCTTTTGGAAATTGGGGAGAAGCATTGGAAGCTAAATCCCAGAGACCGTTTTGAATTATTAATCAATTTATGTAGAGATACAATAGGTGCTGTATCCGTTTACCCGATAGAGGAGGAAAACAATGGCTAATTGTTTGTTTTGCTATAAAACCATTGAAACAGCGGAGTATCACTCATCTTGTTCTAAAAAATTCTTTGGTACTGCTGTGGTTCCACAACTTGAATTAGATCGTGAGAAATTAAATAAGCTGGCTCAAATAACTGTTAATGAGAGATTGGCATTAACAGGAGTTCAACCAAAAATATCGTTGACTTTAAAAGGAGAAAAGGGAAGTAAACGACTAACCTTAGTAGGACTTTGGGGAGATTATATTCTAAAGCCTCAGTCAACTGATTATGCTTATATGCCTGAAGTGGAAGACCTGACTATGCACCTGGCCAAACTGTTTAAAATTGAGACCGCAAGTCATGCACTTATACGTACTTCAGAAGGTGATTTGGCATATATTACGAAAAGATTTGACCGAATAAAAGGAAAAAAAGTTCACATAGAAGATTTATGTCAGTTATCCGAATTACTCACCGAACAGAAATATAAGAGTTCATACGAACGTGTAGGAAAGATTATTAAGCAATATGCATCTAATTCCGGTTTGGATGTGATTAAATATTTTAAGTTGGTGCTTTTTTGTTTTCTCACGGGAAATAATGATATGCATTTAAAGAATTTTTCTTTAATGCATTCAGATGATGAAATTTTACTCACTCCAGCTTATGATTTATTGAATGTAAACCTAATCTATCCAAAAGATAGGGAAGATTTAGCACTGACTTTAGGTGGTCGTAAATCAAAGATTAAGCGATCAGATTTTGATCAATTTGCTATGAGCTTAGGTTTGTCTGATGTTGTTCGAGATAATTTGTATAAAGAATTTTCAAAACAGACTAAGAAAATTGCTGAACTTATTGATAGAAGTTTCTTGCCTGATGATTATAAAGTTCAATACCTTCAAATTTTTGATAATAAATTGAAGCAAATAGGGATTTAGTTTTTATGATTATCAAGGTTTTGAAGAAACATATGAATATGGTTAAGCAATATTTTATATTGCAAGCATATAATAAGCTATTGATAGAATTCGCTTATTAATATGTAATTACGATTAAGATTAGCCTCAACATTAAAAACGTTGAGGCTTTTTTCGTGGTTTTAAATCTCCTTAAAATTCAATATTTAAGACTTTTAGATGTTTATGTATAATCTTGCACCAAAGGTGCATTTTTTATTTTAAAAATTAATTATAAACACCTGTTATTCAGTTGTATAAAATTTAATGTAGAGGTGGGTTGCACTCTTGTGCACCTATATATCCATTTACCTTAGTACCATGTTCTAGAATGAAAATAAGGCTGATGTACACAGCTAATTATTAAAATTTAAATCTTGAAACATGGATATACATTCATTATTAAAAAAGCCAGTCGCCATGATGACTGGGGAAGAGCTAATAGCTTTGCAGGCGGAAGCTATTAAGCAAATTCCAAAAGAAGAAATTATCAAAACAATTCCAGAATTTGAGTATGGATTGAGTGGCATAATGCGAATCTTCAGTTGCTCTAAATCAAAAGCTCAACGATTAAAGGATGGGATAATAAAGGGGGCAATTGATCAAGATCAGCGAACTATTATTATCGATGTAAAGAAAGCTTTAGAATTATTTCAAGCGCATTCGAGAAATAAAAAGGGGAGGTTGGTATGAGTAAAGTATTCAATATGCTGGCGATTAAGTCAGCTAATCAAACGCTCGCTGATGCAGCATTACTTCCTGATCCGATTTTCTTATACGAGCCACTGATTGTTCAGGGGGAAGTTACCATATTATTTGCTGATACTGGCATAGGTAAAACAGCTTTAAGTGTTCAAATTGCCATTTTTATAGCAAGTAAGTACAAGCTATTGTATGTAGATCTAGAGTTGACAGATAAGCAATTTGAAAAGAGGTATCGTAATGAAGATGGTAAACATTTCAATTTTCCATCAAATTTCTATAGAGCAACTTATGAAATATTAAGAGAAGTACCAGCTGATATTCTCTATGAGGATTTCTTTATTAATTCTTTAAAAGAAAGAATTAAAGAGTTTAATGCTGAAGTTGTTGTAATCGATAATATGACAAAAGTAGTATCAGGCTCTACTGATAGTGCAAAAAGTACAATACCCATTATGAATGCTCTATCAGCAATGAAGTTTGAAAAAGGTATTACTTTTTTAGTACTAGAACACAATAAAAAAGTTGATGAATGGAGGCCAATTAATCTGAATGATCTTCAAGGTTCTAAAATGAAGTCGAATTTTGCAGATTCTGTTTTCACAATCGGTCGTTCAGCGTTTGATAAAAATCTGCGCTATATCAAGCAATTAAAAGTCAGAAGTGGAGAGCTACTCTATGACGAAGAGAATGTCTTGGTTTGTGAGTTGACCACCAAGAGTGGATATTTGGGTTTTACAGAAATAGGTTACAGGGGTGAACGAGATTTACTAAAATCTCAAGATTCATCAAATTATGAAGATAAGATTCAAGAAGTACTTCAATTAAAAGCTGAAGGAATGAGTAATGTTCAAATAGCTCGTCAGATTGGTAGAAGTGAGGGGACAATTCGAAATTGGCTAGATAAAGCTAATTACTAAATGTAAAATTCTCGTAGGCTCGTAATTCTCGTAACATTCGTAATTTAAAAATATTACGAGGTATTACGAATACTGCGAAATAATCTAAAATTTTATGAATATCAATAATGTAATTGATGACTATTTGTCATTAAAGGGGATATTCTCAGCTCTAAAATATACGATCTATATAATTTTTAATGCGCCATATAGTAAACATCGTAATACCTCGATTGACTTACAAGGAAGGATATTTAAGGATTTCGAAATAGCTATTGGTGAAAGCTTTAAAAAAATAAAAATTTTTCTGGTTAGTAATAAGGCAAAGGTTAGCTCTATACAAAAGAAATCTAAATCTTTATCGCACCAGTTCCAAGATTGGTGCGATATCTATAATGGCTTTGTAGATATGAATGATTTCTTAAAATCTAAGGAAGAAAATAGATAGATGTTACAATCCGAATATCTTAAATAATCTAAGTAATTAAATAGGAGCAAGGTTGTGTTTTGGTGACCCCAAAACTGATAAGCTCCCGATGGTCACAGCTAAAAAAAAGTAATCATGATAAATATTAGTAAAAAGGGGGGAAGACCTTTAATCGAAAATAAAAAGAAGTTCAGAATCAATGTTCGATTTGATGAGTTAGAATATAAAAAAGTTTTACAAAATGCCATAATTGCTGGTATGAGTAAATCTGAATGGGTGCGCAAATCTGCAATTCTTCGTAAGGTTGTTCCCAGGTTTACAGAAGAACAGCTCAAAGCATTAAGGGCTATTACAGGAGTTTCAAACAACCTTAATCAGCTTACGAAAATGGCACATCAATCAGGATTACAAGACATCGCAAATCAATGTCAGAATACAATCATACATATTAATTATTTTATCGATAAAATATTACACCATGATAGCCAAGATAATTGAAGGAAGATCATTTGGAGGATGTGTTGCTTATGCCTTAAAGAAAGATAGTGAAATTATTCATTCAGTAGGACTGCGGACAGAAAATGTAAAAACCATTATACAAGATTTCAATTTTCAAAGAATGCTGAACCCTAGATTGGGCAAAGCCGTTGGACACATTATACTATCCTGGAACACTGCAGATAAGGATATGCTCAGCAATGATATCATGGTATCATCTGCCAAACGCTATCTTTCCAAAATGGGCATTAGGGATACACAATGCCTGATGGTTAGACATTATGACCGTAAGCACGATCATATACATATTATTTATAATCGGGTCAACGATCATGGTAAAACGATATCAAACAGTAATGGACGGTATAAGAGTTTTAAAGCCTGTAAAGAATTGAATACTCTATACGGTTTTAAACAATCGGAAGGCAAAAAAAATGTAAACAGAGGTAGATTAAAAGGTAGCGATCTTATAAAGTATCAGATCCATGATACCGTAAAAGCAGGCATCAAAGCCTGCAAAAATTGGATTGAACTAGAAAAATATATCAAATATAGAGGAGTTGCAATTCAATTCAAATACAGATCGGGATCAGACGAAATTCAGGGGATTTCATTTTCTAAAGACGGACAAGTATTTCGAGGTTCTGTAATAGATCGTTCATTAAGCTTCGGACAAATAGACAAGGCTCTATATAGCATAGTTAAAACAGAAGATTTACTCCAGACAATGGAAAACATCCAATCAGTAGAAAAATCTATGGATCACAGTATGACCAGTGGAATTGGTGAAATTACATCTGAACTATTCTCTATCCTTGAAATCTCACCAGAACAGGAAGATCCTTTGAGAAAAAAAAGAAAAATGAAAGAAAACAATTCATTTAAACGTTAAAGACAATGCATACAGAATTACAGAATATTAAACAACAGGTAGACTCTCTACAAGAAAACATAGACTTAATCACACAAGATATAGTGCGAATTTTACCAAATATCGTATCGCTACTTTCTGAAAATGAAAAGAAAATGAAGGAATTCTATGAGATACGTGCTAAAGATCAGGAGGTTATGACGCAATTGAAAGGGTTCATCAAACGTGAAAATGATATCCTAACAAAGATCATCAATGATTATGGCTCTCTTCAAGATGTCGCTAATGAAATTTCCACTACGGCTAGACAGGAATTGGTTGTGTTATCAGACAAAGAAAAGGAAATTGTGTCAAAAATTTCAGAGATACCAGAAAAGGTCAATATAAAATATCAATATGGTATTGATATAAAATCAACTCCAGTGGTTATTGTCATGGTATTATTAACGGTCATTATATCGCTTGGACTCGGTGCATTATACGAGAAAAACAGTCAGATAGACAAAAGAAAATCATATGAGATGCGCTATCGAATGATGGAATTGGAATTGCCAAATGCAACATCTAATATTGACTCTTCCTACAATCTAAATCCTGATAAATTTCATGATTTAGTAATAAAAAAAGAGGAACAACAGCGCCTAAAATGGAGCATTAAGGAGAAACAGCGAGAAATTCTTGAATTACAAAATTAAGTTCTAAAATACCTTAGGCATCGAGCTTAAGGTATTTTTTCTACATTAAATTAGTCGCAAAGTTACTTCGTCAGCTTGACACGCCCCATACTTCCAGCCCCAATCCACACAATAAAATAGTTCAAAAAATGGGTATCCATTCTTTAGGAATGGAACCTCCTTCACTTCGTCATTTTTATTCTATTTTCTTTTGCTTAGTCAGCCTTAGACTCGTAAGCCATTAAGCGTTAATTCAATTTTCAATTCATTTAAACTTACAATCATGAAAAAGAACTTTATCGCTAATGAACTAAAATTAAGCTATCACAAAAATGCTAAATTATCTATTGATGATTTCAAGTGTATTAATAATTCCAAACTAATGGATAGAACATTCCGTAGAATTTGGGATTTAGAGGAACTTGAAATTAGAGAAAGCTTTTATGCTTTATATTTAAATACAAAACTGGATGTCATAGGTTACCGAAAAATAGCGGATGGTGGATTAGATACCGTTATGGTAGATATGCGATTGATTATGTCCTCTGCTCTTTTGTGCAATGCTACAAAGATTGCGGTAGCACACAATCACCCTTCTGGATCACTTAAACCAAGCTGTGCAGACAGAACTTTAACTAATAGAATAAATGAAGCAGCAAAAGTTTTGGATATCCAATTATTAGATCATATCATACTGATTTCTGAAAACTACTATTCATTCAGAGATGAAGGAGAGTTTTAAACTCTCCTTCATTTACAGACTCAAATGTATTCATTGTACCAAAAAACTATTTTGCTAAATATTAATAATTATAGTAATATGGTTAGAGAAAAATAGAAAAATTTATGATTTGACATCAACGATTTTATTTTAGTCTATAAATTACGAATCGCTAAACGTATCATGAACTAAGGCAGTACATTCTTCGAGGAAGTGTTCGCACCTAGATTGATATCTATAAGCTTCATCCCAATCCAGATATGACATCCCCTCATACCGAACCTCTTTTACAACATTTACAAAATCATTATAAATAGCCTTTTCTTCAGTCGATGATCTTGGAAACAAGTCATTTGGAAACTGCCACAAACTGCAACATAGGGTAAATAAATGATTCAAATTGTACTTATACGGTCTATACCCATAAAAGAACTCCAATAACCCCAAAGCAGCTTGCTCGATAGCCTGATTAAATAATAAAACTTTAACTACAACTTCTTCTGAGTGTTCAATTGCCTGACCGCCATTAAAGAAACCTGTAGAATGATTTTTACGATTGTACCATTTTGTCCTAATACTCTCTAACTCCTGATTAGTTCGAATTCCATTATTTTCATGAAATGACCAATTACTATTTAATGAATCTAACAAGGGGTCAGCAAACTGTAAGACCTTATGGAAAAATGGATTATTCTTATCCAATAGTTTTTGCACTTGATCAGATGTAAACGATAATATAAATACAGAAACACCTGAATTCTCGTTTATTTTAGACTGAATATTAGATAGTTTTTCGCGTTGATCAATTTGACTAACAACCAACAAATCAAAATAATAATCACATTGATCTATATCTTCCTTTAAGTTAATGCCAGAAGTAATACATGACTTAGTTCGATTTCCAAATATATAAATGCCCGAAAGTTCAGAGAGATGAATATTTATGTAGTCAACAACTTGCTTCAAACATTCAGTTCCAGCATATTTTATGGATGTTGGTACAATCTCTTTTTTAGCGATAGAAATTGAAGTACGCATATTTTGTTGTTCGAAAACATCAAACATTTTAATAACAAGTTCTTCAGCATTATTACATAATGCTTCCATTTTCAATTCTAATTCATTTAAAGTCTCTAAAGAGATTTCAAATTTATTTTCATATCTAGTCGCGCGATAGATGTCCTCTAAAATTTGTAATAATGCAATATCGCTATCTTTTTCTTCATCAAATATCCCTGAATAAATTGCACTGCTTTCTTTTATAAATATATGATGACATCTTATCGAATGTGTGATACGCTCTTTAGATAGAATAATCAATTCGAGATTTCTATAGGTTAATTCTATAACCTGATGTAACATAAATGAAGCTATAGAAAGTTTTCCAATATTTTTAAAATGAAAATATCCATCCTTAAATTCATTAATTTTTTGTTTTTCACGTTCATGTAAACTAATCGCAGCCTCTTTGCAATTTTGGTAATTATAATTTTCAGGAATAATCTCAAATGTTGATTTTTCTTTTTTATAAATAAGCTTTTCAGGCTGACAAGAGTTAAATAAAAACAAACCTCCTTCTCTGATTTTGTCCTTTGCTTGAAAGGCTATATAACAGATAACTTTATATTGCGGGAAGTCCCGAATTAAATTCACAACTTTAGGTACTTCACTCCCTAAAGTTTTTACATACTTATTCGAAACAAGTATAATAAGTTCATAGGTAGTTATATCACTTTCGTATGTATTAAGATAGATTTGTTCAATATTAAACCTAGAAGTAATGATGGAAACAATATTTTCTAAGTTCTGCTGATCTTTAATATATTTCATGCTCTACTAAATTTCTGGTTCATAATCTGATATTTCTTGTAAAAAAAGTAAAGCAACAATAAAATCCAACATTTCGTTATGATCAAAGTCAACTCTATATCCGATTTGTTGGTTACTCAATACATCTTCCAAACAGAGTTCAAGAAATTCTCGCCATTCATAAATTGACTTTTTTTGAAATTGGTTATGTAAGTATTTCCAAGGTCTTTTAATCCATTTGTAGCCCTTGCTGAATAGCTCTTCTCTCTTTTCCTTAGGATATTTCCATTTAGTATTTATATCTATTCCCTTTCTAAGAATATATTTATAATGTGTTGAATAGCAGTCTAAAATAAATAGAAAATCATGATAATAGTGTAATATATTACCTGGATTGCCGTGAAATTTCCAAAAATTTTTAGTAAACAATATTTCTTTTGAAATAGCTACAGCATTTATTACATCTTCTTTTATTGAGTAACTGTATAAATCATAATAACCACCATTATAGTTATATACAGTATCTCTTTTTATAAATTCATCTCTTTCTTTTGATAAAATTTCGATATCTAAATCAGATAATATTTTATCCTTCTCGTAATTATAAATGTTGTGTAATGAAATAATTAATTCATTGATTTGTTCAACCGCTCTGGCCATATATCCCTCGAATTCATATGTGTAGTGAACGGCGGTAGGCATTAGCCCCTCAAAAAGCAAATTATATAGATCATTTTTTAATAAAAATAAAGGTTCAGAATTGTAAACACTGATTAGTGTTTGATAGGCATTAGTGAGTGAGTCGTATTGACGTTGATTTGAATCTTTTGAAGTGTTTACTTGAATTTCTTTATAAGGTTTAGACAACTTTTTTAATAAATCAAGATCAGGTCTTATTTTCTCAATTAGCCACCCTGCTTCAATTAAACGAATCAATTTCTTGTACTTTTTGTAAAGTATTAAAGGAGATTCATAAGTCATCCAATAATTTTTACGGACAGCCAATGTCATAATTTCATAGAGTTCATTCTGAATTTGCGTTGCTGTTGAAAATTCTTGGAATGTCTCTTTTAGCACTGCAAATGGATTTAGTATCTCTTCCTCCTTAAGTAATACGATGTAACTATTTTCATATTCTACATGATGCATAATGTTATGGGTTTGTTTGTAAGCAAAAGAACTTAGTATTATTCATGTACCGAACTAAAAATGCTTGTATTTTACCAATTGAATTGGTGTTATACTAGAATTATCTTATGTTGTACTATCTGGATATCTTTCGTATCTTGAATGCTGAATAATTGTTAACTTTGGAGCTATGAGTACAACTAATACGACAAACCATATAGGAAGAAAAATTACCCGTATCCGCGAACTTCGTGGTATGAAGCAGGAAGCCTTAGCTATTGAATTAGGAGTAAGTCAGCAGACTGTATCCAATATTGAGAAAAGTGCTGCTATCGAAGCTGATTTATTGGCACAAGTAGCAGAAATATTAGGCGTTACTCCTGAAGCGATCGAGAATTTTAGTGAGGAGGCAGTGTTCAGTATAATTAATAATACATTTCAAGACAGCAGTTCGAATAACAATAATTACATGTGTACGATTAACCCTATTGAAAAAATTGTTGAACTCTATGAGCGCCTTCTTGAATCCGAAAAATCTAAAGTAGAATTACTAGAAAAGTTATTAAACAAATAAGAGACCATAATATTTAATGCCGAGCGAATCTCAGAATATAGAATGGAAAGAATCTTGGCATTAAGACTATTTTAAATGGATTTGTGGCTTTGCTAATGCCCAAGGTGGAACAATATATATTGGAAAAAATGACGGTGGTAAGATCCAGCATATATCTAACACCGATAAATTACTAGAAGATATTCCAAATCAATCCAGAGATCTTCTCGGTCTAATGATTGATATTAACCTTCAAACTGAAAATAATATTGATTATTAAGAAATCACTGTTGAACTTTATCCATTTCCAATCAGTCTAAGAGGTAAATATTACTAAAGATCAGGAAGTACACTTCAAGAACTTAACGGTGCTGCATTATCCAAATTTTTATTACAACGACAAGGTATATATTCTAATTCAGTCGGTCGTCCAAGAACTTTGCAAAGTTAGTAACCTTAAAGCAAAAAGATATTTACCGGAACTAGAGAAAAATATATAATTAAAATCGGAATTACAGGAGAAGGAACAACGTATGTTTTGAAAAGCTCATAGTTAAATTTTAGGTAGAAATAAATGGGCTCATCATTGGCTCATAAATAAATTGATAAATGTCAAAATTTTTGATAAATAGGCACTTATAAAATTATACATATATAATAATGGACTGCCAATGGGCTCAAATTATTAACATATGAATCATTCAATTCTCACTATTCCATTGTAAATTGTTTTTTGAAACAAATACAGGCTAGAATAAGGGCAAACATTATGCTTGCTGATATACAGAATATTTTAGCTTAAAATTAGATACTTCTCTAGTGCAGACTTATATAAATTTTGACTCTAATCCTTAAATCTAGTTCTGCTCGATATCAATTCAGTAAATTTTTCATATTGGTTCTTATAAATTATATCATGCGCAGCATTAGATAATAGATTTTCATCGTATTCTTGCGTTTCAAAGTGATCTGAACTTTTTTCTCAAGGAAAATGTAAAAGTCATCTTTGGTAATATCAAAAAATTCAACGAGAGATTAGAGATTTGCAACATTCTTAATTACTAAAAGACTTTAAGCATCTAGTCTAGAAAATTTTTAATTTAATAATCTTTTGATGATTTTAAATGTAGCAACAACTTTAAATTGATAGATTGTAAATTTAGAATAATCTGGAATTTAGAAGAGTTTGCAATTCAAGAAAACTTTTACACTTTATATTTCAATACAAAATTAGATGTTATAGGTTGCCGAAAAAAAATAGCAGATGGTGTATTATATGCTGTAATTGGATATATGCGATTGATTATGTCATCGGCACTATTAATTAACGCAAGACGAATTGCTAAATCATTGAAGAATAAATATATCGAAGCTTGAAAAAGTCCTAGATATACAGTTATTAGAGCAGTTAGTCCTTACCTCGATTAGTTATTATTCATTCAGAGATGAAGGAGAGTTTTAAATTAATATTTTACTATTTTTATATGAAATTAATGCCAAGTATAGCAATTTATTATCTCTTAAACCATATAAGTTAATCTAAAATGATATTAAGTGAAAAGTTATTAGCAGAACTACAAAGACGATTAAAAATTGGAAATCGCAGAGGCGTTCACTTAAACGCTATTCCTGCAAATTCAAGATATAAGTTTGATCTAAATAGGCTTTCTCACATTGACAAAGATCTACCTAACAATTTTATAAAGGCATTACTTTCAGAACAACCGCTAAAATTTCGAATTAGTTGGAAAGAAAATGTCCCCGACCTAAATTCACTTTTTGAAGAAGAACAAACACAGTTAGTGAGAATTACCAAAGCCTTTGAAAATCTTATCAATCAAACCGAAGTGATTGAATCCGAAAAAGGGATAAATACGTTCGGATTTGGTTTCCCGATTTTGGCGAGACGGGATAAAGCCGACAACAAACTGACAGTTGCACCGGTTTTGATTTGGAGTTTAAAAATTAAACGAACAAAAGAATTTAATACTTGGGAAATCTTGCGAAACGAAGACGATCCAATTTACATAAACGAAGTTTTAATCAACCATTTGCAAAGTGACTCAAATGTTGAAATAGAACAAATACCAAGCGAAATGCTCGATGACGGACTAATTAAAATAAACGAACTCATTGATATTTGCACTAAACTTATCAAAATCGTTAATACCAGTTCACCTGATGATTTAGAGGAAATTTTCAGAGAGAAATTAGATAAAATAGTTTCAATCGGAGATAAAGCACATTACGAGAAACTGCCTTTAAACTCTACCAATTCGTTTGTTGAGTTTGGCGGGCTATTTTCAATTTTTGAAGTTCAAAAACAAAACATCATCAATGATTACGGAAACCTTATGGAGTTACAAGGAATTGACATTTCGCTTGATGATTTAAAAGAACACACATTTCAACCGATTTCATCGGTTGAAACCGACCCCTCTCAGCAAAGCATTCTTCATTCGTTGGAAGTAACGAGAAATGTTTTGATACAAGGGCCTCCCGGAACAGGAAAAAGTCAGACATTGACAGCTGTTTTAATCAATGCACTTGAAAACAACAAAAAAACGATTGTCGTTTGTGAAAAAAGAACAGCCCTTGAAGTATTGTACAATGCACTCATTGAAAAAGGTTTGGATTATCATTGTGTTTTAATTCGGGATATTGTAAAAGACCGAAAAACCGTTGTTGATTCTGTGAGAGACAGAGTAGATAATTCGGAATACAAATCATACACTTACAAATCTTCCAAAGACACTTTGGAAAATATCATCAATAAAGCCAAAACTTTAATCACAAACATTAATGGCAAACATCACAAACTTGACCAAAAAATAATTGGAAGTAAATCTTGGACTGATGTAGTTGGCAATTTGTTGGCTGAATTGAGAAACAACGATGATAACAATAAATTGAACATTGAAAAAGCAGGTTTTTCTTATTCTGCACATGAATTAAACACTTTGCTTGATCTTGTTCAAAAGGGACAAACTTTTTATACAAATTTTAAACCAATTGAATCAAAGTCATTCTTCAATCCTACTAAATTAGTTGGCGATAATCCGTACATTATCGAACAAAATATCAATGATGATTTTGATTTCTATACAAGTGAATTGCAACAAATAAAACAACTTGTTGAAACAAACAGAGATGAATACAAAACGTTACGCAAAGCAGAATTAGATAAGCAAATAACCAATATTCAAAATGCTATTAAACAAATACTTGCAAAAGAAAATGAGTTAAGTTCTCTTATATCAACTACAAAAGAAAAATACTGCAAATTCAGACAAAATGAATTTTGTTTACAGATTGAAAATTTCAATCTTATTGCTAAAGAAATTGAAAAGATTTTCAACGAGAACATAAACAATTCTGATTTAATAAACGAAAAAAAGATAAACAGCTTTATCTATAAATTATTAGCGACTTTTTCAAAAAATAAAAAGCAGACTATTACCGACCATTCTGCACTTCAAAACAGTTTTTCACAATTGGAAAAACATTTGTCTAATGCTAAAGACATAAAATCAGAAAGTTTTCAAGGTTCATTAACTAACAATAATACAACTTTTAAAAACGTAAAAAGTAGTCTATCAGAAATTAAAAATAGTTTTGATACAAAAATTGAAACAGAATTTTCTGGATTCAATCTCAATACAATTTTAGAAGTTTCAAACAATCATTTTCAGAAAATAGAAAATGAAATAAGTAATGCTAATACTGAAACACATACGTTATTACAATCTATAAAAACTGATTTCAGCAATTATTTAGCTGAAATAGAAAAGCTTTTACAAACGCTTGCCAATGAACTTAACAAAAGTAAGGACATAAAACTTCATTACACTTTTGATAAATCATTTTCAGATAACAAAGCAACTCTTCTAATAATACAACCCAAGATTGAAGAAATACAAAATGAATTTGAAGCAAAAACTCAAAACGAGTTTCAAAAAATCAGTTTGCTGAAAGCCAATGCAAGCGACATTGATATAAAAAGTTTGCCTATACTTCAAGAAAAGTCTAATAGTTTGGTTAGCAAATTCAATTCAGATAATTGGTTGAAAGCCCAATTGAAAACAACTGATTTTTATTCATTTTTGACACAGTTAGAAACATTCATTGAAGTCAAGAATGAATATTTCAATTCTGAACAAGATTTGTTTTTAGCGGAGTTCAAATGGTTTCAGTTCTATAATAGCTTATCGGAAAACGAAAAAACGATTGTAAAGGAATTAAAGCCAAAAACAAATTGGCGTAAACCGTTTTTAATCTTCTATTTGGATTCCTTGCTACGTGTTTCTGCAAGTGGTGGCGACTTACCTGTAAATGATGAAGAACACAAAGAGCTTGACGCAACATTAAGCGGAATTGAGAAAGAACAATTAAAATACATCAAACAGTTTTGGTATTCTAAACAAATTGGTGCAACACAATTATTTATTCAAAACAACTACGGATTATCCGTTGAAAATTTATACAACAAAAGAAGCAGTAGAAATTTTAAACGGCTTTCATTAAGGCAAATTGTTCAAAAAGATGCTGATTTATTTTCTACATTCTTCCCTATTATTCTGACTTCTCCAGATGTCGCAAGTAATTTGTTCAAAGGAATGAACGGCTACTTCGACATTGTGATGTTTGATGAAGCAAGTCAGTTGCGATTAGAAGATAATTTGCCAGCAATTTTAAAAGGTAAACAAATAATTATTGCAGGTGATGAGCACCAAATGCCACCGTCCAATTATTTCAGTAAAGTGTTTGACGGTTCAGTTGAAGATGAAGACGATATTGAAGAAGAAGAAGTAATAAGAGTTGATAAAGATGATATTTTATTGTCTTGTGAATCACTTCTCGATTTTGGTACAGAGCTGAATTTTCAAAAGAAACATTTAGATTTTCATTACCGTTCACGACACCCATTTTTGATTGATTTTTCAAATTACGCTTTTTACAATCAAAGATTAAAACCTTTGCCTAACAATTTTGATTATGTTCCGATAAAATACATTCAAGTAAATGGAACTTTTTCTGAACACACCAACACAGCGGAAGCGGAAATGGTTTTGTCTATCATTGACAAGAACATTAACCGTTTACCAAATGGAGAATATCCAACAATTGGAATTGCAACATTCAACATTGCACAACGCAACCTGATAAAAAGCATGATTTTAGAACGACAAAAGTTTTCAAAATATGCGGATTTCAACGCTAAAATTCAGGAATTGGAAGAAAACGGAATGTTTGTAAAAAATTTAGAGAACATCCAGGGAGATGAACGAGATGTAATCATACTCTCAACGACTTACGGAAAAGGTAAAGACGGAAAATTTGCCCAAAGATTTGGACCAATCAACCACTCAAAAGGTTATAAACTATTGAATGTGATTGTTACAAGAGCTAAGTATAAAGTGTATTGCTGTTCATCAATACCCGAAACGGTTTTTATGAACTACAAAGAACATCTAACTATAGAAGGTTCAAACAATAAAAGAGCAGTTTTATATGCTTATTTGGCATACTGCAAAGCAGTAAGTGAGGCAGACAATGATTCACGTTTATCTGTTCTTACAACACTTGCTGAAAATACTACGAATAGTGCAGGTATAAATCCAAGAGATTTTGGTGAGTTAGAATCGCCTTTTGAAGAAGAAGTATATCAAAGTTTGGTTGACTATTTTGGAACAGAAAAACTAATTCCGCAATTACAATTTGCGGGATTTAGAATAGACATTGTATACGATCCTAAAATTATAGGAGTTCCAAAAATTGCGATTGAATGTGACGGAGCAAAATATCATTCAAGCCGTGAAGCGTATTTATACGATAGACACAGGCAGAAAATTTTAGAAAATCACGGCTTTGTGTTTCATAGAATTTGGAGTACAAATTGGTGGCGAAACTCTAACAGAGAAAGCAAACGGCTTGTTGATTTTATCAAACAAACAGAATCAACTGTAAACGAAAAAATCAAAGATTATTCTACAACGAACTTTGCTTTTACGGACGATATTGAAATTTTGGAGCAATATGTTGCTGAAAATTCATTATTTGATTTTGAAACTGAATTAGAATACATTCAAGCAATTGAACAGGCTGTACCAATAAAAAAACTCGCTGACAATGTTGTAAAATTAAACAGCAAAGTTCAAGTAAAATATATGAACAATGGAAAAGACCTAAATATACATATTGTTACTACACAAAATAATAAACTTACATCAAACAGTATTCAAAAGATTTACGAAAAATCCCCTTTAGCCATTTCGCTAATTGGACATTCAGTTGGTGATATAGTAAAAGTTGGAAAACTTGACAACTTTGTCGAAATTATTAAAATAGTGGATTAATGACACAATGATACAAATTCTAATTAATTAGGGATCTTGATAGACTTTACATATGATTTGGATTTGGAAGGATTAGAAATATGAGAAAGTTCTATGCTTTTATATATTAATACTAAATTAGATATTAATATATCGGAAAATAGCCGATGTAGGATTAGATGCCGTTTTGATTGATTTGAAGTTGATTATATCCGACGCTATATTATGTATTCCTACAAGAAACGCTGTAGCTCATAATCATCCTTTTTGTTTACTTAATCTTAGCAGTGCAGATAGATTGTTAACAAATAAAATTATTGAACAGGAAAACTATAAATATCCACAAATTAAATAAACACATATTTAAAGGAAATTCGGAAAACTTATTAGCGATAAACTAACCAAATTTCACGTTTCTTCTCATTATAATAATTGTTATATTTCGATTCATGTTAAGTGTTTTTAATCTTTAATTATAATTATGAGATAACAATCTATTGATCCAATTATTAAATCGAGGACATCTTGAACACATTGTTTCAATAGAAACTTCGGTGCAGATTAGTTCTGAATCATTAACTTTATCATACTTAAAAATATTCTTTAATCTATTTGAGGGCGAGGTATTTGCTCCACCATTTATATCTTCAGGGTTAGGGTAAGTATTTATAATTTTTTGTATTGCATCAATTTTGCCATTATCGTCTAATAAAAATTTAAACCCAGCAATGGATGCAAAAAGTAGAGTTTCAAATTCATACTTTTGTATATACGGTAAATAATTTGGATTTGAATGAAAATCTGAATGCATAGCAAGTTCAATCTGATCACAGTCAGTTAAAGTATGACCAGGGAAATCAGTAGGAATTCTAAAAAAATCTAAAAGTGTAGAGATTACAACATTCCCTTGGCTTTCAATTCGAGTTAAATCATTTTTCAGATATTGATAGGAAATATTCCCTCCCTTTTGTTGCAATTTATTATTTGTAATAATCTTTTGCGCATTTATTGAAATGTTAAGCCCTTTAGATACAAGGAAAGGATTCAAGAATTTGTTTACAAAAACTAATTCCGAGTCGCCCTCTACTAAAATTACTAATCTTTTCATTTTAAAATGGTTGCCCTCCAAAGATATTTTTTTCCCAAATTTCTCCTAAACTATACTCTGAAGTCCATCTGGATAACTCTTCATTATTAAGTCTCTTAAAAACAGTTTCATACTCACTTCTATCCGCCACAATTATGTCTTCAGCATTAAAATTATTTAACAGGGTTACTGACTGTGTCGAAATTATAATTTGTGTTCCCTCTTCTGATTTCTTTCTAAATAAACCACAAAGCTTATTTATAGCTATTGGGTGTAATCCTAATTCAGGTTCATCAATTATGATTGTTTTAGGAGGGGTAGGTTGTAATAATAACGTAGCCAAACAAATAAATCTTAATGTTCCGTCCGATAGATTATGAGCATTAAAATAAGAATCATAATTACCTTTTTCTTGCCATTCAAGCAGAATTGTGTTAGGATCCAAGCGATTAGGCTCCAACTGAAATTTCTCAAAAAAAGGAGCTATAGATTGTACTGTTCTTTCAATTCTCAAAAAATGCTTATTATGCATTTGCTTTAATAGATATAAGAATGAGGACAAGTTACTTCCATCTCTTTTTAAAGAAAAATTATCATTGATATTGGACTGTGATTTTATTGGAGATGTATCTCCTGTATCGTGAAAGTGATAAACTTCAAATTCCTTTAATAAGTCATTTACATAAAAAGCCTGTCTTTTTTTTGAATATCTGAAAGTAGTTTCCAAAACATTCTTTTCAAAATGCGCTTCATGCCAACCGTTACTTGCTTTAAAAGAAGTTCCGACATCTTTAATAAATAATGAATAATCTCCTTTCTGTAGCGTAAAGTAAAACCTATTGATTTCATCAAACTGAATTCCAATCACTACCTCTTGCGTCACTTTATCACCTAAATGTAGAAACGTATTTGCCCCCCCTTTTCGAACTATGTAATTTTGTAGGTTACCTTCATATAGATTCCGAATTAAAGAAAATATAGAAATAAAGTTACTTTTACCCACACCATTACCACCAATTAAAACATTAAGAGGCTTTAATTCAATTTGTTGATTTTTTATTGACTTATATCCTTGGACGGCAACTAACGATATCATATACTTTAAACTTAGTACAAATTAACGAAATATCTTACATTAAATTCTCAAACATAGAAATAAGCAATGCACAAGGATTCTAAACAGATCAAAATTCGTCTATTGTCATCTAAAACTCGCTATACTTCTTATTTTAAAATCAAAAAGTCTTAGCTATTAGCAGAAGCCGGAAGTAGACAAAAAAGTAAAATCTATTAAAGCCAGTCATGAATTGAGAAAATCAAAAAGCAATAGCTGATGCTCTTAGAAAATCAAACGATAGAAGTTTCCTTCCAATACGTGTATTTTGTTCAAATCTTGGCGAACTGTTTTTTAATAATACCCCCTATTTTAGAGGTCTTTATGAATTTGAATTTTCAAACGCGCTACTAGTCAAAAGTATCTATAATATAGTTTGGACACCAATAGGAGACATTGTAATGCTAAGAATAATTGTTAGGGAATCTATTTTAGAATAAAGTCAAAAGCAGGAAATAGTTCTTTTTTAAAACTTTAATCAATATTTGTGGAATCTTTTTTATTCACTGTTGGTATTATTTGAAAAAGCGATCCACGAAACTAGATTAGTAGGAATATATCAATAGACGTATAGTTAATACCCCCCATAGTTTAACAGTTATAGAAAGTATTTCATGCGGGTCTCTCTTTATGAAACCCTTAATGCCGAAATTTATTTTTTAATTACCAAACCCTGAAATACATGATTAGCAAGAATATATTCTAAAGAAGAATTCTATATATTTAGCGATATTACGTTTTATTTTTTTCATAAGTTTTGTGTCAGTCGCGTGGACACTACAACTATGTTTCGTCAAATGATGAGTCAAAAGTAGATGAACATTTTGTTGATTTATTCGCAATAGATATAATGTCTAATCATTTTAATAGCATTAATGGGCCGTTTTTAAAAATAGGTATATTGATGGGGGCATTATCCTTTTTCTTTCTTTATGAGGGTCTAAGTAATGGAAATGAACATCCTTTTCAGGATGACCGTTTACGGGTGATTATTGAGAGATTTGAATTAGAAAAATTAAGCAATTTATGTGTTTTAGCAATTCTAGCATTAAGCCTTTGGATGAACGATTTCAAACATATTATTGAAATACCACAGACTGGAGAAACTTACAAAGATCAATTTTATAATACTTTAGATGAATTTTCAAGGTTTAATCAAACATTGTATGAAGGAATTACACAGAATGGAATAAGATTCAGACTAGCAAAAGATTAGTATACAGTAATTGCGAAACAAAAAAAACTTTCAGCAAAAAAAAACTGTAAAAAATCAAGGTGTTAAATATCATTATAAAACCTGTCTCTACTTAACACAATCACAATTCATCCATAATTTGCCCGAATTTTATCTGAAGATGAAAAAAATCCACTGATAATCAGTAGGTTTTGTCGAGGTGGCAGGTTTCAAACTATTAACTAAACGGTCGGATATTTTAGAATTAGAATGTTGTAAAGTATTTTTAATGAAATTATTAACACGTTTAGGATATTATGTTAATAAACTTAATCAGCTCAACTATGACACTATCGTCGAATACTTTCGGGATGATGTAAATTGGCTCTATTGAAACTGTTTCATAATGCCATAATTAGTCCCTAAACAACGCTTCACCTATTTAGAAAAACATTTTATAAGTAAAGAATATTGCAAAGAGTTTTCTTGAATATTACTAATAATCACTTTTTTCAATTAAATTAGAAGCGCCACTTGTTAACATAGAATCTATGATAAATAAATCAAAACATTCGAATTCTAGGATTGAATTACCTTCCCAATCTTTAAATCAATTCGATCGCATTCAAAATGAAATTCCAATCAACGAGATTAGTATTGAGGGTTCAAAATATCCAAATCCCGGGAATTTTGAAAATACCGTTGCTCCAAAGTTAAACCTTGATAGCGAAGATTTGTTAGGAGCATTAATTCCTAGAATTCTAAAAACAGAAACAGAATTACAAGAGGCTACACCTTATTTAGAAAGATTAAAGAGCGCAGTTTCAGCAAAAAATATTAGAAATATTGCTATTACTGGGGGGTATGGTTCCGGAAAAAGTACTATTTTAAAAACTTTCCAATTTCAAAATCAGAATAATTATAAATTTCTAAACATATCCTTAGCATCATTTAGTTTAACCACCCACAAAAAAATAGACAATGAAGTTGGGAATGAAGAAATCGATAAAAATCTTGAAAAGTTAATTGAAATCAGTATACTTCAGCAAATTATATATAAAGTTGATCCAGAACGATTGCCAAATTCCAGATTTAAAAGAATTGAAAATGTAAAATCAGAAAGGCTTTATACAACTGCTTCTTTGATTATTGCTTGGATTTGGGCTGCAGTTTTAGTCTTCAAATATAATTTTTTTGATTATGCTAATCCAAAGAGTTGGTCATGTTCTGCTGACTTGAATTATTGGGCTTGCATAGTACTCTTGATTTTTTTAGCAGGCATTGGTTATGGCGTGAATTTATTTATTGATTTGTTCAAGAACTCTAAAATTAGACGAGTTAGTATCGCTGGTGAAATTGAACTTGGTGATAAATTAAATCAATCTGTTTTTAATCAACATCTAGAAGAAATTATCTATTTTTTCGAAAAAACTCAATATAAAATTGTAATATTCGAAGATCTCGATAGATTTGAGCCTACTAACATCTTTACAAAACTCAGGGAAATAAATATCATTTTAAATAACATTGATTCCTTAGTTGCTGCTGGAGAAATTAAATTCATTTATGCTATTGGAGATGGAGTATTCAAAGATAAAAAAGACCGAGTTAAGTTTTTCGATTATATAATACCCATTATACCTTTTATAAATTCCTCAAATGCGCAAGACCAACTGGAGAAATTATTTAAGAAATTGAATGATGAAAATGTTGTTTTTCAAAAAGGCTTTGTTTCCAACATTACTACATTTATTGATGATATTGACATGCGTTTGCTGATCAATATCTTTCATGAATTCATGATATATAGGGAATTATTGAATAAGGAACACCGAGAAGGTAGAGAGGAGGAACTTCTTTCGTTAATCGTATATAAAAATCTTGAGCCCGATGATTTTCAGTTACTTTATAATAATTCTGGAAAACTTTTTGATATACTCATTAGCAAAAAACAACTAATTTGTTCACAAAGTGTCTCAATTGATGAAAGTATAAACAATAAAAATAGTTTGATTGAAAAACTCAAAAATCAGCCAGATATTGATATCAGAGAATTAAGAAGAATATATGTCACCGCAATTCTAGACTATTTTCACCCGTATATAATTCCCTCTATTGCGATATCAGAAATGCTTGAGGATGATGTTTTTGATAGAATTCAAAATAATTCAGACCTTCGTTCTTTCTTTAGTATAAGTATTTCAAATCGGAATTATAATTTTAAAATTATTGAAGACAAAATTAACCCAAAGCAATCTTATAAGGAACGGGAAGAACTAATTAAAGAAAAGGTTGACGGTATGATTATCGTGCTTCAGCGTGAGATTGACTTTTTAGCGTTAAAAAAAAGTGAACTTGAACTTAAAAGTCTTTCTGAACTTTTAGCATCGTCAAATGTAGAATCCTATTTTAATGATTTTTCGACTAATAACTTATTGCGTAGTTTGGTCTCTGAAGGATATATAAACGAAAACTTCAATGAGCTTATCTCGCACTTCCATTCAGATAAAATTACTAAACTTGAAGAAGTATTTATTAGAAATGTAAGAGGAAGAAAAGGCAATAATTTCAATTATGAACTACAAAACTTTGAGGAAATCGTTCAAAGATTAGAAATAATCAATTTTAAAACAGATCAAATACTAAATAACAAATTAGTGTCATTTATTGTGGAAAATAAAGATGAGTACAAGTCCCAATATGAGGGGATATTGAATCTTCTAAATAGTAAATCGGAATTAACAGCTAAATTTTTATTGCAATATTTTGATAACCCGAAAAATCCATTAAAATCTTTGGTAAGAGATCTTCTCAAGAATCCGAATAATTTTTTTCATCATCAGCTAGAGGAAAATCCATCTGATAATAAAATTTTTGAGGATTATATTAAACTCATTTTGAGACTTGATTGTTTTGATGAGCTTCTTAATTCGAACCCAGATGACAGGAAGCATTTAAAGTCGCTAATTGAAAACATGTCCGATTTTCTAAAGTTTAAGGTAGACGATTCCTCTAGTGTAAATTTTGAAAGACTTACAAAAGCCATTGATACTTTGGGAATTGAATTTATTCAATTAGACGATCCAATAGATATAACGGCTCGTATTTTCAGACATATAATCGATAACAATAGATATAAATTAACGAAAGAAAACATTCTATTGATAATTATTTTCGTTGGAGGCGATAGCAAGAATTTTAAATCAAAGAATTTCACAACAATCAAAAAATCCGGGGATATTAAACTGATTCAGAACATAGAATCTAATATTAGTGAGTATATCGAATCAATTTACATTAAGCTGAAAAATAAACAATCAGAGGATGAAGAATATTTTGTTGAATTATTGAATAATAAGAGTTTAGAATACAATCTAAAAAATCTTATCGTCGATAATTCAGAGATCAAATTAAAACTTTTATCGCTAATTAATGATTCTGAACTAAAAAAATATCTTCACGAGAATAAAAGGATAGAACTAAATTGGGATAATCTTATAAGTATTTATGATCTATTTGAAAAAGACGTAACCAAAATTGTCGAATTGCTAAATGAGTCAACTAATATCGCGTTTCTTAAATCTATTTCATATACAAAAGGATCTAAGTTTGAGTCTGATTTTTGGGGCCAAATATTAGACGAGTCTGATTTAGCATTCGATTCATTTAAATTTTTAATCAAAACGGTACCTTTCGATAGCAACCAAATTCATTTAAATAGTTTGACGATCGATAAAGTGAAATTATTGATTGAATCCCAAAATCTTAAATTCGATAATGAAACCTACAATATTGTAGAATCTAGTTTTAATTCAGGGATGCAGTATTTGTTCATTTATAAAGATGAACTAATAAAACTACAAGGTGATTTCGAGATAAATGAGGATGTTTTTACAAACATTTTGAACTCAGTATCATATACTGAAAACGACATTAATATTATCTACGAAAAGATAAAAGAAAATTTGACTATTTGGAATAAGGATGAATTTTTCGAAGCCGTTAGGGATAGGTTGACTAAAGCAAATACTTTAGTAATTCAAAAAGACTTGATTACAAATTCCTTGATTAAGCTTCCGTATTCAGCCAAAGTTCCTCAAATTTTGGCAAATTATTACAAAAGCATTTCTAAATCAAACTTTGAAGAAATAATTAATAATTTCAAGGACAATGAGATTTATAAATTTTTCAATGTACGTCAAAAAGGGACTATTAAATTAGAATCTCATAATAAATATATTGATTTTTTTAATCTAATGAAATCCGAAGGATACATAAGCACTTCTTCTATTGAAAATAAAGATCGAAATGGATTTATTATGTATAGCAATAAAAATAATAAGCAAATTTAATTTTCCCTTACATAGGAGCCATTTTAGAAGAACCTTCATATATCACAGTGGGGCATCATATTCGCTCACATCTGAATATAGTATCAGCATCAATAATGTTCGACAATTGGATTTAACATTATTTATTATTCTAAATTAGTTTTAAAAAAAAACACACCCGAAACTGGGTGTGTTTTTGGGTGTGTCTTTTGTAATCCGCTGATTAACAATTTGTTCTGTGGAGTCGGAGGGATTCGAACCCTCGTCCAAACATAGTATGATTTACGCTTTCTACATGTTTAGCTTCTCTTTGATTGTCGAGAGAGGGAAGGTGAGTCGCTTACCTATACCGTTCTCCGTATTTGCTGAGTCTCATCACTGCTTAGCAAAATCACAGTGACCAGTTCTATAGATCGATGCCCCTATTGTTAAACCAAAGAACAGGATCTAACGGGACAAATAGCTATGTTAAGTCTAACTTAAGCAGCTAAGGCGTAGTTTTCTTCGCCAGTTATAAGTGTGAAAGTTCAGATTAAAGTGCTCTACTAACAACGCACTACATGCTTACATAACCATCGCTATCCTGTCAATTCCGGTCGACCCCAATATTCTGATTATGATTTGCGAAGATACTTAAAATGTCATAGACAAACAAGCGATAGCTTTATTTTACGCGCCCTACTCGAAATATAATAGGGAATATGACACGTCTTATTTCTGAACTACCCCAAGCATTTTTTAAATCATTTTCAATATCATCGATTGGATTATACTTGTTTTTTTCTTTAAAATGTTTGACAGCAGACCAGGTATTGAGGTAGCCAATTAAGTGTTCATATTTCCACAGTTTGATGTTGTTTATTTCTGGTGTTTCCAATTCTCGGAAGGGGAATGGTATTTTTTGATACCTTTCTTGTATATGTTTGCGTTCGGGAAGCCAAAAGGGACCAATTATATTCTTGTAAAAATGGTTGATCACAGCGTCTATTTCTGGTGTAATATTAAATAGTTCATAACCAATCAAAGCAATTATGCTATTAGGTTTACCAACTCTTTTCACTTCCGTATTAAATTTATCAAAATCAAACCAGTGCACGGCTTGTGCAACGGTTATTAAGTCAAAGGTATTATCAGTAAAGTTTGTTTTTTCGGCAGGTTGGGCTGAGTAATTGATGTTTTCTGCAATAAAAGCATGTTCTAATTGCTGTTTACTAATGTCTGTGGCTTCAACAAGTTTAAAATCTTTAGAAAGTTCACGTGCTATTTGTCCATTTCCAGTTCCACAATCCCAAGCTACTGACTTTTCATTCAGCAAAGGATATATAAAGTCAAATATAGTTTGAGGGTAATCGGGTCTGTATTTCGCATATTGTTCAGGTGATGTCGAGAAGTGATCTTTCATGGTTCAAATGCTTAGTTCATATAAAGTTAAGGTATTTCTAGTCGTATTCCAATACGTCAGATATTAGATTTTGACCATTATTTTGCACTACAGTGATGTCTCTGTCGTAGTCTACTTGAAATTCATCATCTCTAATGATTAATCGATATACGATTGAATTTTGGCTCTGATTGATCTTCTTTACACTGATATCTTTAAGGCTAATTTTACCCCAATCTTGACCCGATATTAGAAATCCTGTTTGTATAGGGTGGAGCTGTAAATTGTATTTGTTGCCCCATTTTTTTATAAACTCTTGTTCGGACAAACTTCCTTGAGACCCCATATCAACATTCATAGCATCCATTTTAAATTCGTAGTACTCAGCAGTGGTGATTTGTTGCATATCTTGATTCTCATTCTGGAAAAAGTTAAGGATTGTGGTGGTAAGCCACTCTTTTACCTTAGACGAGTCAATTTGATTTCTGATGTTTAGATTATCTTTTGGTAAACTATCTATAATTTTATGATCATCATTAATCGTTTTGTTGCTTTGTGGGTTTTGTTGGCAAGAAAAAATAAGAAATAAAGGAAAAATGAGATATAAACTTTTCATAATTTAAAATTTTAATTATTAAATATACAAAAGAATACAATAGGTTAAAATCAGAACAGGAGTTTAAATTAATTAAACTCCTGTCTTAGTTTGGGTAGATAGATTTAATATTGTTAACCAATTTTGAATGATGTCATTGTTAATGATCCTCCGATTGCTTGATCGTTGAAAATATCAATATTTTCATTTTTGTCTTGTAGGCCTAGTGCATACAACATCGGTATATAATGCTCAGGAGTGGGGATCGCTAATTCAAATTCCTTTCCCTGCTTGTGGTATTCAATTAATGGGTTGTGATTTCCTTCACGGATATACGATTTCATTGTTTCGTCAGCGTATTTCGCCCAGTCGTATGCATATCCAGTGCTATTCAAATGTTTCCATGATACCATGCGTAAATTGTGTACATTATTACCGCTTCCTACAATCAAGACCCCTTTACTGCGTAGCGCAGTGAGCTCTTTGGCTAATTTATAATGGTATGCAGGAGGTTGTGTATAGTCAATACTCATTTGGATAACCGGTACATCTGCATCTGGATACAAATGCTTGATTACAGACCAAGCCCCGTGATCTAATCCCCACTTATCATCCAAATGTATGTCAGTTGAGGTAATAATTTCCTTTGTTAATTGTGCTAATTCAGGACTTCCGGGTGCAGGGTATTGTACGTCAAATAATTCTTGTGGAAATCCACCAAAATCATGAATAGTTTTAGGCATATCCATTGCTGTAACAAATGTACCGCGTGTTTCCCAGTGTGCTGACACAACAAGAATGGCTTTTGGTTTTTCTATTTTTTTGCTAATATCTCGGAAACCTTGTACAAATTCGTTTTCTTCTATAGCATTCATGGGGCTACCATGTCCTAAAAAAAGAACAGGCATTTTGCTCGTGTTTTCTAATTGAGTAGAAAAATTGTGTAATTTACTTAATTTATACGCTGCTCCAGATAAAGGTAATACAGCAGCTGCAGCTAAAAATTGTTTTCTATTCATTTCTTCTTGCATAGTGTCTTTCTCAATTACTCATGCAAAGATCTTAATAAAGGAATAGCTGTAGGTATGACTTTTTGGAAAAAATGTTGTGATATTAGGAAAGTAAGGATTTCATTTCTTCCCGAAATTCACTTGGTGTTTGTCCTGATTTCTTTTTAAATACACTCGTAAAATAGGCTTTGTCTTGATAACCTAATTCAAAACCAATTTCAGCAATACTTTTGTCTGTGGTAAAAAGTAACTTCTTTGCCTCAATAAGTTTGCGAGTTTCGATAATCTCAGATACAGGAAGATGTAGGATATGTTGAGTGATGTTATTTAAAGACTTGCTGCTCATGAACAATTTCTCCGCATAGAAATTCACCCCCTCTGGTCTCCTGAAATTTTCTTCCAATATCTGTAAAAAAGTTTTGAAAGTTGTGTTTTGATTGTTCGTGATATTATTGTCGTCCGTGTGTGCTTTTTTGCGTTCGCTTTCGATGATAGTAAATAATGCCGAAAGTAGTTCTTTGATGATTGATAGTTCTTGCGTGTCGCTTGTGTGTTCCTCAAAGATCAATTGACATAAGATGTGGAGTCTTGATGCGGATTTATGGTCTAAAAGTCGAAAGTTTGCTCTGTCATGATAGTAATTGTACAGTTGAAAAGTGATTTCGGGTATAAATTCACTTTTGAATCGAATAGCCCAACCTTCAAATTCATTATCGAGTATTTCTGGCTGTAGACGATGAATTTTGCCTTTTGTCACAAATGATATGCATGGAGCTTCTAAATTTTGAGTTTTGTAATCAATAAAATGACTCAATTTTCCTCTTAATACAATAATTAGTTCTTCATAATTGTGCTGATGTGGAATATTGGGGTTGTTTGCAATGGATTCAACCAATGAATTGTCTATTTTGAAGATGTTAAATAGCTCGTGCATATATATAAAGGTACTTTTTTGCTATTAATATTCAAAAAATATAAAAAAATATTGATTTTAAGATGTTTTTAAATTGTGTTAGGTTGTTTATTTGTGTTTTTTGTAATATTTTTTTTGTAAAATGATGTTTTTAATATTTTTATTAACAAATAATTGGTAAAAAATTAATTTTTCTTTTGTTTTTGTGAAATTTTTGCATTTACTTTGGGTTATGATTGAAAATTAACCAAAAATAATATGCAAACTAATCAAAAAAAATCCCCAATCCCACTAATTGTTATAGCAATTTTAGTGATTCTGTGTTTATTTTTTCCTGGTGTTCCAGATTCAAGTAAAATCTACGAGTATAATGGTGCTGATGTTGCTTGGATGTTAGCGTCTACTGGCTTAGTGTTAATTATGACGCCCGGCTTAGCGTACTTTTATGGTGGCATGGTTAAGAAAAAGAATGTAATTTCTACCATGCTGCAGAGTTTTATCTGTATGGCAGTAGTGGCCGTGCTCTGGGTTGTATTTGGTTTCTCGTTAGTGTTCGGTGAATCTGTAGGCGGGATAATCGGTAATCCTAGTACATATTTTATGTTTAATGGTGTGGTCGATGGTCCTCCTTGGCCAGGAGCTCCTACAATTCCATTTACATTATTTGCTATGTACCAATTGAAATTTGCTATCATAACTCCAGCATTAATTACTGGTGCGGTAGCTGAGCGTATCAAATTTACTTCGTATGTATTATTTATATGTTTATTTTTTGTATTCATTTACGCTCCATTAGCACATTCCACATGGCATCCGGATGGTTTGTTGTTCAAATTAGGCGTATTGGATTTTGCTGGTGGTACTGTAGTACATATGTCAGCAGGATTGACAGCGCTAGCGGCTGCGATTTATATGAAACATGGTAAACAATTTAAAGAACATACACCCGCGCGTATTACTTATGTATTATTAGGTACAGGTTTACTATGGTTTGGATGGTATGGCTTTAATGCAGGGTCGGCTTTTGGTGCAACTCAATTAGCAGCTACTGCTTTAGCAACGACATCAACAGCTTCAGCTGCAGCAGCGTTGACATATATCTTTTTTGATGCAGCTAAAGGTGTTAAGCCATCAGCAATGGGGGTTTGTATTGGTGTAGTAGTAGGTCTTGTAGCGATTACCCCAGCAGCAGGTTTTGTAACTGTGCCTCACTCACTAGTCATAGGTGCTGTAGCAGCGATAGTGAGTAGATTATGTATTGCTTGGAGAACTAAATCAAACTTGGATGATACATTAGATGTATTCCCTAGTCATGGAGTAGGAGGTATGGTGGGTATGCTTTTGACAGGTGTGTTTGCGCACAGTTCAATCAACAGTGTAGTAGAAACGAATGGTTTATACTATGGAGAGACTGGTTTATTTGTTTCGCATCTAATTGGGTTAGTAGGCGCTACTGCCTTCACTTTAGTGGTAGCATTTATATTGTTGAAAGTGGTAGATACGATAACTCCAATTCGTGTAAAGGAAGAAGATGAAGAAATTGGTCTAGATTTGTCACAACATGGTGAAAAGCTTTAGGTTGTGTCTTAAAAAATAATTGAAATTGAAATAAATAACCCTCCTTAATATTATCTAAATTATGTTTACTCGACCATAACACATGGTCGAGTATTTTTTTACTACAAAAAAATATATGATGTAGTATTTGTAGTTTGTAATTTTTGTACCTTTGCATCATCAATTCAAGCTATGAGTGACGCTATAAAACACGAGTGTGGTATCGCACTAATCAGATTACTAAAACCCCTCTCATATTATCAAGAAAAATATGGAACTCCTTACTACGGAATCAATAAATTGTATCTCCTTATGGAGAAGCAACATAACCGTGGTCAAGATGGAGCGGGTATTGCTACTATTAAATTTGATGTAAAACCTGGAAATAGGTACATCAGTCGTTATCGCGCAATGGGTTCTACGGCTGTGGCCGATATTTTTGAATATGTGCAGAAGAAATTTGCTGCTGTTCAAAAGGCTTATCCTAAAGAATCTAAAGACACACAATGGCTAAAGGATAATGTTAGTTTTACGGGTGAGGTATTATTAGGGCATTTGCGCTATGGTACTCATGGTAAAAATAGTATTGAAAGTTGCCACCCTTTCTTGCGTCAAAATAACTGGATGACAAGAAATTTGGTTGTTGCAGGTAATTTCAACATGACTAATGTTGATGAGTTGTTGCAACAATTGTATGATTTAGGTCAACACCCTAAGGAGCAGGCGGATACGGTTACGGTGTTAGAAAAAATAGGACATTTCTTAGATGATGAAAATCAAGAGTTGTTTGATCAATTCAAAAAGGATGGCTATTCAAATATCGAAATTTCGGCTCAAATAGGTAAAAATCTTGATGTAGCTAAAATTCTGACTCGTTCAGCGAAAACTTGGGATGGGGGGTATACTATTGCTGGTATTATGGGGCATGGTGATGCTTTTGTGATGCGCGATCCATCGGGTATTCGTCCAGCATTTTATTACCAAGATGACGAGGTGCTTGTGGTTGCTTCGGAGCGTCCGGTTATTCAAACAGCCTTCAATATTCCTTTGGGTGCTGTCAAAGAAATTAAACCAGGTCATGCACTTATCGCGAAAAAAGATGGTACTGTAACTGAAGAGATGTTTAGACAGCCAACCGAACAAAAATCTTGTTCGTTTGAACGTATTTATTTCTCACGTGGATCAGATGCAGATATCTACCAAGAGCGTAAACAATTAGGTAAATTGTTATGTTCGCAAGTGTTGAAATCTATTAATAATGATATAAAAAATACGGTATTCTCATTTATTCCTAATACAGCAGAAGTATCATACTATGGCATGATGGAGGGAATGAATAAATATGTGCGTGATTACCAAAAAGAAGTTTTATTGAATCGTGATGAGAAGATCTCTGATGAGGAAATGAATGAAATACTGAGCTTGCATCCAAGATTTGAAAAATTGAATATCAAAGATGCTAAACTGCGTACCTTCATCACGCAAGATGCAGATCGTCAAGATATGGTACAACACGTTTATGATACGACTTATGGTATTGTACGTGATCATGAGGATACAATTGTAGCTATTGATGATTCAATTGTCCGTGGTACGACGTTGAAACAGTCAATTTTGACAATTTTGGATCGTTTACATCCGAAGAGAATCATTGTTGTTTCGTCTGCTCCTCAAATTAGATATCCAGACTGTTATGGTATCGATATGTCTCGCATGGGAGAATTCGTTGCATTTGAGGCAGCAATTAATTTATTGAAGAAAAATGGTATGTCTCATATTATTGATGAGGTCTATCAAAAATGTCTTGCTTCAGTTACATTACCTAAAGATGAGGTAGAGAATTATGTGAAAGCAATTTATGAGCCATTTACGGATGAAGAAATATCTGAAGAAATTGGACGAATTGTAAAACCACATAATTTGAATGCAGAATTGGAAATTATCTTCCAAACCTTAGATAACTTACATGTTGCATGTCCAAATCACAAAGGTGATTGGTATTTTTCAGGTGATTATCCAACACCAGGTGGTAATAAGACCGTAAATCGTGCTTATATGAACTGGGTGGAAGGAAAAAATGTAAGGGCTTATTTCAGTAATTAATTGAGCCATATATAATAAAAAAGCCTTAATCATTTGATTAAGGCTTTTTTATTAAGAGTTATTTTGATCAAAAAAAGTTCTTATTGCTTCTTCGTCTAATTTGATTTGTTGTTGCAATTCTTCTAGAGAGTCATATCTTTCGTCTCCACGAATAAATTTCTTGAAGCGTATACGTACTGTGCTACTGTACAGATCACCTTCAAAATCTAATACGTTTACTTCGATTTTACGAGTCATCCCATCTACAGTAGGTCTAGTGCCGATATAACACATGCCGTATGCTTTTTTTATGATTGGATTTTCTTTGTATTCACCAGTTATTATTTGTGGAACACTAGGGTAGATGTCCACTTCCGCAGCGTAAATCCCGTACGCAGGTATTAGTTTATGTGATTCATGAACGTTGAGGTTTGCTGTCGGAAATCCAATTTGACGTCCAATTTGATCACCTTTTTCTACAGTTCCGGTCAATTCAAATGGATAACCTAAGTACCTGTTGGCAATTTCAATATCACCTTTAATTAATGCTTCCCTGATGCGTGTCGATGAAACGGCAACGTCTTCAATATCTTGCTTTGCAATTTCTAATACTTGAAAATCAAAAATATGAGCAAAATGCAATAAATCTTTTATTGTTCCTTTACGGTCTTTTCCAAAATGATGATCATAGCCAATGATAATCGTTTTGGTTCCTAATTTGTCGACCAGTACATTTCGAATGTACTCTTCAGCACTCAAATTAGAAAAATCACGTGTAAATGGTGTAATGATTAAGTGGTCAATACCGCACAGAGCTAGCTGATGCGCTTTTTCTTCAATATCATTAATTAAACGTAAGCTATCGTCGTTGGGGTTTAGTATTAATCTAGGATGAGGAAAAAAAGTCAATAACACTGTTTCACCACATGTTTCTTTAGCACAATCGACTAATTTTTTAAGTATTTTTTGATGACCGATATGCACACCGTCAAAAGTACCAATGGTAACGATAGCATTTTCTAGTGGCTCAAATTCTTCTAAGCTTCTATATATTTTCATCGAATAATACTATGCTGGTTGAATATCAGTTGATTTCTGTTCTCGAATAGCTTCAATAAGTTCTTCTAAATTCCAAGCTTGATCGACGTGAAAATTTCCACTCATAGTACGTCTCAAACTGGATAAATAGGATCCGTTATTAAGTACTTTTCCAAAGTCATTTGCAATAGAACGAATATAAGTACCTTTAGAGCATTTGATTTTGAAAAAAATGTTAGGCATCTCAATTTTTTCTATTTCAAATAATGTTATTGTTACTTTTCGTGCTTTTAACTCAACTTCCTCACCACGTCTTGCCTTTTCGTAGACACGTTCGCCATTGATCTTTAATGCCGAATGTGCAGGAGGAAATTGTTCAATTTCTCCTTCGAAAGTTTTGGCTGCAGCAATAATATCATTCTCTGTAATATTTGTAATATCAAAAGTTTGATCAATTTCTGTTTCCAAGTCATAAGATGGGGTAGTAGCTCCCAAAGTAATCGTCCCTGTATATTCTTTATGTTCTGCCTGAAAGGAATCAATTTGTTTGGTTAATTTTCCCGTACAAACTATTAATAATCCTGTCGCTAAAGGATCGAGAGTTCCTGCATGTCCTACTTTTAGTTTTAGGGGCTTCATTGTGTTGCGAAGTTTACCTACGACATCAAAGCTAGTCCATGTCACTGGTTTATCTACCAGCAATACTTCACCTTCAGCAAATGCAAATTTTTTATCTTTCTTTTGAATGTTCTCCATTAAACAATCTGTAAGCTATGACCACTTAAAAGCATAGCTATTATCACTAATCCAACCACAATTCTATACCAACCAAATAACTTGAAGCCGTATTTCGTTAGTAAATCTATAAATGTTTTGATGGCAATTATGGCAACCACAAAGCCAACAATATTACCTACGATAAGTAGGTTGATTTCCTCTCCGGTAAATGTATGACCTTCTTTGAAAAACTTATACAATTTAACAGCAGACGCTCCTAACATCATAGGAATCGCTAGAAAAAATGAAAATTCTGCTGCTGCTTTACGTGTCAATTTTTGAGTCATACCACCGACAATTGTACTAGCTGATCGTGAAGTACCGGGGATCAGAGCTAAACATTGGTAACAACCAATTATGAAAGCTTGTTTGAACGATATTTCGTCTGAAATATCAATAGTTGGTTTATTGAACCATTTGTCTACAAATAATAAAATGATACCACCAATAACCAGCATGACGCCTACCATCATTGGACTTTCTAGCAAAGAATCAATAAAATCGTTTAATACTAACCCAAGTATAGATGCAGGAATCGCTGCTATCACAAGCTTGTAGTAAAAGTCCATCGATTTAAAAAATCTTTTCCAGTATAAAACTAATACGGATAAGATAGTTCCTAGTTGAATGACAATGGTAAATAACTTGACAAAAGCAGATGGCTCTAAGCCCATTAATGCCGAGCCAATAATCATGTGCCCTGTTGAAGAGACTGGAAGGAATTCCGTAAGTCCTTCTATTATTGCTAAAATAATAGCTTCAAAATAGTTCATTATATATTATTTGATTACTTTTTGGGTTTATACAATATGGATACAAAACCTAAAGCAAATCCTAATGTAACAACAAGAGGTGCTAAAGTAATTTTAGTGAAGCTATAAATATCCTCTGTACCCATCATCAAAATGAATCCAATAGCAACAACTAGAATACTAGCAATGAATAATTGGTAATTAATTTTTTGAAATACAAATCCAGTACTTTTGTTTGAATTTGAATTATTTTTATTTTCTGACATAATAATCTATTTCAAAATTTTAGGTTGGTCAATTAACGGTAAAGACTATTTGATTTTGCTTTAAGGTATTTAGTCACAGCAAAATATGTACTTAACGAAGAAATTAGGATACCTAAGGCAACTACAATAATAAAAATTGTGATAAATTGTCCCCAGTTTTGTAAAAATACGATTTCAGGAACTTGCTTTTGTGCAAACTGTAATGTGAATATTAGTAATAAAATAGCAATCAATGCACCTATTAGGCCGTGAACGATTCCATAAATAATATAAGGTTTGCGGATGAAGCCCTTTGTCGCACCTATTAACTGCATACTCTTGATTAAAAAACGTTGCGAGTAAATAGCTAAACGAATAGTGTTATTGATCAAAGCAATTGCGATAATCAACAAGATGACAGTAAATGCTAATACAACGATCGAAATGATACGGATGTTTTTGTTCACCATATCAATTAAAGATTCCTGATAAACGATCTCTTTAACACGACTGTTGTTAGCTACTTTATCAATAAATGGCTGGATACTATCTGCATTAGCATATTGCTCTTTTAAATAAATATCGATAGAAGGTAAAAGAGGGTTTGTTCCTAAATATTCAACGAAATCTTCACCCAAGTCTTCTTTTAGGTTTTTTGCCGCCAGTTCTTTAGAAACATATTCTGTGCGTAATACGTAATTTTCCTTTTCCAAGTCCTTCTGTAAAGACAATACATCACCTTCGTTGACATTGTCATTCACAATGACATTCAAGACAATATTTTCCTTTACATACTTAGATAGGTTTTTAGCATGTACTAAAATTAACCCTAGAAGTCCTGTCATTAGCAAAACCAATGCAATACTAATTACAGTTGAAATGTATACTGATTTTGTTTTTTTTCTTGGAGAGCCTTGTTCTATTTCTGACATAAAGCTTTTGTTTTTTAATAGTGCGAAAGTAAGGATTTTAGATGGTTTTAATTGAATAAATATCAACTTATCTCCATTAATTGATGCATATTTAACATTTATTTACTTTTTGAATTAACTATATCTATCTAATATCCCAAAAATATTATTGATAACGAAAAGTTATCTTCAAAAATTGGCTTAAAATCGCTATTTTCGCAATTCTTTTATAAGGTACAAGAAATGGATTATTCGCATAAATCAATTGAGCAGAAGTGGCAAAAATTCTGGGCTGAGAACGCAACGTTTAAGACGTCTGAGTCTACAGAAAAGCCTAAATATTATGTATTAGATATGTTCCCTTATCCTTCGGGAGCAGGATTACACGTTGGACATCCGCTGGGCTATATCGCCTCAGATATTTTTTCACGCTACAAAAGATTAAAAGGTTTTAATGTATTGCATCCAATGGGGTATGACTCCTTTGGTCTTCCTGCGGAGCAATATGCAATCCAGACGGGACAACATCCAGCGATCACAACTGAAACAAATATCAATCGCTACCGCGAGCAATTAGACAATATTGGTTTCTCCTTTGATTGGTCGCGTGAAGTACGTACTTCGGATCCATCTTATTACAAGTGGACGCAATGGATTTTTATGCAGTTGTTTGATGCTTGGTACAATAAGGATACGGATAAGGCGGAGTCAATTGAAACTTTAATTGAGAAGTTTGAAACTTCTGGATCACAAAATATTAAAGCAGAATCTGATGAGGACATCTCTGTTTTTACGGCTGCTGAATGGAAAGCATTTTCGGAAGAACAACAACAGAGAGAAATCTTAAAATATAGACTAGCTTATCTACGCGAATCTACAGTAAACTGGTGTGCAGCACTAGGTACGGTATTGGCAAATGATGAGGTGATCAATGGGGTGTCTGAGCGTGGAGGATATCCAGTTGAGCAAAAGAAAATGATGCAATGGTCTATGCGTATCACGGCATATGCTGACCGTTTATTACGCGGATTGGATACGATCGATTGGCCAGAGCCATTGATTGAGATGCAACGTAACTGGATTGGTAAGTCTGTAGGCGCAACGGTGAAGTTTCCTGTTCCACAATTGGATACGAATATTGAAGTTTTTACCACACGTGTAGATACTGTTTTTGGTGTTTCATTCGTTGTGTTAGCTCCAGAACACGAGTTGGTTTCTGCTTTAACAACAGTGGGGCAAGAATCTGAAATAGAGTCATATATCGATAAAACTTCGAAAAAGTCAGAGTTAGATCGTATGGCAGATACGAAAACTGTCTCAGGTGCTTTTACAGGTTCATACGCTAAGCATCCAATCACGGGTGAAGACGTACAAATCTGGATTGCAGATTACGTGTTGGCAGGGTATGGAACAGGTGCTGTCATGGCAGTTCCATCAGGCGATCAACGTGATTATGTATTTGCGAAACATTTTAATTTGCCAATTATTCCGATTTCGGATTCTCAAAATATCGAAGAAGAAGCGGACTCAAATAAGGATGGTAAATACATCAATTCAGGTTTTATCAACGGAATGACTTATCAAGAGGCTGTTCCTGCTTTAATTGCGAAGTTGGAAGAGTTGAAATTAGGTAAAGCAAAAATTAACTTCCGTATGCGTGATGCGATTTTTGGTCGTCAACGTTATTGGGGAGAACCAGTTCCAGTTTATTTCAAAAATGGTTTACCGTATTTGATTAAAGAAGGGGAATTGCCATTATTGCTTCCTGAGGTAGATAAATATTTGCCTACAGAAACAGGAGAGCCACCTTTAGGTCGTGCCGAAAATTGGAAATACCAAGATCAATACGAATACGAATTGAGTACGATGCCAGGTTGGGCGGGTTCGTCATGGTATTGGTTTCGCTATATGGATCCTCAAAATACAGGCGACTTTGCTTCAAAAGAAGCTGTAGATTATTGGAAAGCAGTAGATTTATACATTGGTGGTTCTGAGCATGCTACAGGTCACTTGTTGTACTCACGCTTTTGGAATAAGTTTTTGAAAGATTTAGGTTTCCACAATGAGGCAGAACCTTTCAAAAAGTTGATTAACCAAGGTATGATTCAAGGTCGTTCGAACTTTGTTTACCGTGCGTTGGATGAAGAAGGTAGGGGTACAAATAAATTCGTCTCTTTAGGCTTGAGAGATCAGTTCAATACCATTCCATTACACGTTGATGTAAATATCGTGAGCAACGATATTTTGGATACAGAGAAATTCAAATTATTCCGTCCTGATTTTGCGGATGCAGAATTTGTGTTAGAAGATGGAAAATACATCTGTGGTACTGAGGTGGAGAAAATGTCAAAATCAAAATTCAACGTCGTAAATCCAGATGATATTATTGCGAATTTTGGTGCGGATACTTTACGTTTGTACGAGATGTTTTTAGGTCCACTGGAGCAGTCAAAGCCTTGGAATACAAATGGTATTGAGGGGGTATATAAATTCTTACGTAAGGTGTGGCGTTTGTTCCATGATGCAGAAGGAAACTTCAATGTGTCGGATGAAGAGCCTACGAAAGCGGAATACAAAGCTTTGCACAAAATCATCAAAAAAGTGGAAGATGACATCGAGCGTTTCTCGTTCAATACTTCAGTTTCTGCCTTTATGATTTGTGTGAATGAGTTGACAGATTTGAAATGCAACAAGCGTAAAATCCTTCAAGACTTAATCGTTGTGTTGGAACCTTACGCTCCACATATCACTGAAGAATTGTGGTCATTATTAGGTAATGAAGCAGGTACAATCTCGTATGCAGCATATCCAAAATTTAATCCGGACTATTTGGTGGAATCAGAATTTGCTTATCCTGTATCGGTAAATGGTAAGATGAAAATGAATCTTCCATTGGCGTTAGATTTGGATGCTAAAACGGTAGAAGAAATTGTATTAGCCAATGCAGATGTTCAACGTTATTTGGATGGTAAATCTGTCAAGAAGCTCATTTTTGTAAAAGGTAAGATTATTAATATCGTAGTTTAATTAGCTTCAATGATATAAAGTAAAGCCTCGAAATTATTTTTTCGAGGCTTTTTTAATTTATTCTTCATCTTTTATTGAGAAGATATTAAAAAATCTCTTGATTCGATGTTTAAGTGGATAATTGAATTCGACAGAACCGACGGTAAAATCTTCATCCCGTAAAACTATATTCATTTTTTTTGTTTTTTTATTCGCTTGAATATTTTCGAATTGATATCCATTGCAAGATGCTTTAAGAATATTTTTTTCGTAATTAAATGAAGGTAAAATGACTATTCCGTTAATATCAGAAGTAAATATTTCATTAGTTTGTATATTTTTAAGAATTACTCCTGGAATATTTTTTCCTTTTGTATCCTTAAATATAAATTGAATAGAGTCATTTACTGCATTATGAATTTGTATCTGATTGTCATTAGATTCATAAATTAATTTCGAATTTAATTTGTGTTCAGCTTTTATTGTAATCCAACTTCCAAATAAAAGAAGGGTAGCATTAATAGCTAGCCAATTTATCCCTCTGATAGAATAGTTTTTTTCTAGTAGCGAAGGTTTTAACTTACCACACACCTTCTGATTAGATTTTTGGATATAGTTCACTATATCTTTAGTTTTCCAATTGGTAAAATCTACCACTTCAGTATTACAGACTTTACACATCCTTCCAAGATCGGTAGGGGACATGCTATCGTATTTCTCTCTACACGGGTTGGGGATGTTTATTTTCATGCGAATCCTTTGATATTACCTAAATATAATTAAAATTTAACCTAATTTTGAAATGAAATATTAACCTCTTATCTTAAGGTTTTAATCGATTATACTTAACATCAACCTATGAATTCAAGGCTAAAGCTATTGCTGGTACTTTTTATTGTTCCCATATTAACCTTTTCACAAAAATTACCAAAGAAGAAAGACGTTTTACATGTTTTGAATTTGACTAATACCTATTGGCAAAAGAAAAATTCACCAGATAAATGGGCTTTTTGGGATATTGCAGCTTATCATACGGGGAATATCGAGGTTTATAGAATCACTAAAAATAAGGATTATTTAAATTATTCAATCAGATGGGCTGAATATAATCAATGGCAAGGTGCAAAGTCAAATAACAAATCTGAGTGGAAATATAGTTATGGCGAGAAGGATGACTATGTGTTGTTTGGTGATTGGCAAATTTGCTTCCAGACCTACATCGATTTGTATAATATGCAACCCGCAGATTACAAAATAGCGCGCGCCAAGGAAGTGATGAGTTATCAAATGAGTACACATCAGAATGATTATTGGTGGTGGGCCGATGGTTTGTATATGGTTATGCCTGTCATGACGAAGCTTTATAAGCTAACAGGTGACGAGCAATATTTAGATAAGCTAAATGCATATTTTGAATATGCAAATAGTATCATGTTTGATAATGATGAAAATCTTTATTATCGCGATGCTAAATACGTGTATCCTAAGCATAAATCGGCTAATGGTAAAAAGGATTTTTGGGCTAGAGGAGATGGTTGGGTATTGGCTGGATTAGCTAAGGTACTACAAGACCTGCCTAAGGATTCGAAATATAAATCTTCATTTAAGGATAGGTTTGTAAAGATGGCTATGGCGGTTAAAAATGTGCAACAACCAGAAGGATACTGGACACGCAGTATGTTAGATAAAAATCATGCACCGGGTCCCGAAACAAGTGGTACAGCTTTTTTTACATATGGTATTCTCTGGGGAATAAATAATGGATATTTGAGTAAGAGGGAGTATTTACCTGTAGTGCGAAAATCCTGGACATATTTAAATCAAGTTGCATTACAACAAAATGGTCATCTAGGGTATGTACAACCCATAGGCGAACGTGCTATTCCAGGGCAGATCGTTGATCAGAATTCTACAGCTCCATTTGGTGTAGGTGCTTTTTTATTGGCTGCAGCTGAGATGTATCGTTTTGTAAAGTGAAATTAATCAACCTAATTTTTAGAATTATGCGATTTATCATAGGTTTTGTACTATTATGTTCATGCTTATCAAGTCAGGCTCAAGTAGTATTTGAAGTTAAAAATCCTGATTATAAATTGAGCCCTTTAACTGGAATGAATAGAGAGCATTGGAAAGATGCAGCTAAATATTTGCTTAATGGTGCTTTTTCTTATGTTAAAACTGTCGATGATCCATTTATTTTTCCAAAGCAACCGGGTAAAAGTTATCCCCGTGATGGAAAACACAATGCGACGGAATTATTAGAGGGATTAGTTAGAACACTTTTTCTAGCTTCACCATTACTTAAAGAGGAGCCTAACTTAAAGCTCCAAAATATAGCTTTGGCAGATTATTATCGTAATCAAATTTTGAAATTATCAAATCCTAAAAGCAAGGGTTATATTGCACTACGTGCAAAGAATGGTGGCCCAAGTCAGATTTTGGTGGAGTTTGGTGCTTTAGCTATATCGCTGAAAGCAGCTGAAGAAGTATTGTGGGATCCGCTGACCAAAGAACAAAAAGATCAATTGGCACATTTGATGTTGAGTTATGGTGACGGCCCTACTATTGACATGAATTGGCGCTTTTTCAATATTTTTATATTGAGTTTCTTCAAGGATGAAGGATATACGGTAAACGAAGTGCTGCTAAAATCATTGCTGGAAAAATGCTTAAATGATTATAAGGGACAAGGATGGTATACCGATAGTCCGTATTACGACTACTACAGTATGTGGGGATTTCAAATGTTTGGTGGACTTTGGTCTGAGTTATTTGGTAAAAGGCATTATCCTGAAATGGCCAATCAATATTTGGCAAATTTGAGGGATTTAGGTAACATTTATCCGTATATGTTTGATGCTGATGGCAGAATGATTATGTATGGCAGAAGTATAGCTTACCGCATGGGGGCATCTTCTCCACTTCCATTATTGGCTCACTTGGACGATAAGAAGGATATAAATTTTGGCTGGATGCGCAGAATAGTTTCAGGTACAGTTTTACAATTTTTAAAACACCCTGATTTTATGAAAGATAATTTGCCAACATTAGGTTTTTATGGCGCATTTGAGCCTGCTGTGCAGGAATATAGTTGTAGAGCAAGTGTGTTTTGGTTAGGAAAAGTTTTTATAACTTCTTTGCTCTTGCCAAAGGATAATATATTCTGGACAGCTAAAGAAAATAATGGGGCATGGAATAAGGAGATAGTAAAACAAAAAATAGTTCAAAAATATTCGGAAGGCTCTAAAGTCTTAATTACAGATTATGCAAATATTGGTGCTTCGGAAATTCGTTCATGGAGTCAAACATGGAAGAAGGGGTATTATGAGGGGACAGAAAATTACACTAAATTATCTTACAATAGTGTATTTCCGTGGCAAGCTGATACGAAGGAAGGTGTGGTGTCGATGAATTATGCCATTTCTACATCAGGCAGCTTATTTGAAACTTTTCGTTACTATATTTTTCAGAGTTATAAAGATAATGTGTACAACAGGAAAGCTATTTGGGCTGCAGATACCACAGTACACATGCGCTTGGGTGATTATATGAAACATAATGGAATCGTACGCAAGGACACCTTAGTAAATGCAAGTGGGAAGCAAGTCAATTTCGGACATTACGCCCTTCCTGAATTTGTGGGAAAACCAATGCGACTATCAGAAGTAACGATTGGAAGTTATAAAGTAACAGTAATTGATAACGGAAAATATCAGTTGGCCTTAATTCCATTAAAAGGATGGGATAAAGTAAAAATTGAAAAAGCTATTGGTTTACATCCAGAATCTAAAACAAGTTATGTTATTCAGACCTCATCTAAAATTAAAGACGAGAACCATATATTTGAAACCATGCTCTTGTTCAAAAAAAGTGGGGAAAAATGGAGTAAATCAGATTTGTGATAAATTATCTTTTTATAAAGTTATGATTATTATATTTTTATAGTTATTTAATTCAATAGTGTCTTTAATAAATCAAACTGTGCTTGCCACAGATCTTGCTTTGCCTTGTGGTAATTTTTCAACGCTTCGCTGTATGCAGTAAGTAAAATTCTTCCTCCTTTATACGCTTCATGCTGTTCGTTTTTATTTTGTAAGGCAAGTGTTTCAATTTTTTTGTATGCTTCAATTTTTTTCTCCGCAGCTATGGTTTTCAAATTGTTTTGATTGTTTTCGATTTCCTCATTACGTGCTATCTCTTGAATTTGCTTGTCTATTAGTTTAGCATTTAAGGAAATCTTTTTGATACTTGGTTGTGTTATAAAATAGCCTGAAAGAGGAATTCGCAAGGCTAAATTCACAAAACTATTACCATACCACTCTTCTTTGCGCGCCAATTTTAATTCATTACTAAAATATTGTTGACCTAAATAGCCGTTAAAAGTTAAAGAAGGAAGAAGCTGTCTTTTTATTGATGCTAATTGTAATGCTGAAATATTTTTGTCTATTTCAAGGGATTTAATATCATAATTTGCATTATCTAAGTTTTTAATCATTAGGATAATCTCTGCAAAGTTGGATGTTAAGTGTTGAATACTATCCAAATTTGTGTATTTGCGTAATTCTTGATCAGCATCTTGTAATACCGACCAGGAATCATAAACTTGGATTTGATGTCTTTCCAGTTCCTGTTGTGCTACAATATATGTAGAAGATGGCTCTCTGCCTGCATCATATCGCTCTTTACTAATTGCGACAATCTCTTCGTAAAGTTTAGTATCCGCTGCTGTCAACTTATACTGCTCGGTCGCAAATACAATAGAAGCATATGCTAGTGTGGCATCGCTTTTCCAATTTTGTGTTGCCAACTGTTGATCCAATGTTGATTTTTCAATTTCCAAAGATTTCTGCTGTTCTTCTACTTTACGCTTGGGATCAAAAATATTCCATTCTACTTGTACACCTGCTTTAGAAGACCATTTGGTCGCAAATCTAAGTGGGATTATGGCGCCATCTTCTGCTTTTGGATCAAATGCAATTGCAGGGACTGGTGTTGTAGGGATTATTAAATTACGCTGTATATTTGCATCAATATAAAATACAGGGATTCTATTTGATTTTATTTCTAATAATTCTTGTTGTACAATTTGTGTTTTGAGTTGATTCTGTTGATATAGCAAATTTTGGTTTGCATGCATCCACAACTGTTCAATACTCAATGATTGTGCATTCAAAAAGCCAGGGAAAGCCAAGAGTATGTAGAATGTTAATTTTTTCATAGGTTAAAATACTGAGGCAGGTTCTAGTTTTGCAATCTTACGTACAGCGAATAAAGAACCACCTACAGAAATTAATAGTGTGATAAATAGAAGGAAAAGTGCAAATCCCCATGTAATATCGATTGCTAAACCTGAGTTAGCAACTCCATATTTGAATCCAAAGAGCAGGAGGATGGCTATCATATAACCTATAACAGCATACAAAAATGCCTGTGCGATAATCAACTTATTTACATAGCCTTTTGTTGCGCCTATAGCTTTTAATGTACCATAGTCTTTAATACGATCAAGGGCTGAAGAATATAATGTTAGTCCTATAATAAAAAATCCACTGATCATAGCAAATATAACTAATGTACCAAAGCTCATGCCCATGTTTGAGCTAATTAAAATCTCTTTAACTGTAGAGCTTTTGAGTTTTTGTGCGTCCCAAGCACGTAATTGTGGGAATAGTTGCTCAATATCTTGCTGGACTTTTTCTTTCTCTTCTGCATTCTTTAGATTGGCGATTATGATACTGACCTTGGAAGGGGAGGCATTGCCTAAAACTATTGCATTTTCCATTGATGTGTACATCAGACTAGCACCAAAGGCTTGTGCATTTTTCGTAATTACTCCGATTTTTGCACTTTTACCATTTATTTCAATTGGTTTGTTGAGGTATAAGTCAGTTTTCCAAGTTTTTGCGTTATAGAGTTCTGCTGAAACGGAGAATGGTTGTACTAAGTCTGATAAATTACCTTCTTCGATTTTATCTGGAATAGGTCCCATAATAAATTGAGGGGAGTTTGCACCGACTAAAGTTACTCCAGCAGTCTTGCCGTCCAAGAATGAAGCTTGTCCAGGGGCTAATACTACTGGAAAGGTAGATTCTACTTCAGGAAGACTGGCAATTTGTTGTACTAAACGCTGGTCAATGGCATTAACAGCATTTACATTTGTACTTTGAGCTTCAATTATCCATAGTTGTTTATCTGTTATCGGAGCATTGCCAACAAGATTTCCCATCAAGCCCATTAGAAAGAATAGTAAGCTTAGCTGTTGGCCAATTAAAAAGATGCTTATCACAATAGCAGTGATAATACCAATACTTTTGGCCTTGTCGAACTTTATAAACTTAAAAGCTAATTTTAGCATATTATCTGATTCTTATACTGCAATCAACTTTAGCGTTGATAGTTAGGTTATTACCTTGTTCTAATTTGATTTTAATTTTTCGAACACGTCTATCTTCACCCTCGTTTGCTGTTTCATATAGAATTGATTTATTTGATAAGATAGGATTTGTAAAAAAGACTTCACCAGTAGCGATGGTGTCTTGTCTGCCTATAGGAGATATAAATACCTTTTGTCCAACTTTAATATCATTAGCAAACAATTCATCTACTTCAGCCTCTATTATCGGGTTCTTGATATTTATTATTTTGCCTAATTCTTGTGAAGCTCCTACACTTTGTCCTAATTTGGCAGTTAAGTCCGTAATAGTGCCGGAGGTTGGGGCTTTAACATTGAAATTAGCATTGCTATTCTTTACTTTATTAACTTGAATTTGTTGTTCAGTTTCTGTAATTCTTTGTGCTTTCAAATTTTGACGTAAGCCTCTTAAATCAGCTAGCTGTTGCTGCCAAGTGGAATAATCTGTGTCAAGATTTTCCTTTGTTTCAGCGTTTCTTTCGAATAACTTTTTTGAGGTTTCGTATTTTTCTTTTAATTCATTTGCGTAGATCTCTGCTTTAGAAATGTCTTCTATCAGAGTGTTGTTTTTAGCTCGAATACTGTTAAATTGAGCTATAGCCTGTTCAATATCTAATGAAGAATTTCCTGATTCTAATTCAATGATAAGTTGGTTTTCATAAACTGAATCTCCTTCATTAACATGTATTTTACTTACTCTGCCTGATGTAATACTTGATATAATAGCGATGTCATCTGCGGGAACTACTTTGCCAATAGCTTTAACATCAGTTATTGCATTTAGTATTTGTTCATTTGTCATACTATTTTCTTTCTCTTTCTTTTCAGAAGAACAAGAATTAAGTAATGTGATGGTTAGTGTAAAGATACTTAGCTTATTTATAATCTTCTTCATTCTTTATGGTATTGGAAACTTGTCCTTCTTCAACATATATAATTTTGTCTGCGAATTTTCGCAAACGTAAATCATGTGTAACTATTATTACCGCTTTACCTTTAGAAGCTAGAGATTTCAACTCATCCATAATCACTTCAGCACTTTTAGCATCCAAAGAAGCCGTTGGTTCGTCACAAAGTATCATGGATGGATTTGTGACTAAAGCTCGAGCGATGGCAACACGCTGTTTTTGGCCTCCGCTTAATTTTTTAGGTAGATTGTATATTCGATCCGATAATCCTACTTCATCTAATGCTTTCTTCGCTTTTTCCGCAGCTTCAGATTTTGAAATACCTTGCAAAATTAACGGTTGCATAACATTTTCCAGCGCATTTAACGGTTCTATCAAATTGAATTGTTGAAATACAAAGCCAATTTCACGTAGGCGTAGTTCTGCTAATTTAGACTCTTTTAGATTGGTAACTTCTTTTTCTTTATAAAATACTTGGCCCGAAGTAGGGTAAATGACACAACCCAAAATAGAAAGTAATGTTGTCTTTCCACTTCCTGATGGCCCCATGATTAGTGTTAATTTGCTTGTTTCGAAACTAATAGATGTTTTATCTAAAGCTGTTATTGTCGTGTCTCCAGTTTTGTAAATTTTATTTACGTCGTTTAATTTTACGATTTCTGTTGTCATTAGCAGCTATAAATCTTTAGAGAAATAACGAATTTCAATAAATATATTAAATATTTAATTCACCCTCACGTCCAATGTCAATTTTTTGCCCTGAAATTGCAGCAGAAGCAACTTTAATCAATGTCATAAACTTATTAGTTTTAGAATCCCAATAATGTGATTCTACAGGTGTTACTCTTAAAACACGAATACTTGGATCTTCTTTTCCTTTCTCAAAATATACCTCCATGAATTTGCTCCAATACTTGTCGATTTTAGATTTATCCTGTGATAGCTCAGCAATTCCATCAATACTTAAGAATGTGTATGATCCTGGATCACCAAATGCTAGAGAAATTTTATTGTTTGATTGCAAATTTTTAGATGTTTCACTTTCGGAAGATATAAGATACCAAATATCACCGTCGTCATCAACTTCTTGTCTACTCATAGGGGTCATATATGGATAATGACTATTTTTTGGAAAGGAAATCATCATCGCGATGTCTATGCGATTAACCAAATCTTTTAACTTATCGATAGCTTCTTTATTACTTAAATTTTCGTTGCTCATGACGTTAATGTTTTTCTTTAGAACAATTTCTGCTATAAATATGTTTTATAGAAAAGGAGATTGATAGTTATGATATTACAAATGAATCCAACTATTTATGTAGATACCCCAATTGGAAGGGGGCATGCCCTGTTTATTATTGATTATGGTATGCATCAAAATTCATGTTGGGTGGTAGCTATGGAAGATAATGGTATTGTGAAACATTTTGATGCGAATGATATAATTATCTGTACAAATTTTACTTACCACATTAATAACGAACGGAACTCTTTTGATCACAAAGCTAAAAAAAGCAAAAAATAACACACTAACTGAAAAAGGACTCTGTTTAGAGTCCTTTTGATTTAGCTTCATTCCAAAACACGTCCATTTCATCTAATGTCATTTCTGGTAATTTTAGATTTCTCTCGCTGGCTTTTGCTTCGAGATAGTTGAAACGATTGATGAATTTTTTATTAGTACGCTCTAATGCGTTTTCTGGATTAATTCCGATATGTCTAGCATAATTGGTAAGCGCAAATAGAAGATCACCAAATTCTTGTTCAGCCTTCTCTAGGTCAATATGTTTATGCTCAACGATATTATACTCGTTTTTGAATTCCTGTAATTCTTCTTCTACTTTTTTCCAAACCTCAGTTTTATCATCCCAATCAAAACCGACCCCACGTACTTTATCTTGAATTCGATAAGCTTTGACCAAAGCAGGTAGACTTTTTGGAACTCCCGCAAGTACAGATTTATTGCCCTCTTTAAGTTTAATCTGTTCCCAATTTGCTTTTACGTCTTCCTCATCGTTCACTATAGTATCCCCATAAATATGGGGGTGACGTGTTATTAATTTGTCACACACAGCATTTAATGCATCGGTGATATTAAAAGCTTCTTGCTCTTCAGCGATTTTAGCATAGAAAACCATATGCATCAGCAAATCACCTAATTCATTTTTGATTTCGTCTAAGTCATTCTCTAATATGGCATCCGCCAATTCATACGTTTCTTCAATAGTCAAATGACGTAGACTTTCTAAAGTTTGCTTCTTATCCCAAGGACATTCGATACGTAAAGTATTCATAACAGTTATTAACCGATCGAATGCTAATGCAGGCGTATGTTGTGTTTGTGGAGCTGGGTGTGCCATAGTGTAAGTTTTGTGCAAATCTAAGTATAAATGAATTAATCTAAACACAATAGGGTGTTAAGTTGTTATGCTATAATAAGTATAAAAATGAGGAAGTATGGAAACAAAATTTGATTATCAATCTGTCGTTGTAGCATTGCAAGAATTAAGCGATTTGGGGTATCGGGATGATTTTAATATAGATTTTAATGAATTGTTAGATAATTCAGCGGATTATGTGATTGACTATTTGTATCGATATGAAGGAAATACTAACCCAAGTGATGAATCAACTGTTTATGGTTTACGAAATCAGAATACAGGAACAAAAGGTGTGTTTGTCGTAGGTAATCTTTCCTTGATAGAAGGTAAAAAACGTGAAATCATTATTAATTTGGAGATTCAATCAAAGAGTCAAAGCTAGTGTTTTTTTACAACAGGATAATTGTGGGGTGTAATCCTTTACATCGACTTATCGTGCAGCATGATTTTTTTTATTGCTCTAGATTTAGATAAAATTATAACAAAATATGTGTGATTTTTGGACTGACGCTGTCGAAAAACTGCTGAGTGATTCAGAGGATCAAGAGGAAGATCTGTTGACGATTGCTGTCTGAAATTCAATAGTCAATAAGTTTTCAATATTAAAGTAATCTTAGTTGTATGCTTTTTATAAATAATTATGTTTATTTGATTTAAATATCAAATCATCGAATATGTTAGACTTTTTACTTGATAATGAATATTTCCATTCAGTTTTAATTTCAATTTGTTGCGGAGCAATAGTAGGTTTAGAACGCGAATACAAAAATAAATCTGCTGGATTCCGAACGGTAATTTTAATATGTTTTGGAGCGACAATTTTTACGATAGCCTCTCGTCTAGGTAATTTGTCTGATGATCGAATTGCTGCAAATATTGTAACAGGGATCGGTTTCTTAGGAGCTGGAGTGATATATCAAGGTCGCTTTTCGGTGCAGGGATTGACAACCGCTGCTGTGATATGGACAATGGCGGCTATTGGAATGTTGGTTGGATTTGGACAACATTTAGTAGGGATTTCGTTAGCTGTAGTTATGGTTGTTATTTTGTCATTATTCCAAAAGATTGAAACCCTTCTAGCTAGTATATTCCTTACGCGTACCTTGCATATCACATTTAAAGATAATTCAATTGAGCATTTAAGAGCATTTGAACAGTTTTTGAAAACTCATCAAGTTGAAGCTGTGCGTAAAGGAATGGAAAAGGATGATAATAGGTTGGAGGTTGTATTTGAGGTTTCGGGAAAGAAACAAAAGGTACGTATTCTCAATGAATCTATTATTCAATTGGAATATGTTTATGCATTTAGTAATATGTAAAAAAAGGCGCTCAATAAATGAGCGCCTTTTTTTTTACCCTATATTTTTATTACCAGAATGCAATGTATAATGCAGCTGTTACTCCGATTATTAGTAAAGATAGCACTAAGAAAGTAGGGGACATTCTAAACATTTTAGTATCTATTTCTAGACCATTCGGAACGACTCCTTTTGCATTTTCATAAAGACTTATGATTACCATACCTACAACACAGAATAAGAAAACTAAAGTCATTCTGTCCATAAATGGAATTTCATAAACACCTTCTGCATTAGGTATAGCGAAATTGATTGCCGAAAGGAATTCCAAATCCATCAGTTGTCCGGAGAACTTCAAAATCACAGAGAAAATAAAACCACCAATGGTTGCAAATAAAGCTGCATTTGAAGTGGTTTTCTTCCAGAAGAACCCTAAAATAAACATTGCGAATATTCCTGGAGAAACAAAACCTGTGTATTCTTGGATATATTGGAATCCTTGTTTTCCTTCTCCCATTAATTCATTACCTACTATTAGTGCAAGCAATGTACCTAACAGCATCGATACCATAACTGATACCTTACCAACCTTCACTAATTTTGCCTCGCTTGCATCTTTATTAATAGCTTTTTTATAAATGTCTAAAGTAAAGATTGTAGCTATACTATTCGCTTTTCCAGCTAACGACGCGACAATAGCGGCAGTTAACGCAGCGAACGATAGCCCCTTAAGTCCAGTGGGCAATAGCGTAAGTAATGCCGAGTATGCCTTATTGGGGTCTTGTGTACCACTACTTGTTAATAATAAGTCTGGATGAATTGCATCCATATCATGTTTTATGATATAATATACAGCTATACCTGGTATCACAACAATGAGTGGCATTAGCATTTTCAAAAATGCAGCAAATAACAAACCATTACGGGCTGTAGGTAGGGAAGCACCTAGAGCTCTTTGTGTAATGTATTGGTTACAGCCCCAATAGCTTAAGTTTGCAATCCACATTCCGCCGATTAATACACTAATACCTGGTAAGTCCATATAACCTTTTTTGTCAGGTGTAAAGATCATATCAAAGTGTTCAGAAGCACCTGATTGTAATTTTGATAAACCTGTAAAAAATCCTTGTCCTTCAGATACTATATTTAGTGCGATATATGTTGCAACAAACCCTCCAATAACTAATACCAATACCTGAATTACGTCAGTATATCCAATTACTTTCATGCCACCTAAAGTGATTATAACCGAGAAAATGGAAAGTAAAATAATACATAAAGTGACGTCTAATCCTGAAATACCAGAGATTGCAACTGCTCCAAGAAAGAGTATTGACATCAAATTAACAACGATATATAGCATCAACCAAAATACCGCCATGATCATCGCTACTGTGCCGTTATATCGTTGATGTAAAAATTGTGGCATGGTAAATATCTTATTTTTAAGATATACTGGCATAAAAAATATAGCCACCACAATTAGGGTTATAGCCGCCATCCACTCATAAGCGGCGATAGCTAATCCGATAGTATAGCCTGATCCACTCATTCCAATAAACTGCTCGGCAGAAATGTTGGAAGCTATTAGGGATGCTCCAATAGCCCACCAAGTGAGAGAGCCTTCTGCTAAGAAATAATCTTTCGAATCTTGTACAGCTGATTTTTTCTTATAATATATGTATAAGCCATATCCTGCGACTATTATAAAATAGACGAAAAAAACAATGTAATCTTGAAATTTCATAATATTAAGTTGGTTTTTAAAAAAAAGTTTAGGTGATTATAGAATTTCATGTGTCCCATTCGAGATTGAAACTGTAATCGGTTTTAAATTTAAACTAAATTTATTAAAATACAAATCACTTAATTTATTTATAACATCATTTGATTTTCCGTTTTTGATAATATTTATAGTACAGCCTCCAAATCCGCCTCCCATCATACGTGCTCCAGCGACTTCAGGATATGTCGAAACGGTAGAGACCAAAAAGTCTAATTCTTCACAACTTACTTCATATTCTTTACTCAATGCCCAATGCGCATCGTATAGTAATTTTCCTAAAGTTTTGATATCATTTGATTTTAACGCTTGAGTAGCTTTTAATAGACGTTCATTTTCCTCAACTACAAATTTTGCTTTTTGGTAATATTCCGCATTCACTGGTTTTACTAATTCATCCAATTGGTCTAATGTGACATCACGTAGGGATTCTACTTCAGTGTATTTTTCTTTTACCAGCGCGACAGCGGCTTCGCATGATTCGCGACGCTTGTTGTATGCAGAAGATGCTAAACTATGTTTTACATTCGTATTTAATAGTAAAATTTCATAGCCATCCAATTCTATTGGAATGTATTCATATTCTAAGCTTCGACAGTCTAATTTAATTAGGCTATTGTCTTGTCCAAAAACAGAAGCAAATTGATCCATGATACCACAACGAACACCTACTGCTTCATGCTCAGTTTGTTGTCCAATTTGAGCAATTTCTAATTTGCTCAAATTCAAATCAAATAATTTACTTAATGAGAATGAAGTTGCACATGTCAAAGCTGCGGATGATGATAGACCGGATCCTAATGGAACATCGCCTACAACTACAAGGTTATAACCTTTGACTGCGTCTGTTCTTTGTCGAAGTATGCGCGTGACTCCTAATATATAATTTGTCCATAGTTCTGGACCAAAAGCTAATGATGCTACATCTGTTTGGTAGCTCTCGTTATAATCTATAGAATGTAATACGATTTGATCGTCATTACGTTTTGCAATTCCTATATACACACTTTTGTCAATTGCTGCGGGAAGCACAAATCCATTGTTGTAATCGGTATGTTCGCCAATTACATTAATTCTTCCAGGTGATTTTACTATAACTTCGGGATCTTTGTTAAAGACTTGATTAAAAGTTTCTTTTATAACTTCTGCTAAACTCATAATTTATGCTTGTTTATAATGTATTGTGCTTTGTTTCTTTATAATTTCTGCCGCTGTTTCAGGAGTTATGTCTCGTTGCGGTCCACCTAACATCTCATAGCCTACCATAAATTTCTTAACAGAAGCTGATCGTAATAAAGGAGGATAGAAGTGCATATGCCAATGCCACTCAGGATGTATACCATCATTAACAGGAGCTTGGTGCATACCTGCGGAGTATGGAAAAGAAGTGCTAAAAATGTTGTCATATCGAATAGTTAATTCTTGCAATGTCTTTGCTAGATCTTCTTTTTCGTCAGGTGTGAATTCTGTGATATTTTGAATATGTCTTTTGCTAATCACGATGGTTTCGAATGGCCAAGTAGCCCAGTAAGGTACAAGTGCCACAAAATGTGCGTTGTCGATGATGATTCTTTCTTTCAGACTCAATTCTAAATCCAAATAAGCTTTAAGGAGCGAAACACTATTTTTAGCAAAATACTCTTTTTGCCTAGCTGTTTCTATCAAAATTTCATTGGGTAAAGAGCTCTGTGACCAGATTTGACCATGCGGATGAGGGTTGCTACAGCCCATTATTGCACCTTTATTTTCAAATATTTGGATATATTTAATCCAATCTTTCTTGGATAGTTCCTCGAATTCGTTTTGCCAAAGATCGATAACTTTTAAGATTGATGGAACATCCATTTCTGGTAAGGTCAAATCATGTCTAGGGGAGAAGGTGATAACTTTGCAGATACCACGTTCTGCTGTTGCTTGTAATAAATCTACATTGTTATACTCGCCCTCCTCTGTATTTTCAAGAATTGCTGAAAAATCATTGGTGAAGACATAAGTGTCTTTATAATCGGGATTGATCGTTCCATCAGCTCTTTTATTTGTAGGGCATAAGTAACAAGTCGGATCGTATTGAGGTCGATCGTCATTTGCTATTTCTTCTACCTTACCTTGCCAGGGTCGGTTGTTTCGATGAGGTGAAACTAATACTTTTTCACCAGTGAGTATATTAATACGGTGATGGGGTTGATTAAGGTCTAACATGTGATTAAGTTTATTGGGGAGCCAATTTAGTAAAAAAAATGATTTCTTTACCTTAGTCCAATTGATTTGACAATAACAAAGCAAACAAAAGGGGCTTCCTTTTTACTGGAAGCCCCTTATTGAGATAAATATCTAGTGTGTGATATTTCTTAGAATGTAAATTTCACTGAACCAGTCCAAGTACGTCCCCAGCCCATTAATACGTTGTTAGATGTGTTTACACCTTTCCATACAGTATCATTAGCTCCAGCAGTTCTATATGAAGTAGCTTCAGAAATGTAAAACTCATCAAATAAGTTGTTTACATTAACACGGAAACTCATCGTGTTTTTAGGACTAATAGCAACTTTATAAGAGATACCTGCATCTACGATGTCGTAAGAAGGTAATCGTAAAGTATTAGAGCCATTTTTAGCTTCAGCAGGTAGCGCACCATGTAATCTGTCGTAGAATCTGTAATCTGCATCAATAGATAAATCTTTGATAATTGAATACCTGAAACCACCACCGAAAGCCGTTTGTGCAGCGTCACCAACTTTTACGCCGGTAAGATCTCTATCTGTAGTTCCTAAAACCTGACGGTCTTCATTTCTTGAAATTGTAATTGCATTACCATCGTATTTCCAATCACCCAAAGAAGCGAAACCTTTCAATGTGAAACCAGTGAATACGCGAGCTGCAAAATCCAATTCTAAACCTTGGTGATCTTGTTTAACGCCGTAATTCGTTTGGTATATCAAATCACCGACAGCTACTAAGTCAGGATTGTAATTATTATCAGTGATATCTAATTGAGAAGCAATATATGAGCTACTTGTTACACGGTTAGCCCAAGTGGTACGGTATGCATTTAAGTTTACATCAAAATACCTCGAAGCAAATTTGTAGCCTAATTCTAGACCCAAGATCTCTTCATTGAATGCATATGGATTAACATCATTTGCATAGTTCATGAAGATGTTATTTTGGTATGGTTGACGTGAATAATATCCTGCATTACCAAATAAAGTGTGTCCAGCTAAAGTATAGCTCAATCCACCTTTTGCATTGTATCCGAAGTTGTTAACCGTTTTTGATTTTTGCTTACCTTCTTCATATTGGTAATAATCCTCACGAATATTTTGTTGTTGAGAGATCGATCCCTGTACAAACGCTGTAAAACCGTCTTTGGCATACTCCATTTGACCGAATAAACCACCATAACGGATAGTTTGATCATACTCCCAAGCTAAACGATCTTCTTTAGATTTAGCAGAGTTAGTCCAAGTTTTCCAAGGGTTAGTTGTAAATTCGTTTGAAGTCTCATAGTTAGTTCTTGATATAGGATCTAACATTCTAATTTGATGAGTAATGCTCGGTGCACCTAATAAATCAGTAATTTGTCTATAGTGCGTACCTTTATAATCACGTAAATCAAAACCTAAGTTGAAGCTTAAATTTTCTGTTAAATCACGGTTGTAGTTTGAAACAATACCAAACCATTGGTGATTGTTCATATCAGCCGCTAAGTAAGGAACTTTAGCCGTTGTCGCATCAGTACGTGGAGATTGACCACCACCGCGTGCCATCGAAGCGTAAGCAACAGTTGATAAAGCTGATTTATCCGAAATCTTCCAATCCCAGTTTAAATTTGCTACAGGTTTGTGGTAGAAATTTTTGCGTGGGTTTATTTCCTCTCCATTGATTACAGTTACGTTGCCGTTGAATTTTCTACCGTTATTTAGGAAGTTTTGTAAACTTGATGTGAAACCTTGATTGTGCCACTGAGGCGCACCAGTTACCATAAAGTTTAGATTGTGGTTGTCATTTACTTTGTATCCAACTGATAAAAAGTAGTTTTGACCTGCTCCACCTGTTTTGTTCATGTATCCATCACCTCTCCAGTCTGTGAACATCGCTGATACTGCAAATCCATTAGCCATCAATCCTGTGTTGTAGGCGATTGTGGATTTACGCAACATATCATTACCAACTGTACGTTTGAAGAATCCTCCTTCTTGCATTTCAGTAGATTTTGTTACAAAGTTAATTGTACCACCTACAGATGAAATAGCCAATTTTGATGAACCAAGACCGCGTTGAATTTGAACCAAAGAAGCTACATCTGACAAACCATTCCAGTTAGACCAGTATACACGTCCATTGTCCATGCCGTTAATTGGCTGACCGTTTAATAAAAACGCTGTATTGGATTGATCAAAACCACGTGTAGTCATTGATGATTCACCAAAACCTCGTGCTTGACTAGTTACATAAACTGAAGGTGTGTTCACTAAAGCTGCTGTGATATCTTGTCCACCAACTTTTTCTTCAATTATTTGTCTTGTAATTGTTGATACAGCGATAGGAGTCAAGCGATCCTCTGCAATATCAATGATTCCTCTACCTACAACTACAACTTCATCTAAGGATTGCTCATCAGTAGGTGTCAATATTACTGTACCAATTGGAGCTGTTGAAGAGAAATTAATTTGTTGCGTTTGGTGGCCGATGAATTTGATTTGAAGTTGGCCGTTAGATTGGTTGGTAGTCAGGGTGAAGTTTCCGTTAGCATCAGTAGATGTGCCTTCTTTACTTCCAGCTACTAAAATTGTGGCGCCAGCTACAGGCTGCTTGCCATCAGTTACTTTACCAGTGATTACTTGTTGGGCTAATGCAACATTACTAGTAAGCATGAATGCCACAGAGGCATACAAGAGGGTAGATTTTTTGTTCATCTTTTTGAGATAAATGTTAAATTGGTTGCAAAGGTAACTTATTTTTTTAAAAGTGTAAAATATTGTTAATTGTTGATTATTTCGTGTTTTTTGTTTTATTTTGATAGGACTTTTTTTTATTCTATAGCGACATTGGTTTCTTGTGTAACTATTTTTTAAAAGTTTTAATTTGGCTATTCAGATTCTTAAATGAGGTTTTGGAGATTTACTAGGGGGGGATGGATATGAAGGAATGTTATTCGTGTAATTTCTTTGTTACTTTTTTAGTTAGAAATATAAAAGTATAATTACACTTTATGAAATTTGTAAAAAATATTAGCAAAAGCAGTCAAATAGGAAATATAATTGAAAAATATTATCTATTTGTAATTAAGTATTGTATGAGATAGAAAAATATGTATTAAGCTTTTGTTAAGAGTTAAAAAGTGTTAAATCTCTTCTTATTTTTGTATTAAAATTATTTAAAAGCAAATATGAAAAGAAATCTACTTAAAGGCATTCATGAATTAAAATCCTTTACGATTTGTTTGTTGTTCTTACTAATTAGTAATGTAAGTATGGCGCAAGTTTCTGTAAAAGGACAGGTGATTGATGCAATTACACGTGAGTCTATTATTGGAGCTACTGTCTCAATTAAAGGAACCGCTACATCAACGATAACCAATACTGACGGGAAATTTGTATTGAACACAACTGCTCAACAAATCATTCTGGTTGTAAATTATTTAAGCTATAATGAAAAGGAGATATCTTTAAAAGATGGCGAAAGGTCAAAATTTAATGTAATTGAATTAGAGTCAAATATGACTTCTATATCGGAGGTTTTTGTGAGATTCAATAGTATGGCTATTGATAGAAAGACTCCAGTAGCTGTATCTACAATCAACGCTTCTCTAATCGAAGAGAAATTGGGTAGCCAAGAGTTTCCTGAATTACTTAATTCTACTCCAGGTGTATATGCTACTAGAGCGGGAGGTGGCTTTGGTGATTCTAGATTGAACTTAAGAGGATTCCAAAGTGAAAATGTCGCAGTTATGATTAATGGAGTTCCTGTAAATGGTATGGAGAATGGAAAGATATATTGGTCTAATTGGGCTGGTCTATCTGAAGTTACTCGTTTTATGCAGGTACAACGTGGTTTGGGTGCCTCAAAAGTAGCAGTACCATCTATTGGAGGTACAATTAACATTGCTACAAAAACTATTGATGCTACTAAAGGTGGGCACTTATATCAGGGGTTTGGTAATGATGGATATAATAAAACTTCTTTTTCATATTCTTCTGGCTTGATGGATAACGGATGGGCTTTCTCTGTTTTAGGTTCTAAAAATACAGGAAATGGTTGGATGGAAGGTGGTAAATTTGAAGCGTATAATTACTTTTTTAATGTTTCAAAAAAGATCAATGAAGCTCATACATTAGCATTAACTGCATTCGGTGCTCCGCAAAATCACTCTCAGCGCTTTGATCGATTGACAATTCAAGAGTACAGAGATGCGCCACAAGGGTTGAAATATAATGCTAACTGGGGTGTTTTGAATGGTGAGTATCAAACTATAAGTCAAAATGAGTATCACAAGCCTCAAATTTCATTAAATCACAATTGGACCATTAATTCAACATCATCTTTATCTACCTCAGCTTATGCTTCTATAGCTACTGGTGGTAGTACTATAGATGCTGGAAGTTTAGATTTTAATACTTTTAGAACGAATGGCGCTTATTCACCAATTGATATCGATGCAATTGTTCAACAAAATATAGCTAACCCAGATGGTAGTGCATTAGGTTATTTAAGAACTTCAGTAAACGATCATCAATGGTATGGTGTTTTGAGTACTTATACTAAGAAAGTCAATGATAGATTTGACATACTTGCAGGTATAGATGGACGTTACTATAGAGGTAAGCACTATCAAACGGTGTCAAATTTACTAGGTGCTAAATATGTAGCGGATAATTCGGACTTGAATAACCCGTACAATAGAGCAACAGTAGGTGATAGAGTTTCTTTTGATAATGATGGTGTCATTGGCTGGGGAGGCGCATTTTTACAAGGAGAGTATAGCCATGGACCATTGTCAACTTTTGTGACATTATCTGGATCGAACTCCTCTTACCAACGTATTGATTATTTTAAATTTTTAGATTCTGACACTAAGCAAAAATCTGAAGTCGTAAATACACTTGGTTATCAAGTGAAAGGTGGTGCGAATTATAACATCAATACAAACCACAATGTATTTGCTAACATCGGATATTTTGAGAAAGCACCATTCTTTAATGCAGTATTCATGAACAATTCAAATACGGTAAATGAGGCAGCAGAAAGAGAGAAAATAATGAGTTATGAATTAGGTTACGGATTTAGAACGTCAACTTTTTCAGCTAATATTAATGCATATCACACAGCTTGGAAGGATAAGTCCTTTACCCGTTCATTCCAAAATGATGGAATAAACTATTTTGGTAATTTCCTAGGAGTTGATGCTTTGCACAAAGGTATTGAGTTAGATTTCAATTATAGACCTACGAATGCCTTAAATATTAAAGGTATGGTTTCTGTTGGAGACTGGAAATGGACAAATAATTTACCGCAATTACAAATTTTTGACGAAGCTCAAAATCCAGTAGGACAACCGGTAGGACCTATCTACATGAAGGATATCAAAGTTGGTGATTCACCTCAAACTTCTATGTTTCTTGGCGTTAATTATGACGTATTTGAGAGTTTGAAATTAGGCATTGATTATAATTATTTCGCTAATTTTCATTCAGATTTTAATCCTACAACGCTTATTCAAGAAAACATGGAAGTATGGAAGGTACCAAATTATTCATTGTTGGGTGTAAATGCGGTTTTAAAATTGAAAATTGCAGGTTTGAAAACTTCTTTATTCGCGAATGTTAATAATCTGTTGGATACGGAGTATATTTCTGATGGTTATGCGATATTTAGTCCTGAGTCTGCTTCTTCTTCAAGATTGATTAGTAATTCTTCAAACACGCAAGTGTATTATGGTGTAGGAAGAACTTGGACGACTGGTTTAAAAATTAACTTCTAAAAATTAAATGACAATGAAAAAAATACTTTATATAGCATTAGCCTTGTCTTTCGGAACTTTATTTCAAAGTTGTGATCCAATGAAAGATATTTATACAGAATTGGATCAAAATGCAATCGATAAATCTGGTATTCAGGATTTAGAATTTGAAATGACTAAATCAGAATATGATTTATTAAGAGGTGTAGAAAATGCGAGCACTCCTTTTGCAAATCAATATTTTAATAGTGAAGATTCTGCAAAAGTTTTAATTCCTGTTATTTTGTCCAAGAAGTTTCAATATTTGGGAGAAAAATCTACAGCTAAAGTGACTTACAATTTGGGAAATCGCAATTTGAAATTATCGACGATTTATCCTTACAAAGCTGACGATGCAACATATGTTGCTGTGACTGGAGGTACGAGATTCAAAAACTTTAATTCAGAAGCCCAAATTTTAGCCGGAGTGAAGTATTTTCACAAAACACCGAAGCAAGGTGATTGGGTGAAAATCACATATATTTGGTCAGCGACTAATACTGAAACTACATCAAGTGTTATTTACTTGAATGGAAATTGGTATGTGAGCTACGAATTGTTAGCCGCTGATTATACAGCTATGCAACAGGGCTTTGCAAACTTTAGTGTAAAAGAAACTGCAGAGTTATATTTGCCAGTTTTTATGAAAGCTAAATATCCATATATTTTAACTGAAGGCTACACTTTACCTGTGATTTATATTTTGAGATTAAGTAGCTCAAATATAAATCCAACGGTCGCTCTGATGAAATATCAAGGAGGTCAATGGGTTGTAAATAGTGGTTCGGATAAAGCATTGATGCAATTTGCGGTAACAAAAGGTGTATGGTTGGCAGATAATACCATTAAATATACAATCACTGCGGATGAGCATAGAAATGAAGTTTCTAAATATGTAGATGATGCAGCCGCGAAAGCGAGTATTGCACAGTATGGTAATTTTGATTTAAAATTATTTACAAGCAGAGCTATGCTTTTGAGTGCTTTGACTAAGTTTACGAAAGCTAAATTCCCTAATTCTGCAGTTGGACAACGCTATTTATTGACATATAGAACTTTTAATCCTAATTCTACTGCGACAATTTGGTTGGAATTGGGTGAAGATGGTAATTATGTTGAAAAACTAGATTAATTTTTCAATTTCTTATAAGAATAAATCATAAAAAGCCCTCACAACTTTTAGTTGTGAGGGCTTTTACATTAAAAGGAACTTTATGATTTGATATTAGAAACGATCTGCATTCATTACTTTGTTCCATGCAGCTACGAAATCTTTGTAGAATTTATCTGTAGCGTCAGAAGCCGCGTAAACCTCAGCTACTGAACGTAATTCAGAGTTTGATCCGAATACTAAATCGTTACGTGTACCAGTCCAACGTGCTTGACCTGTTTTGCGATCAGATCCTAAATAAACTTGTTTAGAATGGTCCATAGCTTTCCACTCTGTAGCCATATCTAATAAATTCACGAAGAAATCATTCGTTAATTGTCCAGGACGATCTGTTAGGATACCGTGTTTAGAACCGTCATAGTTGATGTTGATAGAACGTAAACCACCTAATAACACAGTCAATTCAGGAATATTTAATGTCAATAAATGCGCTTTATCAATTAACAATTCTTCTGTAGATACACCCCAATTCCCTGACTTACGATAGTTGCGGAAGCCATCAGCTTGTGGCTCTAACCATTTGATTGAATCAGCATCAGTTTGCTCTTGACTTGCATCAGCACGACCTGCTGTGAATGGAACTGTAATATCTTTTCCAGCATCTTTAGCTGCTTTTTCAATACCTGCAGCACCACCTAATACGATTAAATCTGCAATAGAAACCTGTTTTCCGAAACGTGATTTTAGACCTTCGTAAGCGTTTAATACTTTAGCTAACTGAACAGGGGTGTTTACTTCCCAATTTTTCATAGGCTCTAAGCGAACACGTGCACCATTTGCACCACCACGTTTATCTGAACCACGGAATGTAGAAGCAGAAGCCCAAGCTGTACCAACTAATTCAGAAACTGTTAAACCTAAACCTAAAATTTCTTGTTTTAAAGTAGCGATATCCGCATCGTTGATTAATTCATGATCTATTTTAGGGATTGGGTCTTGCCATACGAATTCTTGCGTAGGAACATCAGCACCTAAATATCTTTCACGAGGTCCCATATCACGGTGCGTTAATTTAAACCATGCTTTACGGAATGCCTCTTCGAATTCAGCAGGATTTTCTAAGAAACGACGACCTATTTTTTCATATTCAGGATCAAAGCGTAATGCTAAATCTGAAGTTAACATCGTAGGACGAATTCTTTTGTTAGGATCATGTGCATGAGGTATGATTTCACCAACATCTTTTGCTACCCATTGGTGTGCACCAGCAGGAGATTTTGTCAATTCCCATTCGAAACCGAATAAATAGGATAAGAATAAGTTAGACCATTCTGTCGGTTTAGAAGTCCAAGTTACCTCAAGACCCGAAGTAATTGTGTCGCCACCTTTACCTGTGCCATATGAATTATGCCATCCGAAACCTTGAGCTTCTAGATCAGAAGCTTCAATATCTGCGCCTACGTTATCAGCAGAAGCTGCACCATGCGTTTTACCGAATGTGTGACCACCAGCGATTAATGCCAATGTTTCTTCATCATTCATTGCCATACGAGCAAACGTGTCACGAATATCTCTTGCTGAAGCTAAAGGATCAGGATTGCCGTCTGGACCTTCTGGGTTAACATAGATCAATCCCATTTGAACGGCTGCCAACGGATTTTCTAAATCACGTGATTTATGTTTTTCGCTGTTTGTATCTTCAGCAATGATTACATCATCACCTGCTACACCAGAAGAACCACCTTTACCGTAACGCTCATCACCCGCTAACCATGTTGTTTCAGAACCCCAGTATACATCTTGGTTTGGCTCCCACACGTCAGCACGACCACCTGCGAAACCTAAAGTTTTGAATCCCATAGATTCTAAGGCAACATTACCTGTTAAAATCATTAAATCCGCCCAAGAGATTTTACGACCATATTTTTGTTTAATAGGCCATAATAAACGGCGTGCTTTATCTAAAGAAACGTTATCAGGCCAAGAGTTTAATGGAGCAAAGCGTTGTTGACCTTCGCCAGCACCACCACGACCATCTTGTACGCGATAGGTACCTGCACTGTGCCAAGCCATACGGATAAATAATGGTCCATAATGACCAAAATCTGCAGGCCACCAGTCTTGAGAATCAGTCATCAATGCTTTTAAATCAGCTTTCAATGCTTCTAAATCTAACGATTTGAATGCTTCAGCATAATTAAAATCTTCACCCATCGGGTTGATTTTTTCAGAGTGCTGTTTTAATATGTTTAAATTTAACTGATTTGGCCACCAGTCTTTATTTTGAGTACCACGACCAGCCGCATTGTTTGTTGGTTTCATTGAACCATTATGAAATGGGCATTTTGAGATGTCTCCAGAAGTGTTTTCCATATTATATTATTTATATATTATTAATATTTCATTGTGATTTGACATAAATTTACGTAGAATGGATTGAGTTATAAAATAATATAAGTTTATTATATATAAATAAAATCTATATAAATCACATTTCAGTTAGTTTTTGTTTATATTGTTGTTTAGAATATGCTATTATCATTGTGATGAATATTCTTTTATTGTTTCATTAGTTAAGTAGAAAGAATTTGAAAGGTTGTGTTACATAAAGTAATAAATAAAGATTAAGGTGATAAGAGATAGCTTATCTTTGTGTGGTTTCATTTTTCTCCATACAAAGATTGTATGTTGATAATCTTTCGATCTTAATTTTTGTCATTCTCATTTTGGTAAAATAATTGGTTTGTTTAGGAATAATTAAACAAGTTACATGTAATATAGTTCATGGAATCGTGTAATGTCTTACTTGGATGTATCTACCGACACCTGTTGTATAAAATCTGATAGATCTTCGTTTTTTGATAATCCTAATTTTATTTTTAATCGATATTTGGTAACTCTCACAGTGTTAATATCAATTTTTAAAATATTTGCAATATCTTGATTGTCCATATTTAGGTAAATAAAGGAGGCATATTTTAAGTCAAGACTTGTTAATTTTTGTTTAGATAATTCATTTAATTTTTGAAAAAATTTAGGATGAATATTTTCGTGTATATTTTGGGTTTGTTTATAGTTTTCGTCGTTATGTTTATCTTCTTTTAGAATTTTTTCTATTGAGGTAAGTTTATTCTTCTGCAAATCATCATTTAAACTTTTCAATACAGAGTTTTTATTATCTAATTTTAAAGATATAGCCAGCGCATCTCTTTGTGTTTTTTCATGTTGTAATTTTAGTATGGTGCTCTCATTAACTAGACGTATTTTTTCTTTTTGTAATAATTTTGATTTTTGCCTACCTACCTTCTTGTTTAATCTCAAAAGATAGACTAAGACAACAATCAAAGTGCTAGTCACCAATAATATCACTAAAAATAATATGTTTTGCTTGTTTAATAATTGAGTTTTTTCATTAAGTTGAAGAATTTCATTTTCTTTAATTTGATTTTCATATAGGGATTGGATTAATTGGAAGTTCTTTTCATTCTTTCCAGAATTAATATCTCTGAATATCATGTAGGACTGATATAAGGATCCATACGCTTTATCGAGTTCTCCCTCTTCTTTGTATATATGCGATAAATTCCGAAGTAATTCGTAGTGATTATAATCATTCGAATTACTTTTGTTTAATTTGGATATAGCCTTCAGATAGCTTTCTTTAGCATTTTTAAAATCTTTTTTCAGTTCATAACCAACGCCAGTATTTATGTATGCCGCAGATTCGTAAATCTTTAATTTTGGATTATTGTTAATGATTTTCAATGCCTCTTGTTGCAAATATATTGCGCTGTCAATATTAATATTTTTGCCATTAAAGAATTGTGTCCCTACATTAACATAATTTAGACATTTCGCTAAGTCTGCCAATCCGGCATTTTTGATAGTTGAAATTGTTTGATAGGATTTGTTGAAATAATATTCAGAAGTATCTGATTTTGAATCAATTTTTTGAGTTTTATATTCATGCATATAATAATTTCCCAAATTATTATATGTTATAAATATGTAGTAGGGCACCTTAGATTTTATAGCGAATTGATTAGCCAATATATAATCTTGTTTACTACTATTTTTATCTTTAATTGACTCACCAGCACCTGCTTTTTGACTATGTAGAATAGCTAACAGCGAATTGTTATTTGCTGTTTTATTAAAAACAGTAGTTGCGTAATTAAAGGATTTTATATATTGTTTGTAGTTCTTTGCTTTTAGGTATATAAAGCAAAAACCTAATTCTACATATGCTTGATCAATTTCGCTACCTGTTCTTTCAGCCAGCTGTTTAGCGATCTTGAGTGATTTTAATTGTTCAGCATCATTTTTCTGTATATGATAATACCTAGAGAGTAATACGAATCCAATAACTTTCTTTGAATCATTAGGCGATCTTAAGAAGCTATCATGGATAATTTTCTTTGAATCATCAAATGCATAGCTATATAAATAATTATATACATTCTGTTGATCAATGTCATTATCGCTTTGTGATTTAGCATTGAAAAATAAAAGCAGAAATAAGACAAGAACACCAAGTGATTTCATTTGTAGGTAAATAGTTTTCATAGGTTAGTAGATGTATTATCGAAATACAATATATCAATATAATTTAAAGTTTTAAAAAAATATTAATTTAATTCTCGATTGCGATTATTATTTAATTGGTCCATCTATCTTGAATTCGATGTGAAGTACATATCATTCAGAATAGCTGGTCGCTTAATATTCTTCAATATAATAGTCTATCATAGTATCGTTAAAATCTATTTTTTATTATAATAATCTGATTAACAATGTTTTGTATGTTTTTGTACACAGATTGTACACACGTGAATTAGCTATGTACATGATATGTAATACCAAATATTCTCTTAAGTATAAGTGCCTATCTACTTTTGTCGTGAGTTAAAAATAACTGGCTGTAATTAATATATGCTGGTGTTAAGTTAAATCAATTAAACTAAATAGATATGGAAGGAATAAATGATCAAAAACGACCTTACGTACAACCAAAAATTTCGGTACAATTTATTGTTCATGAGGAATGCATAGCCGCTTCTTCTGTTGTAGTATTAGAGGTGGGCTCACCGGGTAGTCCATATACCCCAACTATAGAAGACTGGAATGCAGGAACAGGGGACAACGAAGATGTGTGGTTTTAAATTTAAAATTCTATGAGATCAATTGTTAAAATACTTATATTATTTGCTGTTTTGTACCTTTCAAGCTGTGCAAAAGAGATGGGGGATGCTCCGTTTTTGAATGAGGATGTATTAATGGTTAATGTAAGTGGAATAGAAAATTATAATGTCCAAAAATCAGCTTCTAATAACAACGAAGGTCTGCGTTCAACTCCTAATCAAGACAGCTTAAATAGGGCTAATCCTGAGGTGATAAAAATTTCTGAAGGAATAACGATGTCTACATCTATAGAGCAGTACCCTATAGGGCATGAAAACTATTCTAATTCTACATCAGAAAAAAACATTGGTAAATTTTCAAGAAAACAGTTAATTGCTGCATCTTATCCAATGACTGCAGGAACCGCTTATCGAATAATTTTATTTCAAAATGGGGTTGTACACTCTACATCTTCTGGTACCTCAGGAACTTCTTTGGGTATGCCAGTTAGTCGTGGACAAACCTATGAATGGGCAATTTATTCCTACAATACTACTTTTCTTCCTCCTAGTGCATCAGTGGGAGTATCAGATCCTAAAATGCAAACACCTCAAAAAATATCTAATAATATAAAAGAGTTAGTGTATGCAAATGGTACTGTCACCATTCCTACAAGTGGACCAGTTCCACCATTGAATGCCTTATTGAAACAAAAATTGGCAAAGGTATATGCAGAATATAATGCAGAGCAACATTCATTAATGATTTTAGGTTTAACGGGGTCATTCATCAATCAGGATGGATCATCTACACCGAACTCACAAGGATTGTTAGGAGCTACTTATTTTCAATATGGAGATTTAAATTTGAGAACAGGTGTTATTGATAATTATACCTATTTTCCTACAGGGAATCAAAATTTTCATAGGCCAGATTTTGCCAACTATGATATTTGGCGTACCTATCAATATTTTACCGTGAATACAGCCCCAATTTCGCCAATCATTATAAGAATGACGGCACTTAATATGGCTAACAGTACATCTGGCCCTACGATAGGAGTAATTCCTCCTGATATTGTTCGTCAATTTGATGTAACACCTGTCATTGGCTCTACTACAGTTTTGAAGTTTACTATTCGGGAGGCTACCTACGGTATTGATTGTTCACAAACAGCAATAGAAGATGTTAATACTATAGTCATGGCTGGTGTGTCTATTCCTGCTGCGCACAAAATAAAAGTAAGAGTTACTGGAGCAGTTGTCGGACATTATTATAATATTAGTACAAATACAGTTGATGGAGTGTCTTATAAAGCAGAAGGTAATTTTACTGTTGCAGGCGATCAATGGATTCAATTGGTACCAACAGGTCAGTATATTGTTGGCGGCGTGAGAAATTTTACTATTACTTGTAACAACCCCGCACGATCAACCTGTTCACAAGAAGTTGTTGTAGCACATGTAAATACTGGATCTTACATTGAGAATGGATTACCATTGGATGCATATCCTTCGTTAGCCTCTAGATGGGGGGGGACAACAGATGCTTACAATAGCACGACTTGGAGACCTAGATTGGCAAAAAATGCAATTATTAGTGCCGACGTAAGATATGCAGGTCAATTGGAATCTAGATTTTGGTATTTGTATTTCCGAAATGTGCATTCTACAAATTCATGGACCTACTCATACACTGGAACATCAAATCTAACGGCAGATCCGACTCCTAGAACAGGAACAGGTACACTCACAGCAGGTGCTAGGTTAGTATTGTCTTTAGATCCATATGGAATGCCTTTTGGAGAAGGAGGTGGCGGAGGTTATTATGGCTCAGGAAATAGTTGGGCGGATGGCCTTACAAAACCAGAAACTACAACGGCAAGTATCATTCTTACCTATCAAGGTGTAAAGTATAATTATACTTTAGTATTTTCACCGGGGACAGGAACACCTGCTTTAGCTAATCCGTTATACAATAGTTATTTAAAAACTGAGTTAAAGTTGAATAGCGTAGCAAAGCCATAGTTAGCCACTATGAGTAAGTAGTTGCAATATAGATGAGGATTATTTTAGTAGAATAATCCTCATCTATAATTTTATAGAACCCATATAGATTTCTAATTTCTTTATTAATAATAGACCGTCTTATGTTACTCCTGGATAAGAATCAACATAATTTTAAAGTATATTGTTAAGTTTTATGTATTGAAGTAGCATTATTGTTTTTCCATCTTTAATGTCTCCATTTTCTATCATTTTCATAGCGTCCGAAATACCAAGTTCTAAAACTTCAATATTTTCCTCTTCCTGTTCTACACCACCACCATCACTGACTTTCATTTCTTTGGCATACTCTGCAATAAAAAAATATAAAATTTCAGTCACAGAGCCAGGGGACATATATGCTTCAAATATTTTGCGAACTTCGGTAATTTTATACCCTGTTTCTTCTTTGGTTTCCCGTCTGATACAATCTTCTGGGTTGTTTTTATTCAATAAACCTGCACAAGTTTCAATCAACATTCCTGTTTCATTTCCATTAACAAATGTCGGAAGGCGAAATTGTTTTGTGAGAATTACCGTTTTTTGATTTTTATTGTAAAGTAAAATAGTCGCTCCATTGCCTCTGTCGTACGCCTCTCTACTTTGAGTCAGTTTTGTTCCATCTTTTTTGGTGTATTCATAAGTTATTTTCCTTAATACGTACCAATTGTCAGAAAGAATTTCGGTGTCTAAAATTTTAATGTTATCAATCATTTGTTGGTTGTAATGTTAAATTGATCTTAGTAAGTAGGGGCTTGCTGTCTGAGATTGAAGTCAAAAGTAACTATAGCTGAAAGCCATTTTTTTGCTGGATGAAATAGGAGAGTAGTTCAGATGTTCATTACCCCCACGAATTACCAATAAGATGCTAGCTGTAACTTTTTTCTAGTTTAAAAAAGTAATAATTGCTTCACCATTTTTTGTAGCATCTGTAAAAACTTTCTGCATCGTTAAAAATCCATCTGCAATATATTCAAAAGCATCATCTCCTTCATCCCAAATTGTCGGATAGATTTCTAATTCTGTCATTTTTGCAGGATTAAATTTTTGTTTAAGCTCGGCAATTGTGATTTTAGAGATTTCATTATTTAATTCTGCAACTAGTTCAGGTGTCAAATAGTGAGCTGGTCCATATCCCAAATCTTGGTCTTCGTCAATCAGCTGTCCACTAAATAATACTCTTACAAGATTATGGTCAGCGGTTGCTAAACCTTCTCCAGTAAGTAAAAATATTATTCCATCCCATGATTTATCAATGTCAACCAAATTTTCGTTTTCAGTTTCATCATCGTAGATCATGTCTTCTAATAATGTACTGTTCTGTAAATAATCTTCAAGTTCCTTTTTTGTTACTCGAAGTAAGTTTCCAATCATACTCATATATGAAATATTTCTAGTTTATATTTTAGGTTTTGTTAGTGCGTTTTTTTGAAAAGATTATAGATAACTAGCCAAAGACTATTAACCTTTTATTATTAACTAAATTATGAAAAAGAAATAAAATATCCCGCTAGCATGAAGAATGTTGTCAAAAAAAATCTTGCGTGTTTTTTATATAGGATAAGATTTTATATTTCATCTTTATAAATAATGCACAACGTAGAATCAAACAGTAATAAATTGAAATTAGTTTAATTTACTTATTATTAGTGATTTAATTTGATCATCTAAACTGTTTATTTTATATAGGATCAAACTGATCCTATATAAAATAAACAGTTTTAAGAGAAGGTAAAGAGTGTGTTTTATAAAATTTCAAAATGCTTTAATGCATTCCAAATGCCGTCTGAATCCACATCATCCGTAATATAGTCGGCAATTTCTTTTACTTCCGGATTCGCATTACCCATGGCTACTCCAATACCTACATGCTTTAGCATGGTTATATCATTTCCTCCATCACCAAATGCCATTGTCTTACTTAAGTCTATTCCAAAATAATCGCAGAATATATCTATACCTACTTGTTTACTTTGTCCTTTGGGGTTGACATCGGCAAAAAGGGGTGACCAACGTGATGCTAATGAATTGGGCATTACCTTAGCCATAAATTCTTTTTCTTCATCGGGTCCTAAAAATATATTTGTTTGTAGGATGGAGTTTGTGTCCACTTTTTCTATATCAACTAATGGCGGAACTGGCAAATTTAAATGTGCATACATCCCAGCTATCTCCGGTGTGACGTCGTGAATAGAAACTTCCTTTTCGGACATGAACGAAAAACTTAATGGATTTTCTTGTGCATAATCCAAAATCGATTGGATATCTCGTGAATCTATAGCTTTTTTGAACAGTATTTCACCCTCTTTGGTCAGGCAATATCCACCATTGAATGTAATATAGCCATCAAAGTTGAGGTAGCGTACATGATCAATACTATTGATAGATCGGCCTGTAGATAGGATTGTTTTTATTCCTTTGGCTTGTAATTGTTCGATTGCTTCTTCTGTTGAAGCGGCTACTTCATGCGTCTTAAAGCTAAGTAAAGTGCCATCGATATCGAAAAATACGGCTTGAATGTTTGGATGTTGCATATATCTGTAATGTGTATCAAAAGTAAAAAGATATTCTTCAAAATTCAACTTCGCTCATGCTTTTCGTATCTTTGCCATATTCATCAATTCGTCAACTATGACTGTGTTAACCGCATTTATCGCGCAAATCAAGTTAAGCATACAAAATCAACACTTTATCAAATTATCGTTAGGAAATTATAAAGGAGAGGTGGAGCAGCTCAAAAATATTTACGTGAAAGCTATTTTAATCAAGCGTGAGCTCAAACTTTCATTTACTTACCGCTATAAGACTCGTGATATCACTAAAAATTTTGGAATTGAAGAAGGTCTTACTGAGATAGTAAGTATGATGAACCCAGAAGGATTCCGCATAGTAACATTATTTACCTCAACAGAAAATGTCATTTGTGAGTTGAATGCTAAGCAAAATTGGATAACACGTGATGAGAGGGCTACAGCAGAGAAGCCTATTTCGTTGACACACGACAAGATAAAAGAGCGTAAAATTGGAGATTCCAATAAAACCTATTTGAAAGATTTGCGTCTGACAGATGAATCTGGAAAAGTGTATAAAAATGCACAAGATAAGTGGAAGCAAATCAACCATTATATAGAATTGTTGAGTACCGAACTGACTGCTTTACCACAAAAAGATATGCTCCAAGTTGTGGATATGGGTGCAGGTAAGGGGTATTTGACATTTGCCCTATACGACTACTTGAATACAACACTTCAACGTAGGTCTCATATCGAAGGCGTAGAATATCGCGAAGATTTGGTGGAGTTGTGCAATAGTATCGCTGCTAATAGTGGTTTTGACGAATTGCAGTTCCTTCAAGGGACGATAGAGGATTACAAACCGAAGACGGATTTGGATATTTTGATTGCATTACATGCTTGTGACACAGCAACGGATGACTCGATTTACAAAGGTATTAAGCACCATGCCAATTTAATCGTCGTGGCGCCTTGTTGCCACAAACAAGTACGTCGTGAGTTGGAAAAAATAAAAGCACAGAACGATTTGTCGTTTATGACAAAGCACGGAATATTTTTAGAGCGTCATGCCGAAATGCTGACAGATGGTATTCGTTCGTTGATTTTGGAATATTTTGGTTACCAAACCAAAGTGATGCAATTTATATCAGATGCACATACTCCTAAGAATGTGATGATTGTAGCGGTTAAAAAGGAGATTAGTAAAGAGAAAAAAGAAGATGTCTTGAAGCAAATAAAAGACATAAAAAGTTATTTCGGCATAGGCTTTCATTATTTAGAAAGACTATGTGGTTTAGATAAATAATAGGTACATTACAATTGCGTAAAGCTCATATAGTATGGATAATCTATATGAGCTTTACTTTTGCCTATAACAAAGCACTTTAGATGAAATATTTTGATGATTTACTAGCTCTTTTAAAGCAAGAGCAAGATTATGATAGAAAATTGCACGAAGAGTTACTTTTTAAAAGTAACCTCAATATGCGTAAGGAGCAGGGGATGACTTGGTTTCCTATAGCGATTACGCAAAGTGAAATGGGACGTGGAGATTATTTAAGTATCACTGTAAATAAGACAAATAATGTCGCTGAAGGACATAGGTTTAGGTTTGGTATGCCTGTTTCATTATTTTCAAATCACGATCCGGAGGAAGACCGTATTAATGGGGTGATTAGTTTTGTGAGTCGTGATACCATGCGCATTTCACTACGTGTAGACGAATTGCCAGATTGGAGCAGAAGAGGCAAGCTAGGGGTTGATTTGCTATTTGATGAGAATTCATATCGTGAGATGGAACAAGTGCTTCACCTTGCGAAGGACTTAGTAAATGATGAAAAGGAAGGTGGGTTCATAAGACAACTGATTGGTAAGGAAGATATCTATGTACATCCAGCGTCGCAGGTATATCATAATGTGGCACTAAATGAAAGTCAAAATCAGGCTATTACTAATATGCTCTCGCAGGACAGACTAACTATATTGCACGGCCCTCCAGGAACTGGTAAAACAACAACCTTGATTCATGGTGTCAAAGCATTGGTTAAGGAGCGTAAAAAACAGATTCTGGTGGTCGCTCCTAGTAATACAGCTATTGATTTGTTGACCGAGCGACTTGATGCTATCGGTGTGCATGTAGTTCGAATGGGTAATCCTGTTCGTGTTTCGGATCATTTGTTGAATCTGACATTAGATGCGAAGATGAATAATCATACTGCGAATAAGGAGGTGAAGAATTTAGACAAGCAGGCTCGGGCTTATCAAGATATGGCGCATAAATACAAACGTAGTTTTGGACGTGCTGAGCGTGAACAACGCAAAGCATTATTTGATGAGGCTAAGAAAATTCGTAAAGAAATTGATAAGATTCAAGATTATGTCATGGAAGATGTATTGGATAAAGCGGAGGTCATTACCGCGACTTTAGTTGGGTCTAATCATTTTTCCATTCGTAATAGAAAGTATGAAATAGTCATTATAGATGAGGCTGCTCAGGCATTAGAGCCTGCATGTTGGTTGCCAATTCTCAAGGGAGAAAAAGTTATTTTAGCTGGTGACCATTTGCAATTGCCCCCAACGGTGAAGTCATCTAAAGATAGTTCAAAAGGACTGTATGTTACGTTGTTTGAAAAGCTGTTGGTTGTTTATCCTCAGTTTGTTAGTGTGCTTAATGTACAGTATCGCATGAATAAGTTTATTATGCAATATCCATCACACAGTTTATACAATGATGGGTTAATAGCTTCAGAAAAAGTTGCACAGTGGACTATTAATAATGATACTAAACCTATATTGTTTATTGATACGGCGGGTGCTGGATACGATGAAAATATCGAAGATGATGCTATTTCAAATGTGGAGGAAGCTCATTTTCTGCTAAATCATCTTCAGGAAAGTATCCAGTCATTTGAGCAGATTAGTAATGGAGGGATTCTTCCCTCTATTGGTGTGATTACACCATACCGCAAGCAATCTATTCTTCTCAAAGAATTAATAGGCGCAGATGAAATGATTGCCAATTATGGGGGGAAAGTTCAGGTACATACGATAGATAGTTTTCAGGGACAGGAAAAGGATTTGATTTACATTAGCTTAGTTCGTAGTAATTCGCAGCAGAATATCGGCTTTTTAGCGGATATTCGAAGAATGAATGTCGCAATGACACGCGCACGTAAAAAATTGATCGTTATTGGTGACAGTAGTACTATAGGGCAACATCCATTTTATAAAGGTTTCATAGACTATGTGAGTGATTTGGATACGTATCATAGTGTTTGGGAATGGAATGATTAAGCTCCATTTCTATTGCTCAAAAGTATAGAAATGGAGCTTAAGGAGGGTTATTTCAAGAAATCACCTATAGTCTGTAGTCCTTGCGTAATATGCTCAGGAGGAATACCATGACCTCCAGAATAATAAAATTTTTGAACATTTACATTTTTAACTTTTAAGGCTGTTTCAAATTTTTCAGCTTGCGAAATTGGTGTTAATTGATCTTCCTTACCATGCAGTAACAAATATTTAGTTTGGCCTGGTTGAATAAAATTAATAGGAGAGGCATCAAAATAATTCTTTTCTTTGGACTGTGGGGTACCACCTAAGAAGGCTTCTAAAACATCTTTAGCTTCTTTATTACCATCTGTGTACAGCGATTTTAATTCGTATGCTCCTGATATACCTATGGTACCTTTGATGCGAGATGACGGATTTTTAACCGTGTATAAAGCTGCTAAATGTGCACCAGCACTAGCTCCTAAAATGTATGTCGTATTAGAATTGACTTGATAAGAATTTGAATTTCGAAATATGAAATCCATCGCTTCTTTGATATCTTGTTCTGCTGCAGGGAATTGATTTGCATTTGATGTTGTCAAGCGATAGTTCAACGTAAATATGGCAATATTTGGAAATTCTTTTTTAAGATTCTCGAGATTGTCGGTGTTTAATAAGATATCAAAATCAGATTTATCTCCACCTATCCATCCACCGCCATGTATCAATACCAGTATTTTCGTTTGTGTCGTGTTTCTTCCTGATGGAAGTAATACATCCATTTTGTTACGCTCGTGCGGACCATATGTTACATCCTTCATGATAACATCTTCTGTCACAGGGAGAATTGTGTCTTTATCTTCTTTGCTGCAATTTGTAAAAAGCAGTGCGAAAATAGGGTAGAGCAAAATTAACTTTAACTTTTTCATAATTGAAAATTTATAAGGTTCATTTTAAAGTCTTCAAATTTAATGCCGACATTAATTATGGGTTAAGTTTTTGTTGATTTGTGGAATACTTCATTAAAAGTTTAGGATGAATAGTGGTACTTTCGTAGCATGATGTTTCGAGGATTTATTTTATTTATATCGAGTTTACTTAGCTTTTGCGAATCACAACATTCAACCGGTAGGATTGTACCATTTGAGGGCAGATTTGAAGATAAAATACATACTGATCCAAGTATATTTAAAGTAGATTCATTAGTAGATGGTGATACATTTTGGGTGTTAGATAGTAAAGGAGAACGAATTAAAATAAGGTTAATCGGTGTAGATGCACCTGAGGTAAAGAATGTTTTTCGGAAAAAGAAACATCCATTTGGCGCTGTATCGAAGGGGTATGTAGATAGCCTATTGCTATCTAATCGCTTTGTGAGATTGACTTTTGATGTAGATTCATTAGATCAATATGGCAGAACACTTGGTTATGCTTATTTGAATGATGGCACTTTTTTAAATGAGCATCTTATAAGGCAAGGGTACGCTACACTGATGACTATTTCACCAAATATTCAGTATGAAGAGATGTTTTATGAAGCTCAGGTTTATGCGCGGGAAAATAAATTGGGTATTTGGAAAGAAGAAGATTAAATTTATACTAGATATTTAACCAACGTATGTTGAATCACAAAACAGATGAGTAAATTTAAACAATTATTAAAATCATTACCTCTAGAATTAATAATCTGGGTAGTAGCGTTAATTGTTTTATACCATCTAGATGTCCATGACAAAGAAGCTAATTCATTATGTCCTATTCATAGTGCGGGTTTAGGATGGTGTCCAGGGTGTGGATTGGGAAGGGCTATTGGTTTACTAATGCATGGGTACGTTAGCGAGTCTATAGAAATGCATTGGTTTGGTATTCCGACTTTTTTAGTGCTTTTATATCGCATATTAAATCTATTTATTTTGTATATTCAATCATCAAAAATTAAGATATGACAAATAATAACAATTTTCTGTATTTAGAAGGTATTACTCCAGAAGAAATGGCTAACCTTAACCATATCGCTAAGAGTCTTAACGAAGAAAAACTTCGTAATTTTACTCAATTATATTCCTCAAGACGTAAGAAATCTCAAGATATATTAATATTTACATTATTGGGTTTTATATTCATTGCTGGTGTGCAAAGATTTGTACTTGGGCAGATTGGTATGGGAATTATATACTTTTTTACTGGAGGATTTTGTCTTATCGGGACCATAGTGGATTTGATTAATCATAAATCGATGACAGATGAATTTAATCGTAAAGTTGCTGTAGAAACTTTATCAATGATCCAATAATTCACGATTACAGAATAATAAACTTACTTTTCATAGAGCTCTAGGGGCAATCGATCAGGGTCGGTGAAGAACAAAAACTTTTTACCAGTTATTTCGTCAACACGAATTGATTCGGTATGGATATGATTACGATGTAATTCTAGTGTTGTTTGTTCTATGTTATCGACCTCGAAAGCTAAATGACGTAAGCCCAATGCTTCGGGGTAGGAAGGACGACTAACGTAATCAGGAAATGAAAATAGCTCAATAACGTATTTACCATTCAACGCTAAATCTAACTTGTATGAGTTTCTTTCTTTTCGAAATGTTTCCTCAATGATTTCTAAACCTAATATTTCGGTATAGAAGTGTTTTGATTTTTTGTAATCACTGACGATTAACGCAATATGGTGTACCTTATTGAGCTTCATAAATAAGAATTAAAATAATGTAGGGGCAGATTTGCCTTTTTTAGGGTCTTCTGGCTTCTGAGGAATAGGTAATTTTGTTCCAATTGCTTTATTTAATTTGTCAATAAAATGTGCTGCAAGCAAAGGAGACTCCACTTCTACATTCTGATGAATAAAAAAATACAATTGCTGTAAACCTGCTTCTTTCCATTCAACTATTGTATTAATCCATTGATCCAAACGTGTATAATCTGTTGGATGATTTGCGCCTACATAGCGCACAAAGGCTGTAGGGGTTGTCAATCGCATGTGCATCATATCTCTTCGTCCAGCTGTATCCACTAATACATTGGTTTTGTTTGTCTTTTCTAATAGTGCAAAAAACTTTTTGGCGACTTCAGACTTAAACCACTCTTCGTTTCTTACTTCTACTGCCAATGGGTATCCTTTTGGGAAATCTCTCAAGAATTTCTCCATGCGTTCAAAATCTTTGGGTTTGAAGTTATCTATCAATTGCAGAAAGGCCATGCCGAATTTATCTTCAAATAATACAGTTGAGTCAACAAATTCTTTTACTTTCTCATCGGTGTTGAGTAAACGAGAAAAGTGACTAATAGATTGTGGGATTTTTGGAAAAAACTTAAAATCTAAGGGTGTCTTATCTCGCCATGTCTCGACTTGCTGTTTGCTTGGTGAATTATAGAATGTAGCATTCAACTCAATAGAATTGAACTGTGTCGAGTAATAGGCTAACTCATCTTTAGTTCCGCGTGGATAGAATCCTTTTAAATCTGTTTTATTCCATTTTGCACAACCGACATAGACTTCCATTGGTTTATCAGACTTATTTTTTTTCAATAAATCTAACGTCTCCTTAGGGGTAGTCGGAATGGAAAAATCTATAATAGATGGGTCAGGTACTTGTCCAAATTTCATGTTCCAAAATATTTTTTTAAAGATAGGTTAAAGCTTTTTTAAATTCAAGCGCAATGAATTTGCAATAACAGATACTGAACTTAAACTCATTGCTGCAGCAGCGATCATTGGAGATAATAGGATTCCAAAACTAGGGTAGAGTATACCTGCTGCCAAAGGTATTCCAATGACATTGTATAAGAAAGCAAAGGTTAAATTCTGCTTGATGTTTTGCATCATCAAACGACTTAAATGAATGGCTTTTGATACTCCTTTTAAATCTCCTTTTAGTAATGTAATGTCTGCACTTTCAATAGCCACATCTGTACCGTTGCCCATTGCTATTCCGATGTTGGCTTGAGCAAGCGCTGGAGCATCATTAATACCATCTCCTGCCATAGCGACTATTTTACCTTCTTTTTGCAATGACTTGATGGTATTAAGTTTGTCATATGGAAATTGTTTTGCTTTGAAAGTATCTATATTGACTTCGTGTGCAACAGCCTGTGCCGCTAGTTCATTGTCACCTGTTAACATAATTACCTTTATATTATTTTCATTCAATTGCTGTACTATCTCTCTTGCATTGGCTTTGATTTTGTCTTTGACAGCGATGAATCCAGCAAATTGATTGTCAATACTCAAGTATGAGGTGCTAGCGCCTGAGCGTTGAAGATTTTCAATTTCTTCTGTAATTACATTAGGTATATCAACACGTATGTCGTGCATCAGCTGAAGGTTACCTAGTACTGCCTTAAGATGGAAAAGCTGTGCGGAGACTCCTTTACCTGAGATATTTTCGAATTTTGTTACATCAATATCAACTAGTTTTTCTTCCTTAGCTTTATTGACAATTGCTTGTGCTAATGGATGAGAGCTGTGCTTATTAATAGATGCAGCAAATTGTAATACGTCTTTATTAGAAAATTTTTCTGAACCTTTATACATGCTCACTACAGGTTTACCTTCTGTAAGAGTGCCAGTTTTGTCTACTACTAATATTTTAGCCTTTTGCAATTGTTCTAAGGCATCCGCTTTCTTAATAAGAATACCATTTTTAGCTCCTTTTCCAATACTTACCATGACAGACATAGGTGTAGCGAGCCCCAATGCGCATGGGCAAGCAATGATCAGTACAGAAAGTGCATTCGTAATAGCGTATGAAAGACTATTTTCTTTAGCTAAAAAAAGCCAAGCGACAAAAGTTACTGCAGCTATCAATATCACGACGGGAACAAATATACGGGATACTTTGTCTGTCAATTTTTGAATTGGGGCTTGACTACGACTTGCTTCATTAACCAATTGTATGATTTGAGAAAGTACGGTTTCGTTACCTATTTTTTCGGCTTTCATCTCAAAACTGTGGTTACCATTTATAGTTCCCCCAATAACAGTATCTCCACTTTTCTTTTCTATTGGTATCGATTCTCCGGTAATCATGGATTCATCGATTGCTGTATTTCCATTCGTAATAACACCGTCTATCGGAATTTTGTCACCAGGGTGTACTCTTAGTATATAGCCTTTCTGGATATCGGATACAGCAATTCTTTCTTCTTTTCCATTATGGAGTCGGACAGCTTCTGCAGGAGTTAATTTAATTAGTTCTTTGATGGCTGAATTCGTCTTTGAATGTGCTTTTGCTTCCATCAATTGACCTAAGATGACCAATGTAATAATTACAACAACGGACTCAAAGTACAGATGTATTTGTCCGTGATGTCCACGCATTTCAGAAGGAAGTATATCAGGGTAGATAAGTGCAACTAAACTGAAGATAAAAGAGGCTGCAGATCCCAAAGCAATTAAACTAAACATGTTGAGATTCCATGTCTTGAATGAAGTCCAACCTCTGACAAAGAAGGTCCATCCGGTATAAAATACAACAGGTAGTGTAAGCAACAATTGGATCCATCCATTGATAGAAGCTGGGATAATTTTGCTGATTGGTTGACCGGGTAGCATATCTCCCATAGAAAGTAGGAAGACTGGAATTGTAAATATAAGACTAAGGAAGAATTTCCTTTTCCAATTTAGATAAACGTTGTCTTCTTCTTCGATAGGCTGGTTGGCCACTAAATCCATTCCACAAATAGAACAAACACCAGGTTTGTCGGAAACAATCTCTGGATGCATAGGGCAAGAGAAAGTGATTTGCAATCTTGTTTCAGGGATTTTCTCTAGGTTCATACCACAAACAGGGCAACTCCCGAATTCGTCATATACTTTATCTCCTTCACACATCATTGGGCAGTAGTATTTGCCAGCGTGTGATGTATTTGGAGCAATGTGGTAAGATTTTACATTGAAATCTACCTGTTCAATTGGCATCAAGAACATATTACAAACAGGACATCTGCCTTTATTATCATATATTTTGTCATGTCCTTCACAAAACATAGGGCAGATGTAATGATTAGATGGTGAATCAGGAATATCATTTATCGTTTTTTGAGGAGCATGTTCGCCATTCCCGTGTTCATGTATGGCGTATTGTCCACCCAATTCATTTAGCTTACTTTGTAATTCTTCAATATGTATATGTTTTGTGCTGCTTATTTCTGCAGTACCATGGGAGAGGTTTACTTCGGCTTTAGCTTCTGTTATTTCATTCAATTTTTTTTCGACCATAGACCTACAACCGTTGCAGGTCATACCTGTGATATCATATATATGTTTATGCATATTAATGTCTTTTTGATAGATCAAAATTCGTGATAATATATAAGTAATATGTACATAGTTTTTCAGTATTGTGTTATAATTTTTGGATTTTTAAACATTTCGATGGCTTGGTTAGTTATTATTCTATATAATTTTTATATTGAGAGAAAGTTTTGATCCATCTATGTACAAAAGCAGTTTCATCAATTTCTTAAAATTCGAAAAAAGGTACTCCCCGCATACAATAATTGCGTATGAATTGGAGATACATTCCTATCTAACTTTTTTGGAGTCAGAAGGGATGGTTTTTCAAGATGTTGATTACAAGTTCTGTAGGTATTATTTTGCGACAATAAAGGAAAAAGGCAAAACTGCATCTTCCGTAAATCGTGCAATATCAGTGTTGAAATCGTATTACAAATATTTGCAACGAGAATCTTTGTCTGCTACGAATCCTGTACATTTAATTAAGGCGCTTAAAGTAGGAAAACAATTGCCTGTAGTGGTTGAAAAACAAAAGATGACAGCGCTATTGGAAAAGATGGAATCCTCGAATGAAACATTCGAAGATAGTCGAGACTTTATCATTGTAGAATTGCTTTTTGGAACAGGGATTCGATTGGCAGAATTATTGGAAATAAAAGAGCGAGATATTGACTTTTACAATAAAAAAATCCTTATATTAGGTAAAAGGAACAAACTTAGATTTGTTCCAATGTATTCGACATTAATTCATGAACTTAAACAGTATTTAGAAAAAAAAGAAAAGAGCAATTTAGATAATAATTCAGAGCATTTGATCGTTACTAAGGATGGGAAGAAAGCATATCCTAAACTAGTCTACCGTGTAGTAAATAAGTATCTAAGTATGATTACATCACAAAAGAAAAAGAGTCCTCATATATTACGACACAGTTTTGCGACATCGTTGCTAGATAACGGAGCCGATCTGAACGCGATTAAAGAGTTATTGGGACACGCAGGATTGTCTGCTACGCAGATTTATACACACAATTCTGTTGAACGATTAAAAAACATTTATAAACAAGCTCATCCAAAAGCTTAAAAAAGGAGGAAAACATGAACGTAACTGTGCAATCAATCAAATTCGATGCAGATCAAAAATTGATCGACTTTATCAAAAGAAAAACTAGCAAATTAGAACAATTCTTGGATAATATCATCGAAGGGGTATGTTACTTACGACTAGAAAATGTGGAAGATGAAGCCAACAAAGTTGTGGAATTGAAATTTAATATTCCAGGTTCACAATTATTCGCTAAAGCTCAAGCGAAAAGCTTTGAAGAGGCAACAGATGTTGCCGTCGAATCCTTACGAAGACAAATAAGTAAACACAAAACCAAGACTCGAACAGCTGTGAGTAATCACAAGGAACTGTTATCAAGTGAAGATGAGTTTTAGTCAGTGATAAATAAGTTATTGCAAAGAAGCTGTCCAAAAAGGGCAGCTTCTTTGTTTTATTTCGATTTTTAAGAAAACTTCTAATTGTTAAGCTGCATACTTGGATACAGAGGATATTTTGGATATTTTGTAATTATTGACAGTTTTGGATTCTGTTTTATTGCTAATAGAAGAGTTTATA